>UQXW01000033.1 GCA_900545215.1 uncultured Bacteroidota bacterium
ACAAACCGATAAAGTCAGACTTTGTTTGAATCAGTCCACCAACTTTCTTCGAGCCTCTCACGAAATTGGGGGCGGAAGTAAGAATTTACCGCAAGATGCGTTTCGGTAAATCATTTCTTTCAAAGAACCATTGTCGGAATCACCGAAAGTTGATAGTCATAGACGGAGAAATCGGATACATCGGCTCGACGAATATAACAGCTTACTGCCTTAATTGGCGGGAATTGAATTTAAGAACGACAGAAGAAGCATTGCTTTCCATTCTAAGACGCTCTTTCAAAGACAGTTTCCGCTCTTTCGAACGCTATTCGTTCAATAAAATCGGTACAAAAAGGGATTTGCATACAGGGGATTGGGTCTTCATTCAGGATTTGCCCGGAATTTATCGTCAGAAGATAAAAACGAAATACGAAAGAATGATTTCCAAGGCAGAAAAAGAAATTCTGATAGAAACACCTTACTTTCTGCCGGGGCATGTTTTGAGAAAATTGCTTTGCGAGGCTGCCCAAAGAGGCGTAAACGTCAATGTGGTTACTCCGATACATTCCGACGTTCACGTGGTCGATATAATACGGCGGCATTATCTCGGTTCGCTTCATCAGGCAGGTGTGAAATTGCATTTTTATACCGCAGGCAATCTGCATGCCAAAGGCGTGATGATAGACAACGAAATATTTTCAATCAGTTCTGCCAATTTCGATTATCGCAGCTTCCGATACCAATATGAATTGGCTCTCATAGGAAAAGAGCCGCAGCTTCTGCCACAATTACAGGAACATTTCGACTCAACATTGAAGTACTGCACCTCGTTCGATTACGTTTCTTGGAAAAGACGTTCCACCATAGACCGCATAATAGAGTTAATGCTTCTGCCGTTTCGCTATCTTTTTTAGACCGGAAGAACGAAGCCGCTTTTATCTGTTCAATTCCAACGCTCCGTTTTGGTAAGTATAAAAAATACTTCTGCCGTTCAATATCTCCTCTCGGTCTCCGAAAGGATATAGAACGACGAGAGGGGTTTCAAATGACAAGACATAACGATTCGAAACCTTGATTATCGAGATATACGGCAGTATGCTGTTGTAATCCATTCTGCCTTTGTCCGTTTTTGTATATGCGGCGACAGGAATACTTCCGCAGAATATTCCGCCCTTACCGTCGATGATAAACATATCGCAGCCCAAACTCACCTCTGCACGTCTGTTGAGCAGAACCACTGCCCGTTTCTCCTTTGCATTGCCGAACACGGCATATTCCAATTCTTCATCGTAGCTGCCTGTTTCATGCACGAAGTCGTTTATCATCAAACGAGCCTTGCCGCCTTTGCCGTTTATGCTTATGCAAATGCTGTCCTTGGAAGATAAACGATATATACTGCGTTCCGAATTTGCCACTTCCGCCGCTTCAAGCCTTGTATAAGAATACTGTGCCTGCAAAGACAGGCAAGAAAACAACAGAATAAGCAAAGTAAAACGATACATCTAATTCCTGCCTTTCAACAAAGTTCCGTCCACATCGTATATCTCTATTCCTGCAGGCGTACCGTCCGAAAGGAAATACTCCCATTTTCCGACTTTCACCCCCATCTTATATTGACCGCTCAACAACAAACCACCCGTTTCCGTATATACCTTATAGGAACTGTCCTGTATTCCGTCTTTATAATAATAGAAAGAGTTCAATTTGCCGTTTTCGAACCATGAAGTGGTCTCCCCGTTTGGAATATTACCCTTCATATTTGATATTATGCAAGGTTTGAAACTCTCGAAGAACTTGTAAAACACTTCACCACTGCCACGCTTCACTTTTATATCGCATAAACCGCCGTCCGAAGCGAAATGAACCTCCAAGACCTTATCCTTGCCGTTCACAATCTCCGTTCCCGCAGTATCATAAACCGACCAGTTTTCACCCATGGGGCTATTCGTGAAATCAGCCTTTGAAAACAATTTGCCGTTCTCGAAATAGAACTTCCATATACCGGTTCTCTTGTCCGAAACAACTTTGCCCTTGTGCCTTGTCTTGCCGTTCTCGTATAATCTTTCCTCTCCGACCTTCACCTTCACACCGTCTTTTTTCTTCATCACGGCTACAAGTTTGGCTTTGCCGCTATCATACTTTTCCACCACAGCCTTCTCCGAACAAGAATACAAAACACACAACATTGCAAACAGCAATATCGACAATCTGCCTTTTATTGATACCATCATAACGTCAAAATTTTTCTCTTTCGGTGGCAAAGGTAACCATTTATCACGAGTTTGAGCAGGTAGCTTCCACAAAAAGCGACACCTTTTGGTTAAGCCGATTCGACAGAACGCCGTTTCGGTAAAATGAAACGCCGAAAGAAAAAATTCTTTCGGCGTTTTGCCATGATGAATCGGCGTTCCGTTGCTTGCCTATCCGCCTATGCGTTTTGTCTTATAACCTTTGCTTTGCAGGTATTGGGTGATTTTGTCCCTGTGGTCGCCTTGCAACAATATTTCATTGCCTTTGCAACTTCCCCCTACGCCGCACTTGGTTTTCAGTTCTTTACAAAGTGAGTTCAAATCTTCTTCCGTGCCGACGAAATTGGTGACAAGGGTTACCTGTTTGCCTGCACGTCGCTTTTTATCAAGCTGTATTTTAAGCGTTTGCTGTTGCGGTGGAAGCGTTTCGATGATTTCTTCCTCTTCGTATTGATATTCAAAATCCGGATTGGTGGAATATACAACACCTGTAAGGTTCTTTTTCTTGCTCATGGCTTTAACGGTTCTTGATTTCTTGGTTGAATTCCTTGCTTTCAGGGAATTATGATATTGAGGCTTTTGGGAATAATGTCAAAATGCAAATCCGATGTGTATTCTTTGTATTCTCCGTCTATGTTCACGCCTATTGTCGAATCGTTGTGCAGTATTATTTCTCTCGCTTGGTAAGTTTCCACATACATGGAGCGATCGAAGTTATGCAGGAAGAGTTGCTGAGCCATCAAAGGAAGCATGGGGAGTGGCGGTTTCTTTACGATAATGACATCTATGAGACCGTCTTCGAGGCTTGCCTTGGGGGCTATTTCGGTATTGAAGCCGAATTGGTTGGAATTGGCAAAACTGATAAAGAGTGCCTGTGTCTCTATCTGTTTGCCGTCGATGGTCAGGTTGTAAGTGTGTTGCTTGTATTGGGGATAGTTTTGTATGACGAGTTTAAGGTAAGGCTGAAATCCGCGTGTGTGAGTTTTTTCAAATTCTTTGGCAATCAGTGCATCGAATCCTACTCCCGCTATGCTGGCATAGATGTTTTCATTCAACTTTATGCAGTCTATCTTTGTTGTTTTCAGAGAATTGATTGTTCTTATGGCATCTTCCACCGATAGAGGTATGTTCAGACATCTTGCTAAGCCGTTTCCGCTGCCTGTGGGTATGATTGCAAGGCTTACATCCGTGGAAACAAGACCTTTGACGCAATCATTTATCGACCCGTCGCCTCCTACCGCCACCACTATATCGAATCCGTTCAGCACTGCTGCCAAAGAAATCGCCGTGGCATGATGGGAATAAGACGTATAGCTTATTTGATAATTGAATTTGTCTTTATCCAATAAGGTTTCTACGGCTTTTTCGATTTTCTTTTGTTTGCCTATACCCGAGATGGGATTGACGATGAACAGTATCTTGCTTTTGGCACTCATGTCTTTAATTGTGAGTTTTGTTGCTTATGATGCTGTTGTTGTATTGCTGTATTATTGCTTCGGTGAACCTCTTGTGCTTTTCGGCAATGGCAGGTTCCTTGGAAGATATGTCGTTCTGCAAATGAGGATCTTGCTTCACGTTATATAGCTCAATGGCAAAATCTTCTTTGTATTTGCTTAGATAATCGCCTATCAACAACAGATATTCTCCGTTGGTGTAATAGATATAGTAATGCGGCAAAGGTGAAAAGGCACTCCTGCCGAAACAGAATATATCGTCGTCAAGGTGCAACAAATCGGCGATTGTAGGATATATATCTATTTGTTGCATTGTTTGTTTGCTGACCAATGGTGTCTTGATGTCGGGGTGGTAGATTATCATCGGTATTCGGAAAAGACCTAACTGCGTTTTGAATTCTTCTTGCGAGGTGATGGCACTGTGGTCTGCCGTTATGATGAACACTTTTTCCATGGAGGATATAACGGCACCATGTGATGGCACTGTGGTCTGCCGTTATGATGAACAAAGTGTTTGCAAACCAGTCTCTTTTGGAGGCTTCATCAAAAAATCTCTTCAATGCGTAATCGGTGTAACCCACGGTTTCGTGTACTATCATGGTTCCTTTCGGAAAGCGTCCTTTGTGTTGTTCCGGTATGCTGTAAGGGTGGTGGGAGGAAAGCGTGAAGAGTGCGGTGGCAAAGGGCTTTGATAATGTATCGAGTTGCTTTACCATGTATTGAAGGAAGGGTTCGTCGTATATTCCCCAGTTTCCGTCATAGTCTTTGTCGTTATTATACTCGTTTTTACCGTAATAGTATCTGAAACCGACTTTTCGGGTATAGTTATCGAAATTCATGGTGCCGTTATATCCTCCATGGAAAAAGGCTGTCGCATATCCGTGTGAAGCGAATGCGGAAGCGATGGAACCGAGTTCGTTATCGCCGTAACAGCTTGTGAGATAGCTTTCCTCCATCATCAAAGGAAGAGAGGATAAGACGGCGGGAATACCGTCTATGGACTTTTTGCCGTTGGATAATCCTTGAAAAACAATGGATTGTTTGGCAAGAGAGTCAAGGAAAGGGGTATAGCTTGTGCCGTTGGTATTGTATGTTTTAAGGTATTCGGCAGAGAAACTTTCCAATATTATGACTACGATATTGGTTTTGCCGACTTGAAGCGCTGTGGCGAAGAGACTGTCTGCCCAAGTACTTTGTTGAGGCTTTATATATGGGTTATATATCTTGTTTACATCGTTTTGCGAGAAGAATTGTTTCTTTTCCAAGGTTGGTTTGCCGAATGTACGGTAGAGGGTGAACGGTGTATTGAGAACGAGTGCCGTGTTCTGGGTGCTTGCATACCGACTTGCGTGCATAAGGTTGAGAGGGCGGGTTTGCAATCCTCCTCTCTGCGCAATCACAAGCAGTGGCACAACAATGATAAATACTATGCTTTGAATGAAAAAGGCTTTTTTTGAAAATGTTGCATATTCGGTTCTATTTCTGCGGCGTAAGAATTTATCGGCTAAAATGAATACTGCCAATAAAACGATGAAAATCACGACTATCTGCCAATAGTCTCTGAGGAATTGGGGTATCAGTTCTTTGAAATCGCCGCCTACGCCCAAGTATCTCGTTATATCTGCGGTTAATCTCTTGAAAGTAAAACGATAGTATCCCGTATCGATAAGGTTGACGACCATCATGAAGATATTGCCTGCGTAGAAAAATGTATTTTCTATGTATCTGTAAACCATCTCCGACTTTCCGGGGATAGGCAAGAGGCATAAAAGAAGATAGGGTGCAAGGAAGACGCTTAGGGAAGAAAGGGCGTATCTTGTGCAACCGAGAAAAATTTTGAAGAAAGAGCCGAAACCATCTATTTGAAATAGGTTTGCGTTCAACAGATAGAAGGCTGTTTGTGTCAGATAGAGGAATATGAGAGACAAGAGGTATCTCTCGATAAGCAGTTTGTAAGATGCCGGTATTTTTTTCATTTTAGCGTTTTTGAGGTTTGTATTCGGATGCTTTCAAGATAAGTTCCGAGTCGGTTGTTCGAAACAAGCTGTCAAGCGTTATGGGGTTCTTTCCCATGTATGCCTGTACTATTCTGTAGCCTATGTAGTTTCCTATTCTCGAAGGCGAGCCTGTTATTCCTTTTGTGGTAGGTCCTTCGGCTATTAGGGAGAGATATTTTGTGCGGTCTTTGTTATAGAGAAGTCGGTTTTGGATTATATAACTCCATATATTGTATTCGTTGTCCTCAACCCACTTTTGTTGTTCCTCGGTGTAGCGGAGAATGTTGTGTAGCGGGGTCTTGGGCAAGAGGGCTGCCACGGCGTATGAATATTTGCCGTCATCTATTATGCAATCCAATAATGTGGCATCGGGATTTTGGTTTTGAAGCGGAATGTCCTTGAAGGTGATTTCTTGAAGGTAGGTTCTGATATAGTCAGGTGCTATATTGTCTCTTGTGAGCGTGGTTTGCAGATACTTGGGCATTGATTTATAGTAAGGGTGTTCCGATAAGGAGTCCATGCAATAGGCATCTATGCTTATGGTACTGAATTCCGGATAAACGAGTATGCGGTTTTGATAAACGAATGAGTATTCGGCAGGTCCTACGATAAGAGTATAAATATCTGTTTTGCAAGTGTCCCGATGTATTTTGCGTATTTTAGGAAGTGCTTCGGAGAGTGCGTCTTCCAAAAATTTCATATCGGGATAGTGCTGCTTTACAACATTATATACTTTCTTCATTTCCGTATCTTCCACAAAGGCTTTGACAACAGCCATATATTGCTTGTCGCCAAGGCTTGCGGCAAACATGGGCTTGAAGTTCTTCTCTATGGAAAGCAAGTGCTGTTCCGTTGTTTGTTTGCTTGGAGCGAAGAGAGCTTGTTCAAAACGGTGTATCGTGATTTGCTCTTTCTCGGTTTTATCATCGCCGAACAAGGTTTTATCGCTTTGTGTTTCCCGTTTGGAACAAGAAGTTGCAAACAAGGTACATAGAAGCAGTAAAATAAGTCTCCGTTTTATTTTTTTGTTTCTTCGTTTCATTGGATTATTTCTTCGTTTTAATTTCGTGAAACGCCGTTCTGATTTATCGTTGGGCTGCAAGGGTTTATTTCTCCAAAGCCGCAAGTCTCTTTTCCAACTCGTTCATCTTGTTTTTCATTTGTTCCAACTTGCGGAAATAGACATAACTTTTCATATAAGTCTTTGCGTCTATGGCAGGAGACCCGATTATTCTTGCTTCGTCTTTGATGTCGGAGATTATTCCGGCTTGGGCTCCTATCGAACAGCGGTCTCCGACTTTTATATGACCTGAGAAACCTACTTGCCCGCCGATGAAGCAGTTGCTTCCTATCTTTGTACTGCCGGCAACGCCTGTTTGTGCCGCCATGGCAGTCGATTGCCCGATTACTACGTTATGTCCCAACTGACAAAGGTTATCTATTTTCGTGCCTTTCATCACTTTGGTGGAACCCATCGTTGCTCTGTCTATGGTCGCATTTGCACCTATTTCCACGTCGTCCTCGATTACCACATTACCTATTTGAGCTATTTTTTTGAATGTGCCATCTGCCAATGGTGCAAAGCCGAAACCGTCTGCTCCCAAGACTGCTCCCGAATGCAGAATACAGTTGTTGCCGATTACAGTGTCATGATAAATCCTCACTCCCGCAAAAAGTGTGACGTTTTCTCCTATTTTGACATCGTCTCCTATGTAAACATGCGGGTATATCTTTGATCCTTTTCCTATTTTCGCTCCTTTGCTGATGACGGCAAACTCTCCTACGTAAACGTCTTCGGCGATTTCTGCTTGTTTATCGATGAAAGCCAAGGAGGAAATACCGTTTTTGTTCAGTCTGTATTGGTTGTAAATCTCCAGAAGTTTGGCAAAACAACTGTATGCGTCCTTTACCCGGATTACTGTGGTTTTTATCTCTTCTTCCGGCTCGAAGTCCTCGTTGATTATTACGATGCTTGCTTTTGTGGAATACAGATAGTGGTTGTATTTGGGATTGGCAAGAAAGGACATACCGCCTTCTTCGCCCTCTTCTATTTTGCATAATTTGCTGACGACTGCATTTTCGTTTCCCTCAACTCTTCCTTCGAGCATTTGGGCAATTTGTTTTGCACTAAACTCCATTTCGTTGATTGTTTTGCCTGCAAAGGTAAGAAGTTTTCAGTGAATTGCTGACGGAAAGGGCGAATTTACAGTAGGAAGTGTCTTTCGAGTGCGGGCAAAGTTTATTTTTTGCCAAACTTTTCCAATTCCTTGTACTTCTTGCGGGCTTGGGTTACGTACAGACTTGTGGGATAATTGAGTATAAGTTGTTCGTAATAGGATTTCGCGACGGATAGATCTTTGTGATATACCTCTGCAATTTCAGCCAACTGCATAATGGCATCGTCTGCGGTAAGAGCATACGGGTATTTCAGCAAAAGCGATTTCAGTAAACTGTCTGCCATTTCAATGTTTCCTCTATCCTTTGCAATCAATGCCCGAAGATAGACGCATTCGTCAAATAAAGGGTGATGGAAATAGGCTTGCTCTATGCTGTCTGTGTAATTCAGTGCCTTATCATAGTTTCGGTATTCTCTTTCTCGCTCGGCGGCTGCGAACCATCGCATGGCTGTGAATGTGCTGTCCTCATCTCGGTTCTCTTCTATGAGAATGCTGTACTCCAAAGCGTCGTTTGAAATCAGTTTTGTGGTGGAAGCCCGCAGTGCTTTGAATTGGGATAAAGCCCATTCGATTTCTCCGTTATAGTAACTCAGCATTGCTTTGAAGAACTTGGCTCTGTCGCCCAAGGGAGAGTTCTTGCAATCTTTCTCCACTTGGGAGCAAAGCAGGTTTGCTTGCCAACTATCGCCGTATTTATTGTAAATCTCAGCTGAAAGGAGCTTCATTTCTGCTTTTTGATTGATTGAGAAACTGTTGTTGCCTTGGCATTTCTCCAAAAGATCGACAGCGTCTTGGGCTTTGGTGTCATGAAATGCCATTATTTCGGCTGCCTGCAATATTGTGGTGAAACTGTCCCTGTTGTAACCGTATTCCGAAAATACAAGTTCAAAGGATTGCATCAACAGAGCCAATGCTTTTTTGTTCGAGGGCGTTTTCATGAATTCTTTGTATAGTACGCTTGTATATCCGAGCAAGGCTCTCTGATGGAACGCCGATTCTTTTCCTTTGTTCAGTACATATTCATACGCTTGTTTGGCTATGGATAAAGCGTTTGCGTCATTCATGTTTTCTGCGAAGTCCAATACTCCCGACCCACTGCTTTCTTCAAAAGTTTTGTCGATGTTCTTTGCCATTGAAAAGGCTTTGTCGTATTTGCCGTTTTGGGTATAGAGCCATAAACCGAACCGGGCAAAATACGGATTGCGACTTTGTGCCTTGTAGAGCCTCGACCACTCTTCTTCAACCGATTTGATAAGATCGACAGAATCCTTTGCGAAAAGTCCTGACAGGTTGGCTGTGATTTGAGGCAGGCTTTGAGGATTGTGTTCCAAAAGAAGAAAGTATTCTTTGGCTATTGCTTCATAGTTGTTTTCCTGCATGAAAATATTTCCAAGCTGAAAGCCGTATGCGGAATTGTCTCCCAGCAATTCCCTTCCTCGTAAGAACACTTTTTTTGCCTCTTCAAAATGTCGTGAATAAAGAAAGGCATTGCCGAGTTTGAGAATGTCGGAATTGTTCGCCTTCAAGTTTTTCAGCAATCGCTCGAATTGCTTTTCGGCTTTTCGGCTTTTTCCTGTTTGCTCATAGAGAAGGAACAACTTTACGCCGAAGTCGGATTGTTTGGGGAAGATTTTGCCGGCTTCTTTCAGATAATCTTCCGCTTCTTCAAAATTTCCATTGTTTTGCAAAGCGTTGCACAGCAAGGAATAGGCTTGTTCCGTTTTGTTTCGTTTAAGATAGTCTTTGTAAATGCTGATTGCTTCCTCCGATTGCCCGTTTGCCTCCAAGGAAACAGCCTGTTGCAACTCCACATCCTTTTGACTGAAAGATGTTGCAAGGCAGGCAAAGAATGCAATCGCAAAAGCAATGAAGTATCTCAAACTCATAGTATATTGGCTGACTGCTCCTTTATTTTTTCAAGCTCGTCTTTCATTCTCACAACCAAGACCTGAATATCTGCATCGTTGGCTTTCGACCCCAAAGTATTGATTTCTCTTCCCATTTCTTGTGCTATGAAGCCTAATTTTTTGCCTTGGCATTCTCCTTGGGCGAGACATTGAAGGAAATAGTCCAAGTGTTGTCTCAATCGTATCTTTTCTTCGGTTATATCCAACTTTTCGAGGTAGTAAATCATTTCCTGCTCCAAGCGATTTTCATCGAGTTTATCCAATGTGAGTTCTTTGAGTTTGGAAAAGAGCCTGTCTTTTATCCTTACGCATCTTTCGGTCTCGTATTTATCGACTTCTTTGAGTAAATCGCCTATAAGGTTTGCTCTTTTGATGAAGTCTTTTTCCAAAATGCCTCCCTCGCACGTGCGATATTCGTCCAAACTTTTTACAGCTTGGCGGACAGTTGAAAGGAATAGGGCTTTTTCTTCATCGTCAAGCTCTTGTTGTTCGGCAAATCGCACTTCAGGAAGACTGAGAACATAATTCAGCAGATTGCTTGTGTCGGCTCCGACACTATTCGCAAGAGATTTCAAATTCGTGTAAACATTCGTAAAAGCCTCTTTGTTGACCAACGGAGTGTTTTCAAGATTGCATTTTTCACTACTTATGTTGCAATCGAGTTTTCCCCTGATCAAACAATCGGAGAATATATTCCGTACTTCCAATTCCAATTCCTTGAAACGAGCCGGCAGTTTTATCGAAGCGTCTAAGGTTTTTCCGTTCAAAGATTTTACTTCCACCGTAACCAATGCGTCGCCGCAAACGGTCTGGGCTTTTCCGAAGCCCGTCATCGACTTAATCATATACTTGCAATTAAACAAAAATCAAACCGCAAAAATACAAAATCCCCGCATTCTCTGTTCCAATGAACGGGAAATCAATCAAAAATTGTTACCTTTGCCGCAGAAATCAATGATACAGCCATGTCATTCAAGCAATTCATAAAAAGCAGAACTTTCTTTGTCCATCTCGGACTCATAGTGGCGAGTTTCTTCCTTTTACTCGTCATAGCTTTCTTTCTCATAAAGCAATACACTCGTCATGGAAGCGAATACACTGTTCCAAACATAGAAGGCAGGTTGCTTAGCGAAGCAGAACAAATGGAAGAGATGTCGAATTTCAATGTGATAGTGATAGATTCCATCTTTCAAGAAGATTCGCCGGCAGGAATTATCCTGAGTCAGGAACCTATTGCAGATTCAAGGGTGAAAAAAGGCAGAAAGATTTACGTTACCATAACTTCGGAAACAGGAGATGAGCTAAGCATGCCTTTGTGTACCGATGTGAGTTTGAAAACAGCCGTTCAATCGCTGACCGATATAGGTTTGAGGATTGGAAACATCAGTTTCAGACCCGGGGATATTTCAAACATTGTGTTGGAACAAAGACAAAACGGAAAGATAATCCGTCAGAATGCAAAGGTCAAAAGAGGCGATGTGATAGATCTGCTTGTCGAGATAGACGTAAACAATTCCACCACGAACATGCCCGATATTCTCGGTAAGACAGAGGTGGAGGCAGAGAAGATGCTGTGGGCTGCCGGACTGAATGTGGGAAAGAAGACGTTCGACGGGCAGAGGGAGCATAACCATTCAAGAGTTGTCAGTTACACTCCCACATTCAAGGGCTTGACTCTTGGAACCACGGTATCGTTGCACTTCATCAATGATGCCAAAAGCAGCTATAGAAAAACGTTGAGAAAGTTTGAAGAACAACTTATACTCGAACAGAATAATTATGAAGACATCGAAAATGCGGAAACGGAGTAACGATTTGAAAAAAGCAGGATTTGTATTGCTGTTTTCCCTATTCTCCGTATTGTCTTTTGCTCAAATAATAATATCTCCCATAGGCAGTTTTGCCGATACGCAAAAGCAAAAGCGACAATCCTCTTGTGATATTTTCCTACCGTTCATAGATGATTTCTCGAACTATGTCGGTATTCCGAATCCCGACAAGTGGGAAACATTCGGAGCGGTTGTAAACTGTTCTTATCAATTCAATCCGCCATCGGTAGGCGTTGTCACTCTCGATGCGACGGATATTTACGGCAAACTTTATGCTCATGCGACATCTTCGCCATTTTATGCCGATACTCTTGCAAGTCGCTTCATTCGATTGGACTCTGTGTTATCTCCTTACGGTATTGCACTTTCTCCGAGTGATTCCGTATATCTGAGTTTCTATGTTCAGCCGGCAGGAGGCAGTGGAAAGCAATGGGAAATGATAGGTTCTCGTCCATCTGCCGAAGATTCGATAATATTGGAATTTTATTCTCCTGAAACAGGTTGGAGTAGGATTTGGTCGATGGGGGGAGAGCATGCGGACAGTCTTTACAACAGATATGGTTCTTACTATAAGTATGTCCTTATACCCATAACCGACCAAGCATATTTCAACAAAGAATTCCGCTTTCGCTTTCGTAACATGGCTTCTTTGAGCAATAGTTCTCTGAGTTCATACATCGGGAACTGCGATCAATGGAATATAGATTATGTTTATTTGAACAGAAATCGTTCATTCGAAGATACATCGCGAAGAGACTTGGCTTTCGTCGAGCCTGCCCCCTCTATGTTGAAGCGTTATCAGGCAATGCCTTCACGGCAATTCCGACAAGATGAAATGGCAGACAGTTTGCATATCAAGATAGTCAACCTTGCAGACATGGCTTTAAGTTCCACTTATAAATACGAGATAACCAATGAAAGCGGAATGCGTCTTTATTCTTACGATGGGGGATTTGAGAATATTTCTCCGTATTCGCAGACACAGCAGTACCAAACCTCTCCCAACCATGCAAGACCCACTGTCGATTTTGTGTTCGATATAAATCTGGAGCGGTGGTATGCTTTCGACATTATCCATACCATAAAGGAAGGAGTGGGGCAGGATTGGCTGCCTGCAAACGACACCATACGGTTCAAGCAGATTTTTGAAGATTATTTTGCATACGATGACGGCACGGCCGAGAACGGTATCGGTGTCGAACCCATAAGCGGTTCTCATTTGGCTGTCAGGTATGACTTGAACGAAAAGGATACTCTCTCGGCAGTGGATATTTATTTCAATACTTCATTGGGCGAGGGTAATTTCAAGCCTTTCTTCATTTGTATTTGGACTTGCGAGAATGGTTTGCCGGCAAAAATGATATATAAAAGCGAGAAATTGATTCCGAGGAGCGACAGCTTAAACCGTTTCGCTCGTTTCGTGCTTGATGAGAGCATTGTATTGCCTGCCGGTTCGTTTTTCATAAGTCTGCAAACCAAGGGAAACGATTACCTCAACATAGGATTTGACAGAAATACCAATTCCTCCGAATATACTTTTTCAAAGACAGGTTCCGATTGGCAACAGTCTTTCGAGAAAGGCTCCGTCATGATGAGACCTTACTTCGGTTACAGAGCAAGCGTCGGATTGTATGAAGTCGATGCTTCGAGGATAAAGATTTATCCGAATCCTGCTTCAACGAAAGTTTATTTGCAAAACTGCGATGGTTTGTTGAAACGGTTGTTTGACATGAATGGCAGAATGCTTCTTCAAACGAGGGAGAATGAAATAGACATTTCCCGATTCGATTGCGGTGTATATATATTGCAAGTCGCAGATGAGGGCAGGACGATTTACCACGAGAAAATCATAAAGACAAGATAATGCAAGAGGAGACACAGAACGTCAATGATGAAAGGGAGTTGTATGAAAACTTCCGCATAGAGGTTGAAAAGGGAAAGACGTTACTCAGAATAGACAAGTACCTGATGTCCCGCATAGAGGGTACAAGCAGGAACAAGATACAGACTGCGGCGAAGGCTGATTGCATAAAAGTGAACGATAAGCCTGTCAAGTCCAATTACAGGGTGAAACCGGGAGATGTTATACAACTTTTCCTTACCACTCCGCCGCAGTCCATAGAGATAGTGCCTCAGGATATTCCCATAGAGGTGGTTTACGAAGATGATGATGTGATTGTGGTCGATAAACCCTCATCGATGGTGGTTCACCCGGGCTATGGAAATTATTCGGGTACTCTTTTGAATGCTCTTACATTCCACTTCCGAAATCAGAAGAACAAAGAGGGGGAAACTCCCAAACCTTTGCTTGTCCATCGTATCGATAAGGACACCACAGGCTTGCTTTTGGTCGCTAAAAACGAGTATGCACAGACCTTTCTTGCCAAACAGTTTTTTGAGCACAGCATAGAAAGAAAATATACCGCCCTCGTGTGGGGAGATGTCGGCGATGACCAGGGTACGATAGAGGGTAACATAGGCAGAAGTTTGAAAGATAGAAAAATAATGACTGTCTTTCCAGATGGGGAACACGGTAAGCCTGCCATAACCCACTATACCGTTTTGCAGAGGTTCGGTTACATAAGCGAGATACAGTGCCGCCTTGAAACAGGACGAACTCACCAGATACGCGTTCACATGAAATCCATCGGACATCCTCTTTTCGGAGACAAGACCTACGGAGGCGACCAAATCTTGAAAGGAACCACTTTCAGCAAATACAAACAATTCGTTGCGAATTGCTTTCAAATCCTGCCTCGTCAGGCTTTGCATGCTTCCACCATAGGTTTTCTTCACCCGACAAGCGGAGAGAGAATGTTGTTTTCTTCAAAACTGCCGGAAGATATGCAAACCGTCATCAATAAATGGACGACTTATATGACCGGAAACAATAACTCTTGAAATATTTTTTTGAAATGCAGAAAATAAAACGCCGTTCGGCTGAAATGAAACGCCGAAAAGATTTACTGAAACGCCGTTTCAGCAAATTAAAACGGCGAAAGAAATTATCCCTTTGCAAATAATTGAAATCTAATATACTATGAATAAAAAAAAGAACTATGTTTTCAGCCTGTCGATTATCGGTTTGCTGTATTTTGTCTTCGGATTTGTAACATGGTTGAACAGTTTGTTGATACCGTTCTTGAAGACGGCTTGCCAACTGCCCGATTCGCAGGCGTATTGGGTAACCTTTGCGTTCTATATCTCATATTTCGTCATGTCCATACCCTCTTCCGCAATATTGAAACGCACAGGCTTCGCAAGGGGAATGAGCATCGGACTTTTGGTTATGGCAGTCGGCTCCCTCTTGTTCCTGCCTGCGGCATCGTCCCGCAATTATGTCTTGTTCCTTATAGGTTTGTTCATTCAGGGAGCGGGCTTGGCACTGCTGCAAACGGCAGTCAATCCCTACGTAACCATACTCGGCCCCATGGAATCGGCAGCGAAACGTATGTCGATAATGGGTTTGTTCAACAAATGTGCCGGAATGATAGGTATATTGCTTATAAGCAGTGTGCTGTTCTCGGGAATGGAGGAACTGAGTGTGAAAATCGAACTTGCCACAGGGCAGGAACTTGCGACGGAACTCGATATGTTGGCTTCAAGAATAAGAATGCCGTATATGGTTATCACGGGGCTTCTCTGCTGTTTGGCATTGATGATATCGCTTGCCCGTCTGCCCGAAGTGAAAAACGAAGAAGCGGAAGAGAAAGACCGAAACAAGAAATCCATATTCAAGATACCTTACCTCTGGTTGGGAGTTCTTACGCTTTTTCTGTACGTCGGTGTTGAGGTTATTGCCATAGATACCCTCGGATTGTATGCCGAAACACAGGGAATTGCCAAAGATATTGCACCGAAACTCGGAACATTCAGTCTTATAGCCCTGACGATAGGATATATAGCCGGAATTTTTCTTGTTCCCAAGCATATAAGCCAGTCGAAAGCCCTCGCAATATCTGCCGTCCTCGGTTTTGTGTTCGCTCTTTGTGCTTTGTTCACCTCCGGCATAGTTTCGATAGTGTTCATTATACTTTTGAGCTTTGCACATGCGATGATGTGGCCGGGAATATGGCCTCTTGCAATAGACAAGCTCGGTTCGCATATAGCCTTGGCATCAGCCTTTCTGATAATGGCAATAGCCGGAGGTGCCGTTTTGCCTTTGTGTTACGGAGGATTGGTGGATTGCTTCGGAGGAAACAGACATCTGCCTTATATGATAACATTGCCTTGTTATGCAATGATATTCTACTATGCAGTACGAGGACATAAGATAGGCAAATGACCGATGAGGTAGTACTGAAATCTTGTTGCATGGGAGCAAATTCGTAACTTTGCAAAAAAAATCCTTTCAAGATGAGTGATAAAAAACAGAAAGCCCACTGCATATTTTGCGGAAGAGATGAGAACCAAGTGGATTATTTGATACAATCCCAATCTGGTTCTCTCGGAGTGTGTTCCGACTGTGCCGAATTGCTAGGCAAAATGCTTCAAGAGCAAAACAGAAAGAGTGCGGTCGAGGCTTTGGATAATTATGAGTTAAAAACACCGAGCCGGATAAAAGCATATCTGGATCAATACGTCATAGGACAGGAACGAGCAAAGAAAGTGCTTTCGGTGGCTGTGTACAATCATTATAAGCGATTGAGGTATTTTCATTCCGAAAGAAAGGAAGACGATGTCGAGATAGACAAATCAAATGTCATAATGGTGGGTGAAACAGGTACAGGCAAAACATTGCTGGCAAAAACCGTTGCCCGATTGTTGGACGTGCCTTTCTGCATTGCCGATGCAACCGTATTGACGGAGGCAGGTTATGTGGGGGAAGATGTGGAGACCATTCTTACAAGGCTGTTGCAAGCCGCGGATTATGATGTCGAGAAAGCGAAGCGTGGTATAGTCTTCATAGATGAGATAGATAAGATAGCAAGGAAAAGCGATAACCCTTCCATAACGAGAGATGTGAGCGGAGAAGGCGTCCAACAGGCATTGTTGAAACTGTTGGAGGGAACCATCGTCAACGTGCCGCCGCAGGGAGGAAGAAAACACCCCGATCAAAAATACATACAGGTCGATACGAGAAATATTCTGTTCATCGCAGCCGGAGCATTCGACGGAATCGAACGTAAGATAGCTTCACGAATGAACAGCAATGCGATAGGGTACTCCGCAAGAAGCGAAAGAGAAAACATAGACAAGGAAAATCTTTTGAAATACCTGCAACCGCAGGACTTGAAGTCATACGGACTTATTCCGGAGTTGATAGGACGTTTCCCTGTCCTGACTCATTTGGATACACTTGACGAAAAAACTTTGCGACTTATACTGACAGAACCGAAAAACTCCGTGATAAAACAATACAAGAAGCTTTTCGAGATGGACGGCATAGAGTTGAATTTTGAAGATAAGGCTTTGGATTATTTCGTTTCGCTTGCTGTTAAACACAAATTGGGAGCGAGGGGTTTGAAAGGCATATTGGAGGTTGTGGTTACCGATTTGATGTTTTCAAGTCCCGATGACAAGAGCATGAAAACTTTTACTGTAACAGAGGAATACGCCAAGGCTCAGATAGAAAAGAACGGAGAAAAGTTGTTCGCCGCAAACAAGTAATATTATCTGCCATGAAAAAGATTGCAATTATAATTCTGTTGCTCGGAGCATGTTGTTTGAAAGCTCAACAGGGTGGAGGAATGGTCGTTTTCGGAACGATCTATCAAGGCGACACCATTCCGATGTTGTATCTCGATGTCGTAAGAGTGAATGGTTATGTTTGCCCTTTGAGCGAAGCGGAAAAGAAAAAATACAAGAAGCTCATCAGAAACGTGAAGGTTACTTACCCTTATGCGAAACAAGCAGGTAAACTTTTGGATCGTTATACCGTAGTGCTTAACAATGCAAAGAATGATTCTCAAAGAAAGAAGATAATGAAGCAGGCGGAAAAGGAAATAGAGAATAAGTTCGGTCCTACATTGAAGAAGTTGAACAGGTCGCAGGGTAAGATATTGTTGAGATTGATAGACCGTGAAACCGGAAGCGATTCGTATGCGTTGGTCAAGGAATTGAGAGGTAGTTTCCGTGCCGCTTTCTATCAGGCGTTGGGAAAATTGTTCGGATATAACCTGCGTTCCAAATATGATCCTGTGAACAATTCAGAGGACAGGATTATCGAAAGAATAATCTACGGAATAGAGACGAAGAAACTGTAAGAATGCAATACGGAATTTGTTTGTTGCCTGTCGTTCCGTTGAGAAGCGAGCCTGCGGAAACCGCCGAGCAATGCAGCCAGTTGGTTTTCGGAGATGTTTTCCATATACTTGAATCGACGGAAAAAAATTCCCGTATAAGATTATGGTATGACGATTACGAAGGTTGGATAGATAGAAAACA
This sequence comes from uncultured Bacteroidota bacterium, assembly GCA_900545215.1. Lineage (GTDB taxonomy): Bacteria > Bacteroidota > Bacteroidia > Bacteroidales > P3 > Onthomorpha. The sequence continues at coordinate 17,980 of UQXW01000033.1, forward strand.
ATATATAGAAATAAGTAAAGATGATTTTTTCCTGCTCACGAGAGCCAAGGCTTTGTACACGGGAAAGTTCGTTAACGAGATAAAAATCTCGAATGACAGGACAGGAGTTTCGTATGTGGCGAGATTGCCGTTTTCAAGCAGGATTTTCTCCAAACATTACAAAGTAACGGATTATGATATAGATGCCTCGGAGTGTTGCTTGTTGAAAGAGGAAGCGTTTTCCGGCGAAAGGTTGGAGGAATACATAAAAAACTATTTCTATACGCCTTATCTGTGGGGAGGGAAATGCAATTTCGCCACGGATTGTTCGGGTTTTACTCAAAGCATATTCAAGTTGTTCGGGGTAAGGTTGAAAAGAGATGCCTCGCAACAGTTCATGCAGGGAAATCCGGTGGCTTCGTTGAATGAGGCAAAAGCGGGAGATTTGGCGTTTTTCTCCAATAATGCAGGTAAGATAGTGCATGTCGGAATTTTATTGTCGAATGACAGTATTATTCATGCAAGCGGTTATGTCAGACGTGATAGAATAGACTGCAAAGGGATATTACGCATGGAAGATGGAGCGTATTCTCATTCATTGGAGCAAATAAGACGTTTTTTCGTTTGAAATTACCGATTATTTTTCTGCGGAAGCCTGTCGATTATTGGGCAAATAGTTGTACCTTTGCGAATTATTTTTTGGCAAAATAGAACTAATTAGTAATTAAGACAAGGACTATGTCGAGAACAATAAAGATTACCAAGGGTTTGGACGTTCGTCTGTTTGGTGAAGCCAAACCGGAGGTTGTGGAAACGACGGTTGGCGAATATGCCATTAAACCGGAGGATTTTGTCGCTCTGACTCCGAAATTGCTTGTTGAAGAGGGGGACAAAGTCAAAGCCGGTACGCCGATTTTCTATGCAAAAGGCGAGGAACGCCTTAAATTTGTTTCTCCCGTGAGTGGCACGATAGCGGCTGTCATAAGGGGCGAAAAAAGAGTAATCAAGTCCGTCAGGATTGTTCCGGACGGCAAAGATGAGTATGAAGACTTTTCAAAGGAGAGTTTGAGTGCCATGAGCGCCGAGCAGGTTAAAGATAAGATGCTCGCTTCCGGAGTTTGGACGGTATTGAGACAAAGACCGTACTCAACGATTCCAAATCCCGATACAATGCCTAAATGCATTGTTATAACCGGTTTCAGTTCGGCTCCGCTTGCTCCTGATTATGCTATTCTCTTGAAAGGAGAAAGAGCAGCAATGCAGGTTGGGGTGGATGCTTTGAGGAAACTTACCACCGGTACAATTCATTTGAATGTGCATTCTTCGATAAGTCGTACCGATGAATTGTTGAAGTTGGAAAATGTTCAAATAAATACTTTCGAGGGAAAACATCCTTGTGGTAATGTATCGGTTCAGATAGAAAAATTGGATCCGATTAACAAGGGTGAACGGATTTGGTATTTGGACGCTCAGGACTTGGCAGTCATTGGCAAGTTATTTATGGAGGGAAGATATGTTTCAGACAGGATTGTGGCGTTGACTGGAGGAGAGGTTTCCCATCCTCAATATTATAAGGTGAAAAGAGGTGCAAGCATAGCTTCGTTGATATACAACAATACGACGGTGAATCCTCTTCGCTTCATAAGCGGTAATGTTTTGACAGGTACCAAGATTGAAAAAGACGGCTTTATTTCCTATTATGATAATCAGGTAACGGTTATAAAGGAGGGAAAGGAAAGACATTTGTTCGGTTGGTTGGCTCCGGGTTGCGATAAGTTCAGTGTTTCGAGGACGTTTCTATCCGGATTCTTGAAGAATTGTCCAAACCACAAAGCTTATAAGGTCGATACGAACTTGAATGGCGGTGTCAGACCTTTGATTGTTACGGGTGAATTTGAAAAAGTGTTTCCTATGGATATTTATCCGATGCAACTTATTAAGGCTTGCGTTATCGGAGATATAGATTTGATGGAACAGTTGGGTATATATGAGGTGGCACCGGAAGATTTCGCTCTTTGCGAATTGGTTGACTCTTCAAAAACGGATATACAAGCCATAATAAGGCAAGGTCTTGATTTAATGAGAAAGGAGATGGGCGAATGAAATTCATAAAAAATATGTTGGACAATATGCGTCCCAAGTTTGAGGAGGGCGGAAAATTACACGCTTTTCATTCTTTGTTTGACGCAATGGATACTTTTTTCTATACGCCGGAGCAAACCACTGTCAGCGGTTGCCACATAAGAGATGCAGTTGACAACAAGCGTACGATGTTTACGGTGATAATAGCTTTGATACCGGCGTTATTGTTCGGTATGTACAACATAGGTTATCAGCATTATCTTTCCCTTGGGCAGGTAAGTTGCTATTGCGATAACTTTTGGGGCAATCTCGGTTATGGGTTTTTGAAAATCTTGCCGATGTTGCTTGTCAGCTATATTGTAGGATTGGGAATAGAATGTATCTTCGCTCAAATCCGTAAGCACGAAGTGAGTGAAGGCTATTTCGTAACAGGTATGCTGATACCTTTGATTTGCCCGCCTGATGTACCTTTGTGGCAGTTGGCGATAGCAGTAGCTTTTGCTGTAATAATAGGTAAAGAGGTGTTCGGAGGAACAGGATATAACTTTTTGAACCCTGCTTTGGTAGCAAGAGCGTTCTTGTTTTTCTCGTATCCTTCGCAAATGTCGGGAGATACTGTTTGGATTGCAGAACAAGGAGATGCCATTTCCGGAGCAACTCCGCTTGGAGAGATGTTGGCAGGTGGCGTAGCACCACAGGCATCAGTGCTTGATATGTTCTTGGGATTTATTCCGGGTAGTGTCGGAGAAACTTCCGTTATTGCAATATTGATAGGTGCAGTGATATTGCTTGTAACGGGCATAGCATCATGGAGGATAATGCTTTCCATATTTGCAGGCGGTGCAGCAATGGGATTGGTCTTTAATATGATTGGAGCAAATCCATACATGGAAATGCCGTTCTATTATCACTTCCTTATAGGTGGTTTCATGTTCGGAGCCGTGTTTATGGCGACAGACCCTGTTACTGCAGCACAAACCAATACCGGTAAATACATTTATGGAGCGTTGATAGGCATAATGGCGGTTTTGATAAGGGTGCTTAACCCTGCATATCCAGAAGGAATGATGCTTTCTATTTTGCTTTTGAACGTATTCGCTCCGTTGATAGACTACTACGTTGTTGATGCCAACATACGTCGCAGAGCAAAGAGAGCAAAACTTTTGGTGAAAAATAATCAATAAATCGAGGAGGAAAGATGTTTAGTAACAAGTATATATTCGTTTACTCGACCATATTGGTTGTAGTGGCGGCAGCAGTCTTATCAGTGGCTGCGGTAGGGTTAAAGCCCTTTCAACAGAAGAACGAAGAGATTGAAAAGATGCAACAGTTGCTTTCTTCCGTAGGAGTGAGTGCAACGCCTGAAAATGCAGAGGAGTTATATGGTAAATACTTCGTTGCTGAGTATGGAGTGAATGCAGAGGGCGAAGTCGTAAACAGCTACGTAAACGGAAAGCAGGAGAAAGGGCAAGTGAGACCTTTCAAAGCCGATATGAAAAAAGAGTTGGCAAAAGCAAAGGTTAAAGATGCCTCAGCCTCCATGCCTGTGTTCGTTTGCGAAAAAGATGGCAGAAAGAATTACGTCGTTCCGGTTACGGGAGTCGGTCTTTGGGGTGGCATTTGGGGAAATATAGCTTTGGATGAAGATTTGTCAACCGTCGTAGGTGTGAATTTCGGCCATAAGAGCGAAACACCCGGTTTGGGAGCCGAGATAACAACTCCTGCCTTTCAATCTCGTTTCAAGAGCAAACAAATATTCGAGAACGGAACCTTGAAATTTGAAGTTAAGAAAAGGGCAGACGCGGCAAACCCTTATCAGGTTGATGCAATTTCCGGTGCAACCATAACTTCAACCGGCGTTTCCAACATGATAAAAGAATGCTTGGGAATGTACACCGAATACTTTCAAACAATCAAAAACAAATAGAGATGGCGAATAATTTGAAACTGATAAAAAATCCGTTGAGCAAAGAGAACCCGATTACCGTTCAGGTATTGGGAATTTGTTCTTCGTTGGCAGTAACGGCACAATTAAAGCCTGCGGTGGTTATGGCACTATCCGTAACGGTCGTCGTTGCACTATCTAATGTTGTGGTTTCGCTTTTAAGAAACACAATACCTCCGAGAATACGAATTATCGTACAATTGGTCATAGTATCAATGATGGTAATCCTTGTCGATCAGGTTCTGAAAGCTTTCGTTTATGAAATCAGCAAACAGTTGTCTGTCTTCGTCGGTCTGATTATCACGAACTGTATTGTCATGGGACGTTTGGAAGCCTTTGCAATGAGCCACAAACCCGGTGTTTCCTTCCTTGATGGAATCGGCAACGGATTGGGCTATGCTTTAATTCTCGGAACAATGGGATTTATCAGAGAGCTATTCGGTTCGGGTTCGCTTTGGGGATACAAAGTAATACCTCAATCCTTCTACGATGCCGGATATGTAAATAACGGTCTCATGATAATGCCGCCGATGGCGTTGATAATAGTAGGTATCATAATATGGGTTCACAGAAGTAGAAACAAAGACCTCTGCGAAAAGTAGGAACAAAGAAAAATCAGAGACATGCAAGAGATAATCAATATTTTTATCAAGTCCATCTTCATAGATAATATGATTTTCGCATTCTTTCTTGGAATGTGTTCATACCTTGCCGTATCGAAAACGGTTAAAACATCTATGGGATTGGGAATAGCGGTATTGTTCGTGTTGGTCGTAACCGTACCGGTTAATTACCTTATCAACAAATATATCTTGGTTGAAGGAGCACTTACATGGATAAGCCCCTCCTTTGCCGATATAGATTTGAGTTTTTTGAGCTTTATAATATTTATAGCAGTAGTCGCAGCCATAACGCAGTTGGTTGAAATGTTCATAGAGAAAGTTTCACCATCGCTATACAGCCAGTTGGGAATATTCCTTCCGTTGATAGCCGTAAACTGTGCCATACTCGGAGCCTCCCTATTCATGCAGGAAAGAGACTATTCCAATATAGGCGAAGTCGTTTCTTTTGCGGCAGGTAGCGGACTCGGTTGGTTATTGGCAATAGTTTCACTTGCGGCAATCAGGGAGAAATTGAGATACTCCCATGTTCCTGCACCGCTCAAAGGACTTGGAATAACATTTATAATAACGGGACTTATGGCAATGGCATTCATGAGTTTCTTGGGAATAAAACTATAAGGAGAATAGGACAATGGGAAAGATAGTAATAATAAGCATAGCAGTCTTCTTAATCATAGTCTTGCTGTTGGTGGCAGTGCTTCTTTACGCCAGAAAAAAATTGGTACCGCAAGGCAAGGTGAAGATTAATATCAACGATAAGAAAGAACTCGAAGTAGAAAGCGGCTCTTCCATACTTGCAACCCTTGCCGCAGAGAAGATATTCCTACCTTCGGCATGCGGAGGACAAGGAACATGCGGAATGTGCAAATGTAAAGTCTTGGAAGGCGGCGGAGAAATGCTCCCTACCGAGAAACCGCACTTTTCAAGAAAGCAACAACAAGAACACTACCGTTTGGGCTGTCAGGTAAAAGTAAAAGAAAACATGAAAATACAGATACCTGACGAAATCTTCGGCATAAAGAAATGGGAATGTGAAGTTATAAGCAACCATAACGTTGCAACATTCATAAAACAATTCGTCGTTAAACTACCGGAAGGAGAAACCCTTAATTTCCGAAGCGGAGGATACATACAAATCGATGTGCCTGCATGTACCATAAACTACAAAGACATGGACATCGACCCTAAATACCATGCCGATTGGGATAAATTCAAAGTATGGGATTTGGTCATGAAGAACCCTGAACCATGTTTCAGAGCCTATTCCATGGCAAACCACCCTGCCGAGAACAACATCATAATGTTGAACATTCGTATTGCCACCCCGCCATTGGATAGAGAACATGGTGGTTGGGCAAAAGTCAACCCGGGAGTATGCTCGTCATATATCTGGTCATTGAAACCGGGCGACAAAGTAACAATCTCCGGACCTTACGGAGAGTTCTTCATAAAAGACACCGACAAAGAAATGATGTTTATCGGAGGAGGAGTCGGAATGGCTCCGATGCGTTCGCATATTTTCGACCTTTTCAAAACACATCACACCAAAAGGAAAGCCTCTTTCTGGTACGGAGCAAGAGCTATCAAAGACTTGTTTTATGTAGATGAATTTGAAGAAATTGCGAAAGAAAATCCGAACTTTTCATACCACATAGCCCTATCCGCACCTGACCCTACGGATAACTGGACAGGCTACACCGGATTTATACACGATGTGATATATAACAACTACCTTAAAGACCATAAAGAACCCGAAGAAATAGAATACTACCTATGCGGACCGCCACCGATGATAGCAGCCGTATTGAAGATGTTGGACTCTTTGGGAGTACCGCCCGAGAACATCATGTACGATAACTTCGGAAGCTAACCACAGAAATGACTTATACCATAAGGCGTCTCAAATCTTTGAGACGCCTTACTTTGTATGCTCGGCATGAGCATTGTCTAACGGGTGGAAGTCCCGAGTAAGCCCTAATAGCGGGAATTACATAGCCAAAGGCAAGGGTGTCCATCGTGAGTTGGAATCTGAAAGAAGCCGGCGGCAAACATCTGACCTAACGGACAGAAACTTCATACAAGGCATATGACCGTGGGTAAGGTTGCTGAACAAACCAAAGCCCTATTGCTATTCGGAACGGTCGGTGTAAATGAAGTGGGTATAAGATGGAAAGACAATGCCCTTATCCGAGGAGGTCTCACGGACGCTTCAAATAGTTTTTTTTACGAAAGAAGCGGAGTAAAGCTTGCCGTGAGAAGTCAGCAGACGCCATAGTAGTGCAATAGTCGATAACGTTGCACGAAGGGCTGAACCTAACAATTAAACGATAGTAATTGAAACATACCTTATGAAGGA
>UQXW01000034.1 GCA_900545215.1 uncultured Bacteroidota bacterium
ACCCTCTTGACATATTACGGCAACCGACACAAAGTAAAAGTTGTAAGGAAGACTACCAACGAGGACATTATCTATACCTTAGACCTGAGCGATGCGAAGATATTGCAGGATAAAAGGCTGTATCTTCAACCGGGAGACTTGGTATATGTGGAACCGAATAAGAGTACGAAGGCTTTGACAACTCTGAACATACCTTTGAATACCATAACAAGCACTCTGTCTATTATAACTTCGATAGCTTCTGTTGCAGCCGTGATTGTTTCCTTGAACAATAAATAAGATTATAAAGAAAAGCAGAATCATGAATAACAATACCGTGAACGAAACCGTAGAAAAAGAGGAATCGAATATCAATCTGGCAGAATTGCTGCATAAAATGCTTGCCAAGTGGCATTGGTTTGCCATTGCCATTGTCGTTGCAATGGTTGCAGCTTTCATCATAACGAAGTATTCCGTGCCTCAGTACGAAGCAACCGCCACATTGTTGATTAAAGATAACGAAGGCTTGATGGGGCAGATGAATATGCTTAATAACGTTATCGGCAATAGAAGTCAAGTCAATTTTCAGAACGAAATAGGAACCATTCAGTCAATGACGATGGTTAAAAGAACCATCAAAGCACTCGGATTCTATACCACGTACTATTGTAAAGAGAATTTCAGATATGTGGATATTTATAAAGATGCTCCGTTCGAGGTAGTGGTCGATCTTTATCAGTCTCAGCCGACAGGCGTAATGATAGAAGTGGAATTGGCAAACAAAAACGGTTGCGTCGTTTCATACGGTTCGAAGAACAATGTGCCGGTTTATGATTATGCAGAGGATAAATTGTTGGAGAAAACCACAAGTGTTGGAGAGAGGAATGTCGCATTGAAATATGGCGAATGGTTTTCCAAAGACGGCATGAGGTTTAAGGTACAATTGAAAGACCCTGATAAATGGAATAATAATTACTCCAAAATCAGTTATGCCTTCATGATAAACGACTTGGACGCCGTAACGAAAGAATTCAGTGCCACTCAGGTTGAACTCATCAACAAAGAGAGTTCGATTATATCTCTGAAATACAAACATCAAAACAAGCATAAGGCGGAGGACTTTGTGAACATGCTCTGCAAAGTCTATATCGACATGACTTTTGAAGAGAAAAATTACCTTAACATCAGCACTATCGAGTTTGTAAACTCGCAAATCGCTGCGATTTCCGACTCTTTGAATGTGGCAGAGAAGCGTCGTGAGGTGTTTCAACAAAATAACAACACTTTGAACCTGATGAATGATGCTGCTTATCTTTATGAAAGAGCAAACGACTTGGAAGTTCAACGTGCAGAAGCATACAGACAAAGAGCTTACTATAACGCTTTGGAAGAATACATCAACAAAGCGAACTTGGAAGACGGCATGGTAGTGCCATCGACCATGGGTATCCAAGACCCTATTCTCAACGGATTGGTTGAAACTTTGACGAAATTGGTTTTGGAAAGGCAAAGACTTTCGACGACCCTCACTCCGAAGAGTCCTAAGATGAAAGAATTGTCATTGCAAATAGAAACAACACGAAACCAAATACAGGAAAACCTCCGTACCATAAAGAAACAATCTGATATTACCGACAAAGAACTCAAACGACAAAAGAACCTTTTGCAGACGGAGATAGATAAATTGCCTACAACGCAAAGAAACATGATTAACTTGGAGAGGCAGTTCAAGTTCAATGACGAAATCTATAACTTCCTATACCAAAAACGAGCCGAAGCGGAGATTGCAAAGAATGCGGCACAACCTGACCACAAGTTGATAGACAGTGCAAAGTATGCAGTCAAGGTTTATCCGAAAACGGCAATGAATTTCTTGATAGCTTTCTTATTGGGCTTGTTGGCTCCGGGCGGATATATATTTGTTCGCTACTGGATGAACAATACAATCGAAGGAAAAGACGACTTGGAGAGAATATCGTCCAACCATATCTTAGGGTATATTCCCGAGTTCCCTGCCAGATACAAAAGAATGATTGTTTTCAATCAACCGAGGTCTCAAATCACGGAGTCGTTCCGTTCTTTGAGAACGAACATCAAGTATCTACTGCAGGACGATAATGCATCGGAGGGAAGAATTATTCTTACGACATCATCTCTTCCAAATGACGGAAAGACTTTGATAAGTTTGAACCTTGCATCCGTATTTTCCTTGAACGGAGCAAAGACATTGATAGCAGGTTACGACCTTCGCAAACCGAGACTTGCCAAGATATTCAATGTTAATGAACGTGCGGGTATTTCAACCTATCTGATAGGTAAAACAAGTCTCGATGAGGTCTTGCAACATACCGAATTCCCTAACTTCGATGTGCTATGCTCCGGACCGGTACCGCCAAATCCATCGGAATTGGTGGACTCCGAAAAGAACAGAGAACTATTGAAAGAACTGCGAAAAAGATATGATTATATAATCTTGGACACACCTCCCGTATCTCTCATTGCGGACGCGCAATGCTTGGCAAAAGAAGCAGATGTCAACTTGTTTGTCGTTCGTAGCGGACAAACCGACAAAGGCGTATTGAAGATTTCTTTGACGGAACTCGAAGAAAGAAGCAATGTAAAGGTCAATTTCGTATTGAACGGCATACAAAACGCCATGCAGAAGTACGGTTATGGTTCAGGCAAAGGGTACGGATACGGCTATGGCTACGGTTACGGAAGCAAATATGGTTATGGCGGTTACGGCTATGGTTATTTTGAGGACGAACCAAGCAACGGAAAATCCGGGAAGAAGCACAAGAAAAGAATTTGATTTTTATTTATATCGGGATTTGCGGGCATTGAAGTCCGCAAATCTTTTTTTGCAAATATGAGACATTACAACATACCCGTATTTATCCCTGAATTGGCTTGTCCCAACCAATGTATTTATTGCAATCAAAGACATATCTCCGGACAACTCGAACCTGTCTCAACGGCACAGGTTCGTGATATAATCGACCGGCATTTGAAAAGCTTCAAACACCCTTGCGAAGTGGAACTTGCCTTTTTTGGCGGCAGTTTCACCGGATTGAAACTATCCGAACAAGAGGAATACCTTGCAACAGTACAACCCTACATAAAACAAGGCTCGATAAGCAGCATAAGACTATCGACCCGCCCGGATTACATAGACACGGAAATTCTTGAACTGTTGAAACGATACAATGTAAAGACGATAGAGTTGGGAGCCCAATCCCTTTGCGACGAAGTTCTGCAATATTGCGAACGCGGACACAGCGTAAAAGATGTGGAAGCCGCCTCCGCAATGATAAAGACCTGCGGTTTTGCATTGGGACTTCAAATGATGGTCGGCTTGCCTCTCGATACGCCCGAACGTTCCAAGCAAACAGCTTTGAAAATAATCGAACTCGGAGCCGACAACACCCGTATTTATCCCACCCTTGTGATAAAACACACCAAGTTGGCAGAACTTTACCAAGCAGGATTGTATGAACCGTTGAGCCTTACCGAAGCGGTGGAACGCACGGCGGAGATTTACAAAATCTTCATGGCAAACGGCATAAACATTCTGCGGGTCGGCTTGCACCCGAGCGAGGGATTGATTAGTGGAACCGACCTTGTCGCAGGGCCTTTCCACGTATCCTTCCGCGAACTCGTCCTAAGCAGAATATGGCTTGAAAGACTGCAATCCTTACCTGAAGATTGCACCTCCATAAGGCTCAATCCCAAAGATGTAAATTACGCAATCGGATACAAAGCCTGCAATCGCAAGCTCTTGAAAGCCGCAAACAGAGAAATCGAACTCATACAAGACAACACCATTGCACGAGACGCATTCGCCATAAACCATGCCCGCTGAAAAGGAAAACGGGTATCATTACTGTAATCCGACCAAACAGAGAATGCGATTATGTATTCAATCTGCTCATCATATAATAACGATAACACTAAGCACCGTCTCGTTCAAAGGGTTTCAAGAGACCTATTTTCTCATAGTACCTCGATGTTTTGGCAGAAACATTGTCGATTATGTCGCTTCCCTTAAAGAATATATTTCATCGCATACATGCCGCAGGCTGTCGCCGTAAGACAGATGAACAAAGACAACCCCACGTAAATTAACGCCATGCCGTAATTTCCGCAACGCAAAAACTCCAAACACTCTGCCGAAAATGTCGAAAAAGTAGTGAAGCCTCCGCAAAATCCGCTGACCAAAAACAATTTCCAAAGCTCCGAAGGTTGCTTGGCAAACCACGCAGCAAAAACGCCTATGCACAAACAACCGATGAAATTCGCAATCAACGTATGTATAGGCAAAGCGTGAAACCTCGTTTGACCGGTTGAGAATATCAAGGATACAAAATACCTGCACAAACAGCCCAAGCCACCGCCTGCAAATACCATAATAAACTTCCAAACCATAAGCACAACTTTTTCAATCCTTCACTTCTTTCTGCAAACGTAAGTTTTGCTGTCATCGTGTCCGATATTATCGTTTTATTCAAAGCAATGAGGAATGACAAAACTCCGATTTGCCGCCTCCGATTATCCCGCCGACAAAGCCGACCTCTTCCGTCGTAAACCCCTTACCCGATACCCGCTTACTATTTCGCCGTTCGGTTGAAATGAAACGGCGAAAGGAAAAATTAAAGCGGCGTTTCGTGAAATTCTTTCGGTGTTTTAATATCGACGAATAGGCGGAAGAATTTCATGGAACGATAACACCGATGATGCCTGCGAACACGTGGAGAAAGCAGGGTGCCGTCTGAAATATGCTTATCTCGGCAGAATAGCCGGAATTGTTCGTTTCAGCGGAGTATATCTTCCCAAAAACCTGAGATGTCTTCTCTTTTGAGGTTTCTCCTTTGCTGTTGCTTCACGGGAAATTCTTCCACGTATGTCGGAGGAGCGTCGGGAGCGGTGTAAGTTTCGTACAGTATGGCTGTTGCGACAAATTTGCCCTTTTTATATTCCCATCTGTGATAGACGTATTCCGCAGCGGAACTTCTTTCAGAAGAAAATATACACTTTTGCTTTGTGCAGATGGTCGGATTTGCTATTTCGATGAATGATGGCGAATGTATGAATTTTGCTTTCGCATTATCCCAAACATAGCAATCGTAACGTGAAAGTTGCTGATTGCCGAACAATCCGAGAGGGATAAGCAAATCCTTATGCCCGTCGAAGTTCGCATCTTGCAAAGTGTATTTCGTTTCTCTCATGTCGGAATATGCTTCGTAGTCTTCTGGATAGCGATAATTTATTGTTTGAACGGTTTTATCGTTCTCCCGTATGCCTATCTTCAATCCGCCTTCAACGGTGGAAACATCGAGTTTGAAAGCATGTTTAGCGAAAGAGGTTGCATGCTTTGCAACCTCTTTCGTTGTTTTATCCGATTGTTCGTTGTTATTCCTGCAACCAAGGCATAACATCAAGCCTGCGACAATCAACAGTTCGGTCAGCCCTACAAAGGATTTCGACCTTGCATTCGATGAAAGTTCCATTCTCTTTATCGGATAAGCATTATCGAACCCGTTTTGTCATATACCTTCGAATTACCTGCCCTTCGATATTGCAGTCTGTAAACATAGGTTCCTTGCGGACAGTCTTTATCTTTGTAAGTTCCGTCCCAGCCGAGGAGGTCTGCAAGATTAGGAATGACGCCGCAGGTAAGGTGCTTCTCATGTACGGAAAAGAGCCTTGTGCCTTGTCTGTTGAATATCTCGAAGTGTACATCTTCCAAGTTATTGAGGGAGGTGAAGAAAATCTTGTCGTTCACTCCGTCTCCGTTAGGGGAGAAAGCATTCGGCATCCACACTGCGAACAATTCGACAGGCACCTTCATCGAAGTTGTATCGGAACAACCTATTTTATTGAAGCTTATCAACTGAATACCTACGGAATCCACGCTTAAATCATTGAATGAATATGTAACGGAACGAGCTTCGGAACTTCCTCCGTCGGAGAAAGTCCAAGATGAAGTGGAGGCATTGGGCGATACATCGGAAACGGATAACACAGGATTGTCCACATCGACGTAGGAAGGGGTAACCGATATGGTTGCTTCAGGGTATTGATACACCGTAACGGTAACCTGTTTATCCGTATGGCAACCCGTCTCGCCGTAACCGCTCATCGTGTAGGTCGTCGTTTGTTGAGGCATTGCGGCAAGCGGCGTTGTAACCTTCTCCGGAGACAGACTCTCATCAGGAGGATTGGCAGTCCAACTGTATTCCACTGCCCCTTCGCCTATCAAATCAACGCTTTCACCGGGGCATATCTCCTTTTTGGAAACAGATGCCTGCGGATCGATGACGGATATTTCAAGGCTGTCGTATGCCATACAGCCGACAGATGTTCTGGCAATAAGATATACCACCGTATCTTGTGTAGGTGCAAAGTCCAAAACCGCACTCGGAGAAGGATTTCTCATGACAGGCGGATTGGAAGGACGGGTGAATGTCCATTCAAAGGCTTCTGCGTTGCCTGTTGCATCGGAAGCTGTTATCAAAGCCCTGTCTCCCATACATAGCTTCGTCGCTCCGTCCAACGTAACTTCCGGAAAGGCTTCCACTTTAACCTCTATGCTGTCTGTTCTGTAATATCCTGTTGCTTCATTCATCACTCTGACGACGTACTTCGTATCTTCCACTATCTGTTCCTCGAAAGTGGCTCCTCTGTTTATCGGCTCATCGGCTTCCGGATCCTGATCCGAGTGCCACCATTCGTAAAGAAGTTCGATTCCTTCGTCATCGGGAGAAGTGGCGGTTATGGATGCAGTTTCTCCAACGCAGATTTTCTCCTCTGCGGTCAAGACCAAGGAAGGTACTTTCGGAATAATCACCTGCTTTGTCTCTGCTTTCTCGCAATAAACGACCTCTTCAGCCTCAGGCGATTCGGAACTCCTTACGGTACGGGTATAGGTGTATTCCCCATCGTTGGCGTATGTGTGTATCAACTGCGTAAGCGACCCGTTATTGTCATATTCGAACTCCGTGGAAGGATTATCCGCCGCATTGACAACCACCCATTTGTTGGTCTCATACTGTATCTGTATCGGCGTTGTACCGTCTCCGAAATCATATTGTTGCCAATAAAGCGGCGCTCCCGACTGTTGTACATCGCTTACGGAAAATACAGCCCGTCCTGCAGGATCTTCAGCCGTCGGTTCGATAACTTGCAAGTTGAATATCGGACGAATATCTACAACTTTCGTCTTGATGTATGCAACACAATTCGGTCTGGTTGTTTGGGTTCGAGGAGATACCAACTTAACAGCATAATACTTTTCCAAATCATCGCCCATCATGGCATTGCTTACGATTAAATCCTGCTCAGTACCGAGAGCCTCAGCATTTTCTTCAATATCCGCCAAAGCATCTTGACTTGTTACCCATGATTGATCAGCCGGTATTTCAAACCATTTGTATTCCGAAAAGCCTGCAGGAGCGGAAGCAACGGTTACAGTATCTCCATTACCGGCACAACCCGGTACGGAAATCAAAGCAGGTTCTGCTTTTGCTGTTACATAACCATATCCCCAATGAGCATAGTATTCACATACTGAAATTCTGAACCGTATTGTTACTCTGTCACCGACATATTTGGCAAGGTTTATCTTGATTTGTTGCCATTCACTCCATACAACTGCATCATAGCCTGTTCCTTGTTGATGCCATATACTTGGATATTGGGTTACCAAGTTGGTATTACCTACCTGTTCAAAAAAAGCACAATCATCAACAAGGGTATTGGTCATACCACTTGAATTATGCGACATAACATCAATTTGAAAAGTCGGATTGATATATCCTTCGTGTCCGGGGGCTTGAAGAACCATTGCATAATTAAACGTTAAAAGGCAATTCTCGCTCGATACCTCCATTGTATATTGCAAGCCTGCCCAACCGGTAGTATTGTAATTTTCATTCTTCAATTTAACCGAACGAATATATCCGTCAGGTATCTTCCTTAACCCATTACCGGTATTCGGATCTGTTTCTGTTGTATTGGTATTTATTGTAAAGATAGGACCGTTAGCATCTGATACACCTGCAGGGTCATTATGGTATTGTACAGAACCCCAATTCCAATTAGGTGCAGTAGCAGAACTACCATCATAACTTCCGGTCATTGCTTTCCATCCAAGAAAGCCTTGCGAAAAATCCAAACCATCGCCTCGTAAAGCGTCAAAGCCACCCTGCGAGTAAAGTCCGAAAGGAAGCAGGTTCAAAAGCAGAACCGCCAGGAAATATAACAGAAACAGATCCGAATAACCGCCAATAATAAGATAGAACCGTGTTGTTTCTTTGTATTCATTGCTGTTTCGTTTTTATCGTTTAAGTTGACACTGCATTCGAGTGTTTTGTTTCTTATTTCAATTTGATTTGTGTTATTCCTTCTCCGCCTGCTTCAAGTCTTGCTGCCTTGAAACTCTCCACTTCGGGACATTCTTTCAAGTAATCCCTCAATACTGTTTTCAATATACCGTCGCCTTTGCCATGCAGTACAGATATTTCCGACTCTCCCAAGAGCCTTGCATTGTCTATTTGCTTTGCCAAGCGTTTCAAGGCTTCATCGGCTCTGCAACCTCTCAAATCTATTTGGTGAGCGAATTCGGCTCTTAAACGGTTTATGTCGTTCATTATACTGTATCGGCTTGGCGGAGTTACGGTCTTATTTTGTTTTTGTTGCTTCAAATAGATGTCCTTCCTCACTTTCCTCACTTGCGAAAGGGGCAAAGAAAGGCTTATGTTGCCGGAAAGAACATCTATTTTGTCCTTTCCCTTTTGCACTTTCTGCACTTCGGCATAGTTGTCATGACCGTTTATGAGAACGATGTCTCCTTTCGATATGTCGCTATTGTCGAAAGGTATGTGGGTTTTGGTTTCTTTCTCTTGTGAAGCTGCGTTTCTGATTTCAGTCTCCAAATGTTCCATCTCGCTTCGGGCTTTCTCCGTCGTTTCTTTTATCTTCGCCCGTATTTTGTTCGTCTCCTGCTTTTCGGCTTTGACGGAACGTATTTCCCTTATCGTCTCTTCTATTTGGCGATTGGCATCTTTAAGAATTTCTTTTGCTTGTTTCTTCGCTTCGTAGATTATTTCCTTTTCTCTGCCTTGAAGTTCGAGCTTCTTGCTTTTATATTGTTCTACAAGGGAGTCAAGTAATTCATCAGCGAGTTGCAATTCTTTTTCTTTGGCTTTAAGTTGCATTCTTTCTACTGCCAAAGTTTGCAAACTTTGTTCGAAATCCACAAAATCGTTGCCGACCTTCTTCCTTGCTGCTTCAATGATTTGATATGGCAAACCTATTGTATCGGCTATTTCAAAAGCAAAACTGCTACCGGGATTACCGATGGACAGACGATAAAGCGGCTTCAAGGCTTTCGTATCGAATAACATGGCTGCGTTGTTCATGCTTTCATATTTGTCGGCAAGGAGTTTGAGATTGGAATAATGCGTTGTTACTATCCCGAATGCTCCTTTCGAGTTAAGGTATTCCAATACCGCTTCGGCTATTGCTCCTCCCGCATTGGGGTCTGTGCCGCTTCCGAACTCGTCTATAAGAAACAACGAACGCTCTCCCGCTTTCTCGCAAAGCCCTTTCATGGCAAGGAGATGGGAACTGTACGTGCTTAAATCGTTTTCTATGCTTTGTTCATCTCCGATGTCGATGAAAATATCTTCAAACAAACCACATTCGCTTGTTTGCTTCATCGGCACCAACAAACCGCATTGCAACATATATTGTAACAGCCCTACCGTTTTCAAGCATACCGATTTACCTCCTGCATTCGGTCCCGAAATTATCAGGATACGTTTTTTCCTGTTAAGTTCTACCCTCAGAGGGATAATGTCTTTGCCGTTCCTTTTCAGGTTCTCCTCCAACAGCGGGTGTCGTGCCTCGAACCATGATATGATAGGGTAATCGTTCATGACGGGTTTCCCTGCTCTTATCTTGTATGCATATTTTGCTTTTGCCCTTATGAAGTCCACTCTTGCCAAAAAACCGTATGCGGAAAGCAATGAGGGAATAAACGGTTGCAGAAAGTCGGTGAAGTCTTGTAAGATGGTGATTATCTCACGTCTTTCCTCAAATTCGAGCTTCTTTATCTCGTTATTCAGTTCCACGACCTCGCTCGGTTCGATGTAAAGGGTTTGTCCGCTTGATGATTCGTCTACCACGAAGCCGTTTATCCGTCTTTTGTTTGAAGCGATGACAGGTATGACTCCCTTTCCCTCCTTTATACAGAGTTCCGAATCGGCAGCCGCCCAACCCTCCTGCTTGGATAAGTTCAGCAACTTCCTGAGCCTTTTGCCGACTTCGTTTTCCATGCTTCTCTTCTTTGTCCTTATGACAAACAAAGCGTCGGAGGCGTTATCGAGTATTTCTCCCTCGGAAGAGAGCAAGGCTTTGCAGCGTGCCGTTATCTGTTTCTCCACATCAATTCCTTCACACAGACTTCGCAATAAGGGATAGGCCGCTGCAGAATTTTCTTCCGTGAAAAAATCCAAGCAATCCTCTATCGTTTTCAGGCTTTTCCATAATCGGAACATGGCTTCGACGGAAATGAAAGAGCCTTTGATTCGCAGACGTTTCAATTCCTCTCCCATATCGAAGTAATCCTCCATGGGAAAAGCCTTGTTTGAAAGCAATATGGAGAGGAATTCATCTGTCAGGGTCAACTCTCTATCCACCTCGGCAAGCGAACGCATGAACCGAATACCATCGACAAGCCTTTCCCCCGCAGGAGAAAGACAGAATTCTTTCACGCCTTGCAATATCTGCTCAAAGCCCGATTTACGTTCCAAGAAAGTGTTCCTTCTCATTTCCGAAACAGAAAGAAATTCGTCGATTCAATGAATGAGATTAAACCGCACGGATTATAAAGTAGGTCTTCTTGCCTTTTTGTACCAATATATATTGGTTGTTGAGCAAGCAATCTGCCGAACTTACGAAGTCCTCGTTCACTTTCTCTTTGTTTATGCTTATGGCATTTTCTTTCAAACTGCGTCTTGCTTCTCCTTTTGAAGATAGAATTTGAGCCTTATCTGTCAAAAGTTCGACTATGTTCACTCCTGCTTCGATTTCGTTGCGGTTTACTTCAAAAGTTGGCACACCCTCAAAAACAGACAAGAATGTCGCAACGTCCAAATGTTCGAGATTTTCCTTCGTACCTTTTCCGAACAGGATTTCAGAAGCTCCGATTGCTGCTTGTAAGGCTTTCTCTCCGTGAACCCTTGTCGTGATGTCTTTCGCAAGAGTTTTTTGAAGCAAACGAAGATGCGGTTGTCTGTCATGTTCGGCCTCCAAAGCTTCGATTTCTTCTTTGCCCATAAAGGTAAAAATCCTGATGAAGCGTTTTGCATCCTCATCGGAGGTATTCAACCAGAACTGATAGAAAGCGTATGGAGATGTTTTCTCAGCATCCAACCACACATTGCCTTTTTCCGTCTTTCCGAACTTCTTTCCATCGGCTTTCGTTATCAAAGGACAAGTCAAAGCAAAGGCTTCGCCGGACGTCGTCTTCCTTATCAACTCTGTTCCGCTCGTTATGTTTCCCCATTGGTCGCTACCGCCCATTTGCAATCGGCAACCGTAGTTCTCATATAAGTATTTATAATCGTAAGCCTGCAACAGCTGGTAAGAAAACTCGGTGAACGACAACCCGCTCTCTATTCTTTTCTTCACGCTGTCCTTGCTCATCATGTAGTTAACCGTTATATGCTTGCCGACCTCCCGTATGAAATCGAGGAAAGACCAACCTGCATTCCATTCGTAGTTGTTCAGCATCAATGCTCCGTTTTCGCAGCCTTCGTCAAAGTTCATGAATTTGGATAATTGAGCTTTTATGCACTCCTGATTGTGCTTTATTTGTTCCAAACTCAACAATTTTCTTTCCTCGCTCTTGAAAGACGGGTCTCCGATCATGCCGGTAGCTCCTCCGACAACAACAATCGGACGGTGTCCGCACTTTTGAAAATGCGTCAACATCATTACGCCTACCAAATGTCCTATGTGCAGACTGTCTGCCGTAGGATCGATACCGAGATAACCCACCGTCATGCCTTCATTCAACTTTTCCTCTGTACCGGGCATGACATCATGAATCATTCTCCGCCAACGCAATTCTTCTACGAAATTTCTCATATTCTGTTTCTCCGATATTTCAAAATCAAATTCTATTTCAATAGTTTGTAATTCCTGTATTCGCCTACTCTCCAACCCGTATGCTTTTCTATCCAATTAAGCAACTTCGCCTTGAAGCCGAAATTCTTTTTTGTCGGGTCGAAATCGAACTGCCAGTTGATGCTTTCTATTCTTCTCCGCATGACTTCGGGGTGTGAACCTTTGAAAATGTCCAACGCATCTATGGAAGAATAATCGAATTCGTCGCTCTTTGCCACATTTTCTTCCATCCATCGGTCGTCATGCCAAAGTTTATTGAAATTCTTCTGCTTTTCCTGTTGCTTGAAAGGCGACTTGACCCAACCGTAATGATATACCCATGCATCGATTTGCTTTACTCTCAATTTCCTGCCATCGATTCTGAAACCCTGAGCGTCTCTGTAAGAACGGATGTTCTTGTTTGCACGAACCACTCTTATTTCTTTCCTGTACCAACGCCTCGAAGCTCCGACGTAATCATAAGAACCGTAAAAATGAGTGTAGTTGAACAAAAGGCCTTCGACCTCTTTGTCGTCTTTATAATCGAGCATGGCTTGCTTTATCACAGGAAGATATTTCTCATGAACCACCTCATCACCCTGAATATAGAAAGCCCAATCCGATGAATCATCTATGGCATCGAACGCTTTGTTGGTTTCATCTGCCAACACCTTTCCTCCTTCACGCAGACTCTCGTCCCAAACCGTATCGATAATCCTTATTTTATCCGAACCTATGCTTTCAATCAATTCTCTCGTTCCATCGTTGCAATCTCCGACCGCAATGACGAACTCATCGCAAATCGGAAGAATGGAAGTTATGGATTCCACTATGGGATAATCATATTTGATTGCATTCTTTACGAATGAAAAACCTGTTACTTTCATATTACCCTGCAAAGGTACGATATTTTCGCCTCTTTCATTCTCGTTCCCGTGGTATGTATGCTTTTTTTTCTACCTTTGTACGAAAAAGCGGGGATATGCGTCCTTGCTTTGCAAAAGCATATCTTGCAAAGAGGTTTGAAAATATTGATTAGAGACAATTTGAAAACCAATAAATCCGTAGGGAAGCCGGTAGCGATGTTGCCTGCCGTAATATCTATACCGTATGGCGGTGCAAGCAGGCATTATTGCGGTCATGAAATAACCGCTTTCTTATATGCACGGCAACCAATCTATTATTCCAACCGATAAATCACAGAAAACATGTCCGATATAAAGAAGTTGGCGGGACAAACCGCCGTTTATGGCATTCCGACCATCATCGGAAGATTTTTGAACTATCTTTTGGTGCCTGTTTACACTTATACGCTTGCTCCCGAAAGCTACGGCATAGTGTCGGAGTTGTATGCCTACGTCTCTTTCCTTATGATATTGCTTACATACGGTATGGAAACGGCTTTTTTCAGGTTTTCGCAGGATAAGGACAAAGGAAACAAGGTATATAACACAGCAATGCTTTCTCTTTTCTGCACAACAGGCATTTTCCTTGTCGCAACGTTGCTCAACCTCGACGGTATAAGCAATCTGATGAGTTATTCCTCGCACAAGAACTACATAACATATTTTCTTATCATCGTTTCTCTCGATGCCTTACGGGCTGTTCCGTATGCAAAACTTCGACATGAAAACAAGGCTGCCCGATTCGCTTTCATCAAAAGTATGGATATATTTTCCAATATAGGTTTCAACCTTTTGTTCTTTTTCGTCATAAAGCCAAAAGACCTTGTGATGTGTATCTTTCTGAGCAATATGTTCGCTTCTGCCATATCCGCTTTGCTTCTTCTGCCGCAGTATCTTCAATTCCGTTTCGATTTCGATTTGAAACTACTGAAATGCATGTTGCTTTACGGATTGCCGGTAATGATAGGAGGCTTTGCGGGAATGGTGAACGAGACCTTCGACCGCATAGCACTGAGACATCTCTCCCGTTGCCCGCAGGAAACGGCGGATTGCAATAATTGGATAATGGGACAAATCGGAATATACGGGGCATGCTACAAACTATCCATCATCATGAGCCTTTTCATTCAGGCATTCAAATTTGCAGCCGAACCTTTCTTCTTCTCGAAAATGAACAGAAGCGATGCGAAACAGACTTACGCAAAAGTCCTCAATGTATATACCCTTTTCCTTCTTACGGTCTTCCTCGGAGTTGTCGCCTATATGGATATACTGCAATACTTCGTCGGCGAACAATACCGCAGCGGCTTGAAAATCGTTCCTATATTGCTATTGGCAAATCTTTGCTTGGGTGTGTATTACAACCTCTCCGTTTGGTATAAGGTAAGCGACAAAACGATTTACGGAGCATATATTTCCATCATCGGAGCAATCATTACATTGGTCATGAATTACCTTTTGGTTCCGATATACGGCTACATCGGAGCGGCATGGACAACACTCCTTTGCTATGTAAGCATAATGGTGCTTTGTTATTTCACGGGACAAAAATATTATCCGGTGAATTACCCCGTCAAACGCCTCATGCTATACACGCTCTTTGCCCTTTTGCTGTTCGGAATCATGCAAATGATAGGCACAAACGCAGGTATGGCAATAAGGCTTACAGCAAACACTCTGCTCCTTTCGGGCTTCATTTTCACAGCTTATCGTCTTGACGTTCGCAAACTGCTGAAAGCATAAACGGTTTCTTGAAGCAATGATTGAAAACGGTAAATTTCAAGAACTTATCATCAAAAGCATGCAGTAAATCCCACAAACGTAAAACTACTGTCTTGCAACAGTTTGGCGAAACGCCGTTTCCAGAGATTAAAACGCCGATTTATTTCAATGAAACGCCGAAAGAATTTTTTCTTTCGGCGTTTCATTTCTGCATGACCATGTATCAGCCGTGCCTGTTCTACTTCACGACTATGTTCTTTACGCTTTGTGTTCGAGCTTCGTCCAATGGCTCTGCTTTGAACTTCACTTTATCGAAGCGTATCGCTTTCAGGTCTATGCATCTCAGGTCGCTGTTATAAACGGTTCGGTAATAAATCCGCCTGTTCGACAAATCGCTTGCAATGGTAAACTGTGTCGCACTCGCCATCGGGGGAATTTCTTCCTTGTTAGAGAACTGCACTCCTATCGGAATGTCGAAATTGTTCAGTATATGAAAGGCTTGAAAAACCGTTTCTTCATTTGATGCCAACAATGGTGCATTCGTCTGAAAGAAAGCGGCTCTTATGAAACGTGAAGGAGGTGTCATGTCTCCCGGAATGCCGAGCAACCCGCTGCCTGCCCCGAAAGCGTGAAGCGTAACACCGTTCATTTTTTTGCTCTCGGCAGAACCGGCAAAAAGATTGATGTAATTGTTCAGGTTTTTCAAATGCCAATCGAAACTTGGTGAGTTTGTCAATACTCCGAGTTCGTTATCATGGAATAGGACTTGCTTTCCTACTATTTCCATGACGATTTGCCTTCCCGATTCCTCGATTACACGCCAATGCACGGTCGAACTGCGTCGGTCTATCGAGGCAATATGTATATCTTTCATTGCCGTTTTCACTTCATCTACCGTTTTGAAATTCGCAAGTATCCACGAGACAAGTTGAAAGTCGCTTATCGTTTTGTTTTTCTTGGAACTGTCGTAATCTTCGTACTCACCGTAGTCTGGGAAATAGAAAAGACCTGCCGAAAGCCCCGCTTCGTTTATTCCTTCCATTACGAACTCCGCCTGTTCCACCGCCACGCCCGCGTAACCATAGCGTGAAGTGAATTCCATTCCCTCCTTCAAGCCATCGGGGAGGAAGGAACGTTGCGTATAACCCCTCGGCACAACGGTATATATACCTTTCAACGGAGTGTAAGCCCACTCTATCGTTCTGGCCGTTATTGTTTGTCCTTTCGTCGTTCGTAATGTTATGCCGGTGCAGGCTTCTGCTCTGCCGAATGCAAGAACAGAGGTTGCGAAAAGCATGAATAATACTGTTTTTTTCATTGATGAATAATTTTAATGATACAATGACGGAACATTATTTCGTGAAGTCGTTCCGTTTACTCATATTAAACACTCGAACGCTTTGTTTGTTCTTACTCTGCAAGGCACTTTAGTACTTTATTCGTATTTTTGCATTTGCAACAAGCATTAAGGACACAAAAGAAAGGAGAATAATCATGGCAGAAGAGAATTTGAAAGAATTATTGTCGCGTCGTACAATAAGGAGATACACAAATCAGGAAATCAAAGAGGAAGATTTGAAAAGAATCCTGCAAGCCGGAATAAGAGCTTCCAACTGCGGCAACATGCAGCTTTATTCCATTATCGTTACAAGGCAAAAGGAAAGAAAGGAAGCCCTTCGCAAATTACATTTCAACCAGCAACAAGTCTCCGAAGCGGCTGTTGTGCTTACTGTTTGTGCAGATGTAAATCGTTTTCACAAGTATTGCGAATTGCGTGGAGCCGTTGCCGGATATAATAACTTCCTTTGGTTTCAGGTATCGACGGTTGATGCAACTATTTGTTCGCAAGCAATGGTTACGGCTGCCGAAAGCATGGGCTTGGGTGCTTGTTTCTTGGGTACGGTTACTTATATGGCTCAGCCGATTGCCGAATTGCTTGCATTACCCGAGCATGTAATCCCCGTAACCACCATAACTCTCGGCTATCCTGCCGAATGTCCGCCCTTGACCGAGCGTTTGCCGTTGGAAGCTGTCGTTCACGAGGAGCAGTATCAGGATTATGATGCCCGACGTTTGGAAACGTTGTACTCCGACTTTGAAAAGCTGCCGCAAATACAGGGTTACATCAAGGAAGCCAAGCAGGAGAACCTTGCAAAAGTCTTCACGGAGGTTCGCTATACGAGAGAAGACGCTCTCAAATTCTCGAAATCTTACATGGACTTTGCAAAACAGCAGGACATGATTTAGACCGATGGAAAGAAAATGAACATAGAAAGCATACGGGACTACTGTCTCTCTCTGCCATTCGTTACGGAAGATTTTCCTTTCGATGAAACGACTTTGGTTTTTCGCATAATGGGAAAGATATTCGCCATGACAGACCTTGAAAACATCGATTGGTTCGTTTTGAAGTGCGATCCCGAACGAGCATTGGAATTACGAGACAAATATTCCGAGATTACCGGAGCATGGCACATGAACAAGAAGTATTGGAATCAAATAAACACTCACGGCATGCTGACGGACGATTTCATAAAGAGCCTCATACGCCACAGCTATTCCGAAGTAGTGAAGAAATTGCCCAAGAAAGTCGGCAAGGAAAATCCTTCAATTCTAAGCATAAACGGATAAAAAGAAACAACACTTTTTCAAACCGAAAATAAGTGTCGTTTCATTCTTTCCAAACTCAAATTTGTGTTTCTACTGCTGTATTCCCGTATATTCTATCGTCATTCCTTGGCGTTCGCATCGGAGTTGCAGGGTTTTGTTTTCTATTCTGCCTTCGAGATTGTTCATCTTATAATCCGGCATCTCGCCTCCGGCAACGTAAGGAATGATTTCGGAGGAGGCAAAGGTGATGATGTCGTTTTCTTTCGTATAGGTAATTCCTTTTAACTCTATGTCCAATTCGATAGGCATGGCTTCGGAGAACTTGACCTTGTTCAATTTGATGTTCAACTCCGTTCCGCTCACATAAACGAGTTCCACCTTTACATCGGACCTTGAATATTCTCCCACAACCATCTCTCCGGAGAAAGTCTGACGGTTGTTTTCTGCCGGTTTTACCACTTCTGTTGTTTCATCTTTGTCATTGTCCTCATTGCATGCAGGTATGCAAATACCGGTAAACAGCATTGCAGCAATCAATATCAGTTTTCTTTTCATCTTTTTTTGTTTTGTCGTTTATATTAGTAATTTCAATATTCAATATCCGCTTTCAAGCATCTTCCGCCGCTACCTTACAACGATAAATCGGTGAGTCGAAGTATTGTTCTTGGCGTCGGAAAGTATTATTTTCAATTCGCTCCTGCCTTTCGGGAAATCTTTCGCTGCCATTATCAGAGTTCCGCTTTTGCCGTCGTACTCTGCCAACAACCATTTGTCGTTCAAGTATGCATTATACGAAGATATGCCGGATAGGTTGTCGCTTATACGAACCTGTATGCTTCTTTGCTTCGGTTTGATTTTCTTTCCGGAGATGAAGTTCTTCGCCTTGCAAACAGGTGCAACGGTATCTATGTCCACGGTGTATGTTCCGAAGTTCGAAACAGAGCAAACGATATAATCGCCCTCTGCCTTGCCTCCAACGGAACTTCGTCTGCTTTTACCGGTTGTAGATACCACAAGAGCCTTGCTTTTATATGTTTCAAGGTTCTTGCTGTAACGAAATTTCAGTTTTATGCTTTTGTGCAAGGGTGTGCGGTTTTCATGAATGCTATGAACGGATGAGAATTTCCCTTTGGTGGAAGAATATCTCAAATCAAGGTTTTCATAGAGGCTGTTCTCGGGAAAATATACCGAACTCGAATCCGGAAGAATTATTGTAGAGGGTTTACTCCTATCGATGGCATATATATCGGATTTTTCAGTCTCTTCCGTTTCTCGAGTTCTTTTCCCCGCAAGATTTTGTAATAGTGCAATATTAGGATTCTGCAATTCTCCTTTCAGATAGAACACAAAATCG
Organism: uncultured Bacteroidota bacterium; assembly: GCA_900545215.1. Taxonomy (GTDB): domain Bacteria; phylum Bacteroidota; class Bacteroidia; order Bacteroidales; family P3; genus Onthomorpha. The sequence continues at coordinate 18,742 of UQXW01000034.1, forward strand.
CTTGCATTGTCTCTTTCGTCCGAAAGCAATATGCGGATTTCCTGCACTTGTCCGTTTCTGCTTGTGATAACTCCGCCGTCCCGATAATTCACGCACCTTATGCGACAGGCAGGCAGTTGTTTCGTCCAAAGCATTCTTCGTCCGCTTTGTTTGAAATAGGCATAATCTATGATGGCATTGGCATATCTCGAATCGGAAAAAGAAAAATCGGAATTGTTGTATCGGAACAATAATTCGTTATCGGTGAATATCCTTGTGTCATACACTCCGTTTTTAGCCGTCGAGCCGTTTGAACGGTCGTACGCCTCGACGCAAAGATAAAATCTGCCGTTTGCAACTATGGTATCGCCGTATTTGAAAGTCGTGTCTTTTTTTAAATCGAAGAACTTGGCGGAATTGTTTCCCGTAACGGTCGAATACTCATCACAAGGCAATAAACGAATAGCATAAAGCTCCGGAGCGATACTGTCTTGCAGCGGAAGACCTTTCAAAATGGGGTTCATGGTACGTTGAGATGCCGTTTGGCGTATTTCATAGTGCAGATGAGGTCCTCCCGATGAGCCTGTGTTGCCGCTTAGGGCTATGGTATCTCCTTTTTTCAACATCAAACGCCCCTTGGGTACGTTTATATCGAAGGTGTAGCACTTATTCTTATATTGATATGCCTTTACATATTCTCCGATTTTGCCATAGTATGCATTCAAGTGCATATATACAGTGGTGTATCCGTTGGTGTGATCGATGTAAAGGTTCTTTCCTCCTCCGAAAACCTGAATTTTTATCCGTGAAACGTAACCGTCATACGGACAGATGACATATTGGTTTTCTATTCCTTGCGTTCTCAGGTCTATTCCGGAATGAAAATGGTTCGTTCTCAATTCTGCGAAATGTCCCGAACTGCTCAGAGGTATCGTCAGTGGCGAAAGATAATCGGAACAAGAACTTTGTGCCTGTGTACTTCCGTTCCAGCAAAAGCAAAGCAGCAATATGCTCGTTGAAGCGAAACCGAAAGTTCTCTTTTTGTGCCATCGTGATTTTCTGTAATAGAACAAAAAGCATAATACGCCCAACAACCATGACAAAGGGGCTCCCAACCAAATTCCTTCAACGCCTCTGAACATTGAAAGCCAATAGGATAAAGGCAGCCTGACGAACCACAGGCTTATAATGCTTATCAACATCGGCACAAAGGCATAGCCGAGTCCGCGAAAGAAAGATGTGAAAGTATTCATAAGTGCAAACAATATCCAAAACAAGCCCATGATTTGCAGGTATTCTTTTCCGATAAGGCAAACCTCCGGTGTATCGGAGAACAGTCCCATAAGACCATCGGCAAAAAAGAAAAAGATAACGAATGTTACCGATGAAAGCCATGTCATCATTATCAGAGAGGAACGCAAGCCTTTCCGAACTCTGTCCGCATTACCTGCACCGAAATTTTGTCCTGCAAAGCTCGTTAAGGCAGAAGAAAGATTCAACACGAACAGTAAAGCTATCGATTCTATTCTTGACGCGGCGGAATATGCGGCAACGGCATCTGTTCCAAACTTGGCGACCAAACCGAGTATCAGTATTTGCGACAATGCGACAACCGATTGTTGCACACCGGTCGGCAAGCCTATTCGGAGCAATTCCCGAAAGGTGGCATTGTCGAAGTATCTCGATTGCTTCCTGAACCTGAAATATTCGTTGCATTTTTGAAGACGTAGAAACAAAAGCAATGCTGCAAGGAACTGACTTATGACAGAAGCCCATGCAGTGGAGACAAGGCTGAGATGAAACTTCGCTATAAATATATAGGATAGCAAGGCATTGAGTACATTCGCTCCTATAAGATAGCCGAGTTGCGTTCTGCTGTCGCCCAAGCCTCTGAGAATGCTCACGGCACTGTTAAAGCAGAAAGAAAAGAACATTCCCAACATATATACTCTCATATATGCGACAGCCTGCACGCGAATGGCTGCTTCTAAACCGAGAAGCGAGAAAATCCATGGGGCAAAAACTATGCTTGCAAGACTGACTATTATACCCAAACCGAGAAAAAATATATAGAAAGTACTTACCACGAGCGGTATTTGTTCATGTCCTTTTGCTCCGAAGAAGTGAGACACCAGCACACTGCCGCCTGAACCTATGCCTATTACAAGAGAAACAAGAAAGAAGACCATCGGATACACCGAACCTACCGCTGCCAAAGCCTCATCACCGAGAAACCGCCCGACTATGGCACTGTTGACAAAGGTATATAGTTGTTGAAACAGATTACCGAGTATTATAGGAAGACCGAACAGTAATATGCTTTGTCCGACACTGCCTTTGGTGAAATCCCTCATTTCAAAAACTTTTTCATAAAGGGCTTACCATCGAAAAACACATACGAGCAAAAGAAAGCAGACGTTGTTTGACGATATTTTTCGCTTCAACGTGGGACATGTGTGCCACATTCGGCAGCAACATTATTTCGCAATGCGGAGCCAAAGAGGCTTGAGCGATGACCAAATCCACTGATATACGCTTATCCTCCCTGCCTGCAATGAACAGAACAGGGAAATTGCTGTTCTGCAACACATCTACATGGGATTTTCTCGTAATCATGCCTTCCTGTGCAGCAATTATACCCTCCGTTCCTGTATTCAGAGCATAATCCTGCAAGTCTTTGATTTCCTCATCGAGGCTGTCTCGATTGCATTCGGCGAACAACTGCGGAATGAAATTGATTATAAAACCCGCCCTGTTCTCTTTCACGATTCTGCACATGCGTCTGCGGTCTTCCGCCTTTTGAACCCCGTCAGCCAAAGCATGAGAATTGACAAGACAAAGCCCTCTGAGATAATCAGAATACCTCGCTGCGAAAGCCAAAGCCACATAACCGCCCATGGAATGCCCCGCCATGACACACTTCTTTATTCCCAATTCATCCAAGACGGCTTTCACCACATCGGCTTGCAGTTCCATCGTATGCACCTCATCGCAACATTCACTTTCTCCATGCCCCGGCAAATCGATGGTAACCACACGTATTTCTCTCATATAGGAATAAACGAACGGAGCCCAGATACGCAAATCGTGCATGAAACCATGTAGCAATACAAGCGTTGTTTCTCCTTTCCCTTCACATTGGTAATTTATCTTACTCCCGTTATAGTACAATATATTGTGTATCATTTTCAATCAATATTAGTTTCTGGTTTCGTCTCCGGGCAACAGACCTTTGCACACAAAGAGCCACTCCGTTCTTTCTGAAAAAAGTATGCAATGGTAAGCCGAAGCCAACTCACAAATGCAGTTTACCCGATCTGACCATTTGTTATGATTGCAAAGTTAGCAAAAAAGCATTCACGTAGAGATGGAAAACCGAGCTTTTTCCTTGGTCGGTTGTTTGGTTTGCTCCGACAACCTTGATGTCTTTATCTGTCAATTCATATTTTCAGTGGTTGCTCTGTCTCATTATCGACTATCATTGTATGTACTGGAATTCGCATGTGTTTTAGTTCTTTCTCAACACTTTTGTTGATGGCTTCGCTTCTTTGTAAGTTCTGTTATTTACTATCAACAGGGCGTTCTTCTATTTCAACGTTTCAATCCATGTCTATGGATTGAAACATCGGATTTATCTTTGATGATTTGCTATAAGCCTGAATAGTTTCAATGCGGCTGTTGTGGTTCTTTCTGCAACTTCTTCAATGGTACATTGCTTTATTTCTGCGAGTTTTGCCGCTATAAGGGGGATATATGAACTTTCGTTGCGTTTTCCTCTGTGTGGAACGGGTGTCAGATATGGCGAATCAGTCTCCAAAACAATTCGGTCGAGGCTTATCTCTTTTATGACTTCGACAAGATGGGTGTTTTTGAAGGTCAGTACACCTCCGACCCCTATGTAAAATCCCATTTCCATGAGTTTTTCCGCTTGATTAAGGTCGCCCCCGAAGCAATGCATGACACCTCTGTATGTTGGCTTGTTCAGCTTCTTCATAAGTGCATAAAACTCATCGAAGCCTTTGCGATTGTGTATGGAAACAGGCAAATCCAAATCGAAACTCCACAACATCTGGCGATGTAATACTTCTATCTGTTCCTCATAAAAGGTTCTATCCCAATATAAGTCCACACCTATTTCTCCGACAGCACAAAACAAATCCTTTTGAGCATATAAGGTTTCCTTTATTCGTTTCAAATCTTCTTCCCAATGCTCATTGACACTTGTAGGGTGCAAACCCATCATGGGATAAAGGCAATCGAATTTCTTGCAAGTCAGAATGAGTGGTTCTATGGTGCTTACATCGACATTCGGTAGCAATATCTTATAAACTCCCATTGCCAAAGTCCTTTCCACAACCTGATTCAGATCTTGCTCAAATTCTTTTTCGTAAATATGCGAATGTGTATCTATGAAATTCATAGGAGATTGGAGTATGATATATGCAAAAAGCCCCTCTTCTTCAGAGGGGCCGGTATTTTTATTTCAAACAATTCTTATTTAAGAGTGGCAATTCTTTTCATGCACTTCGATTTCAAATTGGCAGCTTTATTCTTGTGAATAACGGAACGTTTAGCCAACTTATCTATCTGTGAAATCAACTTCGGCAATCTTTCGTTTGCTTCTTTAAGATCTTCCGTAGCTCTGAAATCTCTCAAAGCATTACGCATCGTTTTAGCGTAATAACGATTTGCCAACCTTTTTCTTTCGTTCGAACGAATTCTCTTTATCGCACTCTTATGATTTGCCATCTTTCGTAATCTTCTTATAATCTTATTTAGTACCCCGTAGGGGATTCGAACCCCTGATTTCAAGAATGAAAATCTTGCGTCCTAGGCCATCTAGACGAACGGGGCGTCTTAAATATCTGCCTCTTTTGACGGTGCAAAATTACAACAAAAATCCGATTTGACAAATTTTGAACCGAAAAAAAAGTATCTAAGTTTCAGATTAGTCTTTATCTTGCTGAAATTCAAAGCCCAAACGTTTGGCTGTAACGAAACGTTTAGCCGCTGTGTTCTGTTTGATTTCGCCAACGGTTATCTCTTTTACCTCATCGAAAGGTGGTGTCAACAGGTCGAAGTTATTTGCATATTCCATTGAAGAAAGAATAATACTCGTTATCGACTCCTTGTTTATAATCGACGTATTGAAGCTGGAGTACAATAATCCGACCTCTCTTTTTCCCTCCACGAAGTAGTGCATCTCTTTATTGACGAACAATCTTCCTATAAGATAACCTATATCATAGTCTCTGTTGTAATCAAAAGAGTCTGTCAGAAAATTGTATATGTTTATCATGCCGCTGAAAGAGCGTTCCTTGTCTTCCTTTATATATGGCAGTTTCATTACTTCATGCAATCTCGAAAATTCAAAAACGTTCGTATGCATGGTAAACAAGAGTACATCTGCTCCGAACCTTATTTCAAACTCGAATTCGGACTTGTCGGTGAAGAAAAAATATTTCGGGTGCATTTGTTGCAAACTTCCGATTATCTCTTTGGCTGTCGATTTGAACAAACGGAAAGTCTGTTTGGTGTTATCCAAGACCGAATCCAACAAATCGGACTTCTTCTTTATAGCTTCTCCAAGTTCTTTGTATTCCATATTCATCGAATTAAACATAAAAAAGCCCTACAAAAATATAGGGCTTATCTCTTTTTGCAATACACGAAACTATTCCTCCGGATGTATAGCCTCCATAGGGCAAACATCTGCACAAGTTCCGCATTCAACGCATTTTGAAGGGTCTATTTTGTAGATGTCTCCTTCTGAAATTGCTCCGACAGGACATTCGTCGATACAAGTTCCGCATGCAGCGCAATCATCTGAAATTTTGTAAGCCATTACTTTTAATTTTTAGGGTTTATAACTGCTGCAAAGGTATAACATTATCTCCAATCACCAACCAAAAATCATGTTTTTTTTGAGGACAGCGGTTTTTCTGCCATGCCTTGCTTGCAAACATAAACACCGAAAAAATACTTTTGTTCATCTCTGCATGGAAAAGCATGGAAAATTCATTCATTGGGACTTCTGATTATAAAGTTCTTGCAAAGACAGTACCGGAATGCCGTTTCCGCAAAATGAAACGGCGTTA
>UQXW01000035.1 GCA_900545215.1 uncultured Bacteroidota bacterium
GCTCTTTTTTTATGTCCAAATCGTTTTACAAACGACTTCAAGTTCTTCTATTACGTCGATGGAGCTTGGCTCACGTTCACTAAACGCCGTTATGTTTTTAGAGAAACTGCGATTCATCGTAGTGAATATCCCAATCCACGCTCACGAAATGGGGGAAAGAATTTTTGAATACTGTCCACAGCCTGCGAGCAAGCGTCGGATGATACATTTCCGGTCTCCTACCTTACCAAAATCGAGTTCTATCATACTCCGGAACATTTGCTGAAGCTGAATTTGAAAACCTCGGTGCTTACACTCCAAAAGACCCGGGTCTTTTACAATCTCTGTACCGAGGAAAATTTCATACGCACCGCTCTTTTTGTTTTTCAATGAGGTTTTCGCAGGCTTATCTACTTCATGTTCAGGGTCGGAAGTGAAGAAATCGAGGTGAGATTTGTCGTTTCGACAACGGGAAAGGTTGCTGTTCGGTGGTATCGGCTCGGCAACCCCGTTTTCATTGGCTCCCCTTCCTCTCGAATGATATGGAGGTGCAAAGTAAACATCTATACCGAGTGCAGTGGCAATGTCCTTATGTCCGCTTTTCCATTGTCTGTTGTGGCGGTGTGTAGCAATGTGCGTATTGGTTTTTGTTTCTCTATTACTTCTCTTGTCATTCAAGTTCTGTTCCGGACTGTAATCCTCTTTCAACATTGTCTCTACAAGCCGGCATAGCTCTTTTGTGAACTTGATCAACTTTGGCTTCTCTTTCATTCTTCGTTCATATTTGCTCGGCTCTGTATTGTCCGCTACGCTTATCGCAGTTCCGCTTTAATTCACGACTAATCACAGATTTATCTTTGCCGATAACGTTTGCGATTTGATTATTCCTGAAACCTTGTTGTTTCATCACGAAAATTGTGAACCTTTGCTCCTTGGTTAGATGACTTATATTTTGCAGTATTTGGTAAGAGCAAAGACAGTCATTTTTCAGACTCGAACAGAAAAGGAAATTTCCACTCTCTTGTTTGAGTTTTATTTTGCCTCTCTCACCGCACTCCTAAAGTTGCACTTATGTGGGGAACTCAGAAATTAAGAAAGACTCAAATCAAGAAAATAGTTACGATGTGCAGAAAAGGAACGGAGATAACAACTATCAACAACTATTTGAAGAATGAGGGGATTATCGCTAAATAAGGGATATTTTTACTCGTTATTTTCTTCTTCAAGTTCTTGCTTATACTGCTTCAATACAGCCTGCAACAATTTCTTGTTCTTAGTTATTTCGGCGTACTCGATAAGTGTATGTGCGTTTAACAATGGATAAGATTTCAATTCACATAAATAGACATCTTTGGGTATAATGATAATATCACTTATCATTTTTTCATCCTTACAGAAATCGAAAATGGTCTTTTCTTTCAAATTGCTATAATCCATATTTTTGTCTGTCATATTACTCTCCTCTCTATTTTTCAACGTAAAGTTATCGTTTTTGTTATACTCTTCGGCTTTTCCCTGTCAACTCGAAGTAGTTGCACATTGCTTGCAGACGCTGCGTTGTACGTTCGCCGTACAAACTGTTCAGTTTGCCGTGAGGCGTGGGGGCGAGTCCATTCACCCGCACAAAATGGAGGTAAATCCGAAAGGTTTTATCTCCATTTTTATTTCCGGAACAGAGCAAAGACTGCAAATGAAACGCCGTTCCGGAAATTTGAAACGGCGAAAGAATTTCGTAGAACGGCGTTCTATTTTTCCGAAACGGCGTTTGGATTTCAATGAAAGGGCGTTTTGTTTGGTGCCTCAAGTATCTGATTTTTTAATTTGAGTACTATGAACGAAAAAACAGAACAGTAAAAACAAAGAAAAAATCTGAGCATATTCTTCTTTTATTTCGCAGAATAGTGCTACCTTTGCATTAACCGGAAACATAAAATATAAGAATAATGAAGAAATTAAGACTTTACTTATTTTGCATGTTCGTTTTTGTCGGTCTATGTGTTCTTTTTGAAGCATGCAGTCAGCGAAATGCAAGTGCGTTGGCAAATATAAGTGCTTCAAAAGAGGGAAATAATACCCCGGATACCGAGATTTTGACGATTAACGTCAAAGGTGTAGAATTTAAGATGGTGAAAGTAGAAGGTGGAACGTTTTTAATGGGTTCTATATGGGAGGAAGAACAAGGCATTCCTTACGGATATATTTACCAGAATAAGTATCAAGTAACCTTATCAGACTATTATATTGGACAAACCGAAGTAACACAAGCTCTTTGGGAGGCTGTAATGGGTAATAATCCGTCTAGATTTAATGGAAATAATCAACGACCTGTTGAAAATGTCTCTTGGTATGATTGTCAGGAGTTCATAAAAGAATTGAACAGCCTTACAGGAATGATTTTTCGTCTTCCGACAGAAGCAGAATGGGAATTTGCAGCGAGGGGCGGCAACAAAAGCAAAGGCTATAGATACAGCGGAAGTAATACCGCAAGAAAGGTTGCCTGCTATAAAGAAAAAGGGGGAACTATGCCTGTTGCAACAAAGAAAGCCAATGAACTTGGATTATATGATATGAGTGGAAATGTATCCGAATTTTGTAACGATTATTGGCATTTTTCATATCCAGAAGAACCGCAAACAAATCCGCAAGGAGCCGAAACGGGAACAGATCGTGTAATTCGCGGAGGAAATTATTTTTCCTGTTATAACTTAGAAAGTCTGAGACCCTCGGGCAGAGAATATTATATACCTAAACAGCATAAAGCATACGTGGGGTTTCGTCTCGCTCTTTAAGCAATATTGCTTGCCAATCCGGACTGTTAGAAGTGTGTACGGATTAACATTAAGCATAATTGGCATAAGCCAAGATAAGCGAAGACCACAAAAGAGCGGTTTTATTTTCCATAGAGCCTCTCCGAATAAAGAGATATGACGAACATTCCGAAGCCTTATCGGAGGCAGGCATATTTCGCTTGAAGAGGATTGTTGCCGAGGCTCATCTTATCGTTCCCGTCTTGCCGGCATCGTTTTTCTCTCGGAGCATAATGATTGAAAAAGCCCCTTTTTGAATATAAAAAAGTGGCTTTTTATACAGCAAAAAGTGGCTTTTTTCGTTACTCCCATAAAGGATAAAAATGATAGCATCAAGCGTGGTAACATTTTCATCAAGCTTTGTAAGAGTAAAGTGCGAAAAGAATGTGTTCTCCGAGCGCCTCGGAAGAAGGCAATGACGGAATAAATGCAATGTAACAAAGCATGAAGGAGACACAAGACAAAGTAAATTCCCGACAGACGGGGAGCATTGTTTTTCAATTCGATATATTCATACCATGTCGAGATCGATTGCAAAGAAACAATTTCGTGAACTCGGAGTTCGAGGCATTGAAAGAGAATGTCTTGCTTCAAATCCCCGAGCTCAACGGCGGAAAGGCAGGAACGTTCGAGCTCAAAGCCGCTCGGGAGTGTTTGCGAATAGAGACAGGCAAGCTGCCTGAGGGAGTCTGTAGCGTCATGCTCGGCAATGCGGCAAGGAAACCGACAGCCGGGTAATTCCGAAAGACCGTAAAACACTTTGAGAAAGCCGCAGGCAACAATGCCTGCGGCTTTCTTTGTTTCTATTGTTTAGAAAAGAAATGAACCCGAACAGTCAAAAGAATGCTGTAAGTTGAATGCTCCTTAATATGTCATTTGTGTGAGGATTTACCAATCTTTTATTGGAAGGTATATGCTTTTGCTTTGTTTTGAAAAGTGTCATGCGAGGTGAAATTTTGTCAGAACCGCGTAGCTATCGAGTGCTTTTATATGCAAATTCGTCAGTCTTTGCTTTTCGGCTCGTTTTTTGCAGGGGGGGATTGTACAAAAACGAACAAGAATTATGGAAACAAGGAATGGAAAATTAGAAAATTTGAACAGATTTGCCCATAACCTTATCGATAAGGCAAGGGAAGGCAAATTGGATCCGGTGATAGGACGAGACGAGGAAATAAGGAGAGTCTTGCAGATACTGTCCCGTAGAACGAAGAACAATCCTGTGTTGGTCGGTGAACCCGGAGTGGGAAAAACGGCTATCGTAGAGGGATTGGCTCGAAGGATTTTGAAGAAAGATGTTCCCGAAAACTTGAAAGACAAACAGATTTACACCTTGGATATGGGTGCTTTGATTGCAGGTGCCAAGTATAAGGGAGAATTTGAGGAGCGTTTGAAAGGTGTGGTTAACGAGGTGGTCGAATCCCAAGGGGATATAATCCTTTTCATAGATGAAATTCATACTTTGGTCGGAGCCGGCGGAGGAGATGGAGCAATGGACGCAGCCAATATCTTGAAGCCTGCCTTGGCAAGAGGAGAATTGAGGGCTATCGGAGCAACAACTCTTAATGAGTATCAGAAGTATTTTGAAAAGGATAAAGCCTTGGAGCGTAGGTTTCAAATGGTTTTGGTGGATGAGCCGAGTGTTGCCGATACCATAAGTATATTGAGAGGCTTGAAAGAGCGTTATGAGGTTCACCATCATGTGAGGATAAAGGATAGTGCAATAGTTGCGGCAGCTCAAATGTCGGCAAGGTATATTACAAACCGTTTCTTGCCGGACAAAGCGATAGACCTTATTGATGAAGCAGCTGCAAAGTTGCGTATGGAGATAGATTCTTCTCCGGAGGAATTGGACGAGTTGGAGAGACGTTTGATGCAGCTTGAAATCGAGCGTGTAGCCATAAAGAAAGAGAAGGATACGAAGAAAGAAAACGAACTTTCTGCGGAGATAGACAAATTAAAGAAAGAGAGAGACGAGTTACATGCACGTTGGGAGGCAGAGAAGAAGTATGTTGAAGCCATACAGGAGGAGGTAAAGAAAATCGATCGCTATAAATTTGAAGCCGAACAAGCGGAGAGAGCGGGTGATTACGGAAAAGTTGCCGAGTTACGCTATGGCAAGATAAAGACCGCAGAAACCGATTTGGAGAATTATAAAACCAAATTGAAGAGCATGCAGACCAACGGAGCCTTGATAACGGAGGAGGTTGATGATAACCATATTGCCGAAGTGGTTTCGCGATGGACGGGTATCCCTGTGGCAAAGATGATGCAGAGTGAGAAAGATAAGCTATTGCACTTGGAAGACGAATTGAAGAAAAGGGTCGTCGGCCAGGAGGAAGCCATAGAGGCAGTAGCCAATGCGATAAGAAGAAGTCGTAGCGGCTTGGCTGATGAAAACAGACCGATAGGTTCGTTCGCATTCTTAGGCAGTACCGGTGTCGGAAAGACCGAATTGGCAAAGGCTTTGGCGGAATTGCTGTTCGACAAAGAAGACCTTATGGTAAGGATAGACATGAGCGAGTATCAGGAAAGGCATACCGTCTCTCGATTGATAGGAGCGCCTCCGGGATATGTAGGTTATGAGGAAAGCGGACAGTTGACCGAAGCCGTAAGAAGGAAACCATATTCGATAGTATTGTTGGACGAGATAGAGAAAGCACACCCCGATGTTTTCAATATATTGTTACAAGTATTGGAGGACGGCAGATTGACCGATAATAAGGGCAGAGTGGTGGATTTCAAGAATACAATAATAATAATGACTTCCAACATAGGTTCGGAGATATTGCAACATGCCATAAACGAACACGGCAACGATTTCTCTTCCGAGTGGAACAAAGCAAAGACCTCCGTATTGGAATTGTTGAAGAAGACAATCAGACCCGAATTGCTTAACCGTATAGACGAGATTGTGGTCTTCAAACCATTGCAAAAGGCGGAAGTAAGAGAAATTGTCAAGTTACAGTTGTCTCGTTTGCAGAAACGTTTGAAAGAAAAGAACGTCGAACTCCAATGTACCGAAGAAAGCATGGACTACTTGGCAGAGAAAGGCTACCAACCCGACTTGGGAGCAAGACCGATAAAGAGAGCCATTCAGCGGTATGTCATAGACAAATTGTCGGTCTTTATGATAGAAGGCAACATGCCGGAGAACAGCAAAGTGGAAATGTTCTTATCCGGCGGCGAATTGCAGTTCCGCTTCTTGAACGAGAAGAAGTAAAGCATTGCAGTTTAATCTGCCGACACGGATTAACGGAGACATACGATTCAAACAAGAACGTATGTCTCCGTTTTTCGTTTTGACCGCAAACGATACGAGAAAGAAAATCCTCGATTGAAAAACCCGAAAATCGAAACGCCGAAAGAATTTGATGGAACGCCGTTTCACGAAATCCTTTCGGCGTTTCATTTTTCCGAAACGGCGTTTGGGTTTCTGGCTTTTGAAGATTTTGAGAAACAGGGTTTTGTATTCTTGAATTATTGTGGTTACTTGTTGATGTGAAGCAGGGTGACGTTTGTTCTTATGGCGAATAAGCGTATAGGAATGGAGGAATTTATCGGTTTTTATTACCTTTGCGGTATTCAAAGTTTCGTGGTATGAATTGGAAATTACGTTTTTTCGTTTTGTTTTTTGCCATTGGGGCATGTAATTGTCTTTCGGCTCAGGGCAGGGCGGATAAGGATTTCGAGAAAGCGAGGAATTTGTTTGCCAAGGGCAAGACAGAACAGGCGGAGACTTTGCTTTTGAAAATCACCGATAAGCATTCGGATTATGCTCCGGCTCATCTGGCTTTGGGTGAGTTGTATTTCGTTCGCAAGGACTTTGAAACGGCCAAGCGTCATTTGCTTATTGTCGTGCAGAAGGACGAGCGGTTCGATTTGAATGTTTACCGCAAGTTGGCGGATATTTATGATAGTGAAAGTAAGTGGGATAGTGCGATTGTGTTCTTGAATTCTTACTTGCGGCTTGCTCCTGACAGGGAAGCATACGCCGAACGCAGGGCGGAGGCGGAGCATAAAATCGATTGTTTGCGGTTCAGGGCGGAGGCGGTTCAAAACCCTGTTTCATTCTCTCCCGAGAACATGGGCGGGAACATAAACAGCGAGGGAAACGAATACCTGCCTGCAATGACAGCCGACTTGTCGGAGATATTGTTTACCCGCCAAAGCTTTGTGGAGGAGGGTAAGCCTGCGGCGGAAGACTTCTTTATTTCCAAAAGAGAGGGAATGCAATGGCAGCCTGCGGTGAAATTGCCGGGTGTTTTGAACTCGGATTTCAACGAAGGGGCGGGGTGTTTGTCGCCGGACGGAAGATATATTTATTTCACGAGGTGCGGGGCGGGGGATTCTCACGGCAGTTGCGATATTTACCGAAGCGAGCGAATGGGAACGCAATGGGGCAAGCCCGAGAACCTCGGTGCTAATGTCAATTCTTCCTCTTGGGACGCTCAACCGAGCATTGCTTCCGATGGAAGAACTCTTTTCTTTGTATCCAACAGGGCAGGCGGTTTCGGCGAAAGCGATATATATTATTCCTATCTTAAAGACGACGGGACGTGGACAAAAGCCAAGAATTGCGGAGAGGCGATAAACACTCCCGGAAAGGAAATGTCTCCCTTCATTCACCCCTCCAATCAAATGCTTTACTTCTCTTCCGACTACCATTGCGGCATGGGCGGCTTGGATATATTCTATTCCCGCTTGGAAAACGGCAGATTCACTCCGCCAATCAATCTCGGCTATCCGATAAACACCGAGGCAGACGAGAGCAGTTTCATTGTATCGGCGGCAGGCGATTATGCCGTTTATGCAAGTCAGCGGGCGGACGGTCGGGGCGGCTTGGATTTGTACGCTTTCGAGCTTTATGCCGAGGCAAGACCCGTTGCGGTTACATATATGCGGGGAAAAATATATGATAAGGAGAGCAAAAAAGCTGTCAGAGCTTCGTTTGAAATCCGTAATTTGAAAACCTCGCGTATCGTTTCCTCGGGTTATTCCGACCCTGTGAGCGGAGAATACCTTATATGCCTGCCTGTCGGAAGCGATTATGCTTTTTCCACCGATGCAGAAGGCTATTTGTTCTTTTCGGAGAACTTTTCTCTTGCGACAGATGACGGGAAAGAATCCTTTGAAAAGGACATCGAATTAAGTAGAATAGAGGTTGGCAGCAGCCTTGTGCTGCATAACATATTTTTTGCCAACAACAGCAGCGATTTGTTGGCTGAATCGTTTGTGGAATTGAATACCTTGGCAGAGCTTTTGAAGAATAATCCGAATTTGAAAGTGGAAATAGGCGGACACACCGATGATGTGGGTGGAGAGGAGTACAATTTGAAACTTTCGCAAAAGCGTGCCGAAGCCGTGAAAAGCTATCTTGTGGAAAAGGGAACGGCTCCGCAGAGGTTGTCTTGCAGGGGTTACGGTTTCTCGAAGCCGATAACGGATAATTCTTCGGAAGATTTGAGAGCCATGAACAGAAGAACCGAAATAAGAATAACGGGTAAATGAGAGAGAAAATAAGAAATTTGGAGGACTTGGATTTGCTTTCGTTGTTTGGAACGAACGGAAGAAATCTGAGGTTTTTGGAGATATTGTTTCCTGACGTGGTTTTGGTGCAGAGAAACAAGAGTTTGATAATCCGCGGTGAAGAGGCAGGGATAGAGGAGTTCGAGAGGTTTTTGGAAGAGTTGTTGAAACGGTTTGTCATTGAGGGAGAAATGGACGAGAACACGATAATGCAGGTGCAGACGGGCTGCAAGATTTTGCCGGAGGAGGAAACGGATGTGTTGGTTTACGGACAGGACGGATTGAAGGTGCGGGCGAGAACGGAAAATCAGCGGAAGATGGTCGAGCAGATAGGCAGAAATGATATGCTTTTTGCAATAGGTCCTGCGGGAAGTGGCAAAACATACACTGCCGTGGCTTTGGCTGTACGTGCATTGAAATCGAAACAGGTGCAAAGGATTGTTCTGACACGTCCTGCCGTTGAAGCAGGAGAAAATCTCGGCTTTTTGCCGGGGGATATGCGGGACAAGCTCGACCCGTATCTGCAACCGCTTTACGATGCCCTGCGGGACATGCTTTCGAGACAGCGTTTGGAGAAACTGATAGAGACAGGTGTCATAGAGATTGCCCCGTTGGCTTTTATGAGAGGCAGAACCCTTGACAAGGCTTTCGTCATTCTGGATGAGGCACAGAACGCTACCATGCCGCAGTTGAAGATGTTCCTGACGAGAATGGGCAAAAGTTCCAAGTTCGTCATAACGGGAGACTGCACACAGGTGGATTTGCCGAAGAATCAAAGCTCAGGATTGCTGCCTGTTTTGGAAAGATTGCAGCATATAAGGGAAATATCGGTGATAAAGCTCGGTGCTTGCGATATTGTGCGGCATCCGCTTGTGTCGAAGATAGTTCAAGCCTTGGATTAAAAAGAAAATGACATGAAGAAGCGGCTGATTGCTTTATTCCTTTCGGTGGTCTCGTTCTGCGTTTTTGCCCAACCGTCTTTGCGTTTCGAGGAAAACAAGGGACAATGGGACGAAAAGGTGTTATATATGGCGAGAATGAGCAACGGGTTCGTCTTTGCAAGAGAGGACGGCTTGTTGTTCGTGTATTCTTCGCCGCATTTGCACAGCCATGAAGCAGAAAAGAACGATTCTTTGCTTAATATGAAGCATGCTTTCCTTTTGCAACCTGTCGGAATGAGGAGATGCAATCCGCAGGCATCGGAAAGAATGCAGGGATACAGCAATTACTTCATAGGAAACGAAAAATCGAAATGGCAAAGTAATGTTGCAGCTTATTCCATGCTTGTTTACAAGGACGTTTACGATGGGGTGGATTGGCGGATTTATAGCGAGAACGGTGCTTTCAAGCATGAGTTCGTGCTTCATGAAGGGGCAAATCCGGAAAACTTGGAATTGCTTTACGAAGGTGTCGATGAGGTTGAGATAATCGGCGGGGAGTTGAACTTGAAGCTCTCGGTCGGAGAGTTGACGGAGCGAAAGCCGTATGCCTATCAATTTTATGGGAAAGAGAAAAGGCAGGTCGAAGCAGCATTTGAAAGAAAGGGAAAGGGAATAGGCTATAAGCTCGGAACGTATGACCGTGAAAGAGATTTGATAATAGACCCTTCGTTGATTTTTTCGACTTATTCCGGTTCTGTTGCGGACAACTGGGGCTTTACTGCGACATACGATGCCTACGGAAACCTTTATTCCGGTTCCATTGTCATAGGAATAGGCTATCCGACAAGTACGGGAGCGTTCTGCGACAGTTTCGGAGGGGTATGGGATTGTGCAATCAGCAAGTTTTCCGCCGATGGCAGGCAGTTGATTTACTCTACATATCTCGGAGGAACATATAGCGATATGCCGCACAGCATGATTGTCGATGGAAGTAACGAATTGATTGTGTTCGGAACCACGGGCAGCCATGATTTTCCCACAACCGATGGAGCATATCAAAGATTTTTTTCCGGCGGAACGGCTGTTACATACGATGGTTCGGTGCAATTTCCTCACGGAGTGGACTTATATGTCAGCAGACTTTCGACCGATGGAACGCAACTCAGGGCTTCGACATATATAGGCGGCAGTGCAAACGACGGGTTGAACTATCGGGAGCGGTACAACAGCAACAGGCTTATTACTTATCTCGGAAATGATTCGCTATATGCCAATTACGGCGATGGAGCAAGGGGCGAACTTGTAACAGATGATGGAAACAATGTATATGTCGGTTCTTCCACCTTTTCTTTCGACTTTCCCGTTGCCAATGCATTCCAGCCACAGACGGGCGGAGGACAGGATGGGGTGGTTTTCAAGCTGGATTACACATTAAGCACTTTGTTGTTTTCCTCTTATATAGGCGGCAGCGGCGATGATGCGGTGTTCAGCATCGATACGGATAAGGATTATCGCCTTTATATCACCGGAGGAACGGTTTCTAATAACTTTCCGACAACTCCTAATGCGTATAACGCCTCTCATAACGGCGGAACGACCGATGCTTTTCTTGCTTTGGTGTCATACGATGGCTCACAGCTGTTGGCATCGAGCCTTTTCGGTTCGGAGGCTTTTGATTTGTCTTATTTCGTAAGAACAGACCGCAGCGGCTATCCCCATATCTTCGGACAGACCAAGGCAAGCGGCAGCACGCTTGTGCATAATGTACAATACAGCATACCGAACAGCGGGCAGTTCATAGCCAAATTCACTCCTGCAATCGACAGTTTGATTTTCAGTACCGTCTTCGGAACAGGAGATAACAGCATAAATATATCGCCATCGGGCTTTTCGGTCGATGTGTGTGGCAGGATTTATGCTGCCGGTTGGGGAAAGTTTTTCAAATATCTGCCTAATCTTCCTGCCGTTTTCGGAACAATGAACATGCAAACGACGCCCGATGCTTATCAGTCGCAGACCGACGGACAGGATTTCTACATTATGTCGCTTTCTTCCGACGCTTCCACTTTGGATTATGCCACTTTCCTCGGAGAGTTGAGCAGTAGTGCAAATGCAGGTATAGATCACGTTGACGGAGGTACAAGTCGCTTCGACAGGTACGGCAGTTTGTATCAATCCGTTTGTGCAAGCTGTGGCGGAAGCAATGGCTTCCCTGTTTTCCCTGTCGATGTGTGGAGTTCGGAGAATGGTTCGACGAATTGCAATGCCGTTGCATTCAAATTCAATGTTCATTCCGATTATGCCGTAGCTGATTTCGACCTGCCGGAATACGTTTGCTTCCCCGACACTCTGCGATTGAACAATCTCGGACGGGGAGATGATTTCCTGTGGCTTTTCGGCGACGGAAGCACTTCAACAGAAGTAAATCCTAAACATGTTTATGCCCAAAGCGGAATTTACGACATTACGCTGATTGCTTATAAGCATGATGCTTGTTGGAGTTCCGACACTTTGACAAAGCGTATCATTCTTTTGGATTCGCATACAGATACATTGGAAAGCAAGGTTACATGCCCCGGAGATTTGATTCAAATCGGCATAAACGCCTACCCGCAATCCTCCGTGAGCTATTCTTGGCAGCCTGCAAGCGGTTTGAGCAGTGCCGTTGTGCCTAATCCGTACGCAGTCGTGCAGAACACGACGACTTATCGGCTCATCGTTTCCACGCCTCAATGTTCGGACACTCTCGTTCAGACAATCGAAATCGATGAATTGTCGTTGGAATTTCCTGATACGGTGAACTATTGCAGCGTTCCATACGAATTGCATCTTCCGTCCGGTATTCCTGCCGACTATCTTCTGAGTGCATCTTTCCGAAGGAATTTTTCGGATAGTGTGAATGCCGTAGGCGGTACGATAACTCTTGACACTGCGTCTTCCTCGTGGCTTTATGTCCGTATCCGAAGAGGCAACTGCTTCGGTGAAGACAGTATTTACATGAACTATAACGGCGGTTTCCTTCAAGTGAATACTCATGACACACGTTGCAACAGCGAAAGCAATGGTTCTGCCATTGTCGTGGCAAGCGGTTTTACGTCGCCTTTGTTCTTTCAATGGAGCAACGGAGCGAGCGGTACGGCCTTGGATTCCATCGGAAACCTTGCCGTCGGAAATTATAGCATTACGGTAAGCGATGCAAACGGTTGTTCGGTAAGTCTCGGTTTCGCAATCGATTCTCCGGATAACCTTGTTACGGAACCGGAGTACACCAACAATCATTGTCAAAACGAATGCAGTGCCGCTATTTCGCTTAATCCTTCCGGAGGAGTGCAACCTTATAACATTATATGGAACAACGGAGCTGTAGGAGGTGAACTTTCCGGTCTTTGTAGCGGTGATTACATTTATACTCTCACCGATGCACAGGGTTGTTCCATTACGGATACCATACGGATAATCGATACAGATACATTGAAACTGACATTGACCGCAACGGAAAATAATTGTCCGGAAGGTTGCGGGGCGGTCGTCACGTCTTTTGCCTCTGGCGGTAGCATGCCATACTTATACCTTTGGTCGAACGGGGCAACGGACAAGGACATAAGCGAAGCCTGTTGCGGGGAATACGTTTTGGCATTGACTGATGCCAATAATTGTCGAACACAAAGTACGATTATCGTTACCCATACGGACTTGTTCGAGAACTTTTCGGCAAGTGCCGAGCCTGAAAGAGTATTCGATGGTCAGGAAGTCCGACTTTCCTCCACACATATTGCGGGAATGCGTTATACATGGTCGCCTGCCGAAAATCTTACGTCGTCTCATTCCTCTTCAACCATGGCAACGATGTATCAAAGTACTCTTTTCCATGTTTCCGTCAGCGACGGATACGGTTGTAAGGCAGAGGACAGCGTTCTTGTTGAGGTCGAGGTGATAAATTGTGGCAGACCTGACATATATGTTCCCAATATATTCACGCCGAACGGCGATGGAAAGAATGATGTTCTCTTTGTCGTCGGAGAGAAAATCGAGAATTTCACCTTTGAAGTATTCGACCGTTGGGGCGAAAAGGTATTTGCCACCTCAGATTTGCAAGAAGGCTGGGACGGAACGTACAAAGGCAGGCAATGTGATGCGGCTGTATATTTTTACAGCTTGGAAGTGCGTTGTCTCGGTGGCAAGACATACAAAGAAGGCGGCGACATAACACTGATAAGATAAAGACATGGCAAAAAAAAGCAAATATTACGTAGTTTGGAAAGGCAGAAAACAAGGTATATTCGATAATTGGGACGATTGCAAACAATCCGTATTCGGATATGACGGTGCAAAATACAAATCTTTCGAGACACTGACGCAGGCAAGGGAAGCATTCAAGCAATCTCCAGATAAGTTCATTTACCGAAAGCAGGTAACGCCGCAACGAAAGCAGACTTCACTCACGTCATATCTGCCTATAACCGACAGCATAGCCACAGATGCAGCATGCAGCGGCAACCCCGGGGTGATGGAATACAGAGGTGTTTATGTGGCAACGGGAAAGACTATTTTCTATTACAAACACCCGCACGGCACAAACAACATAGGCGAATTCCTCGGCATTGTCCATGGTTTGTCCTACCTTAAACGTCGCGGGCTTCCCCAACCGCTATATACCGACAGTGTCAATGCCATAAAATGGGTGGAGCAGAAGAAATGCAAAACCAAGATGGAACGCAACGAAAAGAACAAAGACCTTTTCGATTACATAGCAAGAGCAGAAAAATGGTTGCAGGAAAATACATATACAACCGAAATAATAAAGTGGGATACGCAAAGTTGGGGTGAAATCCCCGCAGACTTCGGACGAAAATAAGAAAGGATTTTCGCATGACCAAATAGGTTTCAATCCACGCTCCCGCGTAGGGAGCGACCAGTATTGTATTTATTAGTATTCCTCACAGCATCATGTATTTCTGTGAAGCAAGGCATCTTTATTTTTGGTCAGTTCAAAGAACCGGTTAATCAGTTCGAATGATTGGCAGCTTGTCTTGTTCCCGACCTTTCCTGTTCCGTTGTAAAATAGCAAGGAGATATGAATAAGAAGATATAGCACAATTTTTTCGTATTCCATCAGAGTTCGATTGCGGATTACCAAGTCGAGTTGCTCGTATGCATAAATCAGCATGGTTCTTATTTCTTTTCTCATGTCGTTTGATGTCATTAAAGAGAACCAAGACAAACCTGCATTGGCTTCGCTGCCGAGATAAGGATACACAGTAATTATGCAATCGTTGCTTATAGTGTAAACTCTCAGCACAAAATCATCACTGCCGCCCGTTATGACGAAATCGCTCTCGTCATGGATGATGAAACATACACTCTCGGAATTGCAGCTCTTTATTTGGTACTTTCCGAAATTGAAAATACATTCCATACTGCCTGCATCAAGTCTGCAAAGCCATGCGTTATTGATTTCTCGTTTGATTATGGGAAAATCGGTTTGCTTTGAGCTGTCGAAAACATATCGTTTTATTTGAAGCAGGAACAATCGTGCAGGCTTACCTTCCTTTCTCTTTCCGTACCTTGCCAAACACATAAAACCCAAACGGCGTTTCGCCGAAATGAATCGCCGAAAGAATTTCGTAAAACGCCGTTCTGTTTTTCCGTAACGGCGTTTCATCACGGGACGTTTTGTTGTTGCTTTTGTTTTTCGCTTTTTCCGGGGTGGGAAAAGGCTAAAAAGACGTATCTTTGCCGAGGATTTCGTTAGTGAACGGGGTTCGGAAAATTCATGGAATTGTTATGTTGAAATATATTTTGAGAGTATTGTTCTTTTGTTGCATGTTATCGACGTCGTTTTTCGTGTGCGGGCAGCAGATTTACAGCGAGGATAGTTTGGAGTTCGAATACACGGCTTTGCAGTTGGAGGTGGAGAACCTGCGTGGGGAGATTGTGAATTTGAAAGGAAGTATAGATGTTTTGAAACGCCGCAACAATGAGTTGCATCTCATGAATGATACTCTGACTGTGGTGAATAATGAGATAAACAAGCAGTTGAGCGAGAAGAATGCTTTGTTGGAGGAGAAAATCCGCATATTGCAGCAAAAGGAAATTCTTTTTGCCGAGAAGGAACAGGTATATAAGGAGGCTATAAGCAGTTCCAATGTGGACAAAGCGAAGATTGAGGGTCTGGTGGAGGCTAAGAATGCGAGTATCGAGGGAAAGGACAAAGAAATTTCGCTTTTGCAGAAGAGTATAAACGAAAAGGAAAATCATATTTCCACCAAGGACATGCAGTTGAAGCAGATGTCGGCGGAACGGGATAAGTATTTCATGATGTCGGATACGCTTCGCGAGCAGTTGAAAGAGGCTCAGATAGTGATTTTGAAGCGTGAGGAGGAATTGAAATACACAAAGAAACGTGCCGAAGAGGCGGAGGCAAAGGTGGAAAGGGCTACGGGCAGAAAGAAAAAAGTGAGAGTAATCCAGGGATTGGCAATGCACTTTTCTCCTATGCCGGACTGGATTATCAGACCGAGGGGAATAAAGCAAAACCAAGGTCAAGACCAAGTCAAAGAGTACAAGAACTTTATAGAGAACGCCAATGCAGGAACGGTGGATTTTGATTTGGTGGTGGGTGCTTCGGTAATGCTTTTGGATTTAACGAAGAACGGAGAGAAGTTTACGCAGGATTTGGGAATATATGTGGGATTCGGAGGCAACAATCTTTTCAAGAACTTCTATTTAGGTCCGTCTTATAAGTTCCTTGACTTCTTTCATCTTTCTATCGGAGTGAAGATGGCTCAATATACCGTGCTTGCAGAGGGGTATAAGGTAGGAGACGAACTCCCCGGCGGTTGGGCAATTCCCACAGCCAAGAAATGGATAATCACACCTTACATTTCACTTTCTTTCGATTTGGATTTCATTTCATATATAGGTAAAAAATAATACGCATATGAAGACATTGATTAAGAATGCACTGATTGACGGCATCGAACAGGACTTGTTGATTGAGGATAACATTATCCGCAAAAAAGCGAAAGGCATCGAAGACGGCGAAGCGGAGATTGTGAACGCCGAAGACAAGGCTGTCATTCCTGCTTTCTACAATATGCACACTCATGCGGCAATGGCGTTGTTGAGGAGTTACTCCGAGGATAAGCCTTTGTTCGATTGGTTGAACAATATATGGAAAAGGGAAGCCGAACTGACACCTGAGGATATTTATAACGGAACACGTCTCGCCATATTGGAGATGATAAAGAGCGGAACGGTGTTCTTTGCGGATATGTATTGGCATAACGAAGCTGTCGTGAGAGCTGCTCGAAGTATGGGCATAAGAGCCGATGTCGGAATCTGCCTGATGGATTCTTTGGGTGAAGAGGTAATAAAGCAGAAATCGGATTTCGCAAAGAATTTCCGCAAAGACGAAAATTCTTTGGTCTCCATAGGCATTGCCCCTCATGCGGTATATACATGCAGCAGCGAATTGTATCGCAGGAGCTTTGAATTGGCAAGAGAACACGGCTTTTTGTTCCATACGCATTTGGCAGAGACGGAAAAGGAAGTGGCAGATTGCTTACAACAACACGGTAAAACGCCGGTGGAATACCTTTATGATTTGGGAGTTCTCGATGAGCAAACATTGGTTGCCCATTGCGTTCATCTCAATGAGCGGGACATGGAGTTGCTTGCCGAAAGCAAGGCAACGCTTGTGCATAACCCTTGTTCCAATATGAAACTCGCTTCCGGCGTATTCGATTCGGAAGCCGTAATGCGAAAAGGTTGCAGAATAGCATTGGGAACGGACGGCAATTCATCGAACAATAATCTCTCGATGATGGAGGAAATGAAATTTGCTTCGCTGCTTGCTAAGATTCATTACATGAACCCTACGGCAGGGAAGGCGGAAGAGGTCATGCGTTGGGCGACCCAAAACGGAGCGAGAGCCATGGGATTGAACGCAGGCAGGATTGAAGAAGGTGCTTTGGCGGATATTCTGATTGTAAAACTCGATAACGAGAGACTTGTGCCGAATAATGACATCATTTCCAACATTGTTTATTCTGCCGATACGAGATGTATCGACAGCGTGATGTGTAACGGAAAGTTCTTGATGAGAAACGGCATTGTGGATAAAGAAGAGGAAATCATAGCAACGGCTCGCAAGTACAAATAAGGGAAACGTCTTCATGATGAAGAGATTTCGTTTTGTTTTTTTACTGTTTCTTTCAACCATGACTCTATGCGGCTTGGCTCAAAGGGACAAGGACATAAAGTGGGTAAGGGTTGAGGGCGGCAGTTTCATGATGGGCTGCAATAGAGGAGAGGAAGATTGCTACCCAGATGAGGAAGCACACAGCGTAAGGGTTTCTTCTTTCGAAATATCGGCATACGAAGTAACCGTTGCGGAGTATCGCCGCTACTGCGAGCAGACAGGACAAAACATGCCTAAGGAACCGCTGTTCGGTTGGCAGGACGACCACCCTGTTGTCAATGTTTCATGGCAACAAGCAACGGATTATGCAAAATGGATCGGCGGACGACTGCCGACGGAAGCCGAGTGGGAATTTGCTGCCCGCGGAGGAGTAAAAAGCATGGGCTATAAATACTCCGGAAGCGACAATCCCTTTGAAGTCGGTTGGTGTTATGAAAACTCCGAAGCAAGCACACACCCCGTCGGAACGAAGCAAGCGAACGAGCTTGGCATATACGACATGAGCGGAAACGCTTGGGAATGGTGCAGCGACAACTACGGAATTTATTACTATAAGGAAAGCCCGAAAGATAATCCCAAAGGACCGAAAGAAGGCTTGGGAAAATGTAACCGTGGCGGCTGTTTCAATTTCGATCACAAGGTTATGATGAACACCCATCGCCGAGGCTGCGGAGACGAAAGCATAGGTATCGGAACAGGGTTTCGCGTTGCCAGAGACATACGAAGATAAGATGGAACAAAACAAGAAAAAAGTCCTCGGAAACAACGTTCCGAGGACTCGAATAAGTGAAAAACTTCAATGTAACTTTACTTCATATTCGTGAAAACGTTCACAACGTCATCGTCTTCCTCCAAACGATTTACCAACTTCTCTACATCCTCCTGCTCTTCGGCAGTCAGTTCCTTCATATCGTTGGGAATGCGTTCGAAACTGAACGATTTGATTTCAAAACCGTGGTCTTCGAGATACTTTTGGATAGGTCCGAAAGCCGAAAAGTCGGCATAGATGAATATTTCGTCTCCATCGGCAAAACATTCGTCCACTCCGTAATCTATAAGCTCCAATTCCAATTCCTCCATGTCGATTCCCTCCTTCATTGCGACCTTGAAGTTGCATTTTCTCTCGAAAAGGAAATCCAACATGCCCGATGTGCCGAGTGAACCGTTACCCCTGTTGAATGCTGCCCTCACATTGGCAACCGTTCTCGTAGGATTATCGGTTGCAGTCTCCACAAGGACGGCTATTCCGTGAGGTCCGTAACCCTCATATACCACTTCTTTATAGTCTGCCGTATCTTTGGAGACGGCTCTCTTTATTGCCCTATCGATATTGTCCTTCGGCATGTTCTCGTTCCTCGCCGTCTGTATCAGCAACCTCAAACGAGGGTTGGCATTGGGGTCTGCACCGCCCGCCTTTACCGCAATTTCGATTTCCTTGCCCAAACGAGTGAACGTTCTCGCCATATTGCCCCAGCGTTTGAGCTTTCTCGCCTTTCTGTATTCAAATGCTCTTCCCATTATATGATGTTTTACTATTCTCTTATGTCGTTTCTCCGATTCGAGCCGCAAAATTACGAATTTTCAAACAGTTTTCGTTCCGTGGAAAGGGAAAAACATCTAATTCGTATGCCGTGTTGTTTTGCAGAATGACAATAAATGAGTACTTTTGCAGCGTGAACACTAATTTGAAAAGCAATTCAGAATATTCGATATGAAAATCCGACACATTTTTACGGTGGTATTTTTTGTTTTGTCCGGCTTTGCGGGCAATCTTTTCTCACAAAGCGGCAGACATTCTTTGACAAGGGAAAACATAAGCCTCGTCGTACCCGATGATTGGCTTGCGACAAAGCTCGGAAAGAAGATGGGAGATTTCGGATTGAGGCTTAAAAAACAAAACGACGTCGCTTTCGTGGAGATAAACTGCACCCGTCACGTAGCGGAACCCACAAGCAAGATAACCACTCTTGCTTCCGAACGCAGTAATAAGGCAACCTTCGAATACATGCAGATAGATGAGGTTCGCAATGCAAAACTCGGCAAAATGAATGCCGAATTGCTCGTCTATACGAACACGCATCTGACGGACAGTTACCGCGGAGGAATTTATGGTTTGGTGGATAACGGCTATACTTACACAATCGAGTTCTACGGAGCGGACACTCCGGAAGGTAGAAAGGAGATTGAAAGCATTTTGAAGTCGTTGAAGATAGACAAACCTTTGGCAGAGGAGAATATGGTTGTAGTGGAAGAAGAGTTCGTACCCAAGGATTGGAATGTAGTGCAGGAAGATGAAACCGAAGCCGTCGTTTCCGACAATGATAATGCGAAAAAGGATAAGGTAAAGGCACCTGAGAGGAAGTTGAGCAAAGAAGAAAAGAAGCTCGAAAAAGAAAAAGAGAAACGATTGAAAGAAGAGACCAAGAAGGTCGAGAAGAAGAAAAAAGAGTTGGAAAAGAAGAAAAAACAAAAAGCCAAAGACGACAAACGAGCTGCCGAAAAGAAGAAAAAAGCCATGAAAGCGAAGAAAGACGACAGCGAAGTAAAGGAGGCTTTGCGAAAAGCCGAGAATAAAAACGAAGAAACCAAGTAGGTATTTCCGATGCTGTTTTGCCGAAACGACAAAGAAAAATCACCATACGCCGAATGAAACTTTTCGGATTTTGCCTTTTGATTTTCGTTTTTTTGCTTCTGCCTGTTTTTTCGGCGTTTGAAGTTTCGGCACAGTTCGTTTATGATGGTTTTTCTTGCAAAACAGATACCTCCAAGCCCGAAGAAAAACAACTGCTCTTCAATATACATAACCAAGACTTCTTTGTCGATAACGAATACACGGGAGTGAAAACCGCAGGCTATACTCTGCCGGGTTTTCGCCTCACACCGACGCTTTCCTACGGTATAAGCAATAATCTTTTCATCGAAGCAGGTCTCTCTGCCTTGCGTTTCCACGGAGCGGAACGCTATCCGTGCATGGTTTATGCCAATCTTCCCGATTGGAAAGGTTATCAGTATTCAAGCGGATTGCATTTGATGCCCTATTTCAGGGCAGTATGGTTCATAACCCCGAATTCATCGCTGACTTTCGGCAACATAGAGAACCGAAACTCCCATTTCCTGCCGGAGCCTCTTTATAACGTTGAAAACACCTTTGCTTCCGACCCCGAGGCAGGCTTGCAACTGCGGATAAACACAAAGTATAATCGTTCCGATATATGGCTCAACTGGCAGAGTTTCGTCTTTGCGAACGATATTCACCAAGAGGCATTCACCTTAGGCATAAGTTCCCGAAGCAGAATACTCTTCGATAACGACAAATCCGAACTTGCCCTTCCTCTTTCCTTTCTTGTGCAGCACCTCGGCGGCGAAAACCTGAGCGAAGATTTCACTGTCGAGTCATGGATTAACCTTTCCTTGGGGCTGAAACTCACAAGGCATATAGGCAAGCACTTCCATATCACATCCGGTTGCGATTTCCTTTATTACAAATCCCTGTCCGAAATCACCCTTATGCCGTTTAACGAAGGTTGGGCATACTATCCGTACATAGAAGCATCGTACAAGAAATTGAATATCAAGTTTGCGTTCTATGACAGCGAAGACTTCGTCAGCCTTCTCGGCAGTCCGCATTTCAATAACTTCTCCACGAATACCAAAGGTTTGGTTTTTGAAAGAGCAAACCAATATTACCTCCGTGCAATGTACCGTCAGAAGATAGCCAAAGCTTGTTCGTCGGACTTTTATGTACAAATATTCCGGCAAAACCGCATAACAGGCGACCGCCCGGGCTTCGAGAAAGTAGTACGCAACGGTTTTCTCTCTTTCTCAGTGGGAGTCATTCTGAACATAGACCATTCCATATCACTCAAACGCTTCTCCAAGAAAGCGAACCATCGCTTCACCCAAGCCGATTAGCCGCATATTTTCAACAATCTCCAAGCTGCAAAGACAAAACGGCTGTTCGGGAAAAGAGATATGCATTGAAACCCGGGTTCAAGTTGTAAGTCTGCGATTGTGTGGCTTCTTGTAAAAATGTATTACTTTTGCAGCGAGAACAACACAAAGTAACATGAAAACATTTTGGAGTATCGGATTGAGCATGCTTTGTTTGCTCGTTTTCGCAGGCGGACTTCATGCACAATGTCCGTTCGGAGGTAAGGTGAATTGCCAAGGGGCATGCGGCAGGTTTACAGATGAGAATGGGGACGGCTATTGTGATTCCGCCATCTTGGAGAACGTGAAAAACGAAACGAAGAAAGACGCCGACGAATCGCCGAAAGAAAAAAATGAAACGGCGAAAGAAAAAAATGAAACGCCGATTCGTTCAAAGTCTGATTTGCAAACAGGTAAGCAAACGACCGAAACCGTTGACCAAAACAAAGGAGCAAAGGAACAACAACGCATGGAAGACTTTGAAGAAGAGGTCATAATCGAAGAAAACCCTGAGGAAACTCCTGTAATCGAACAAGCACCGACACCGCAGACGAATAAAGCGAAGCCGTACAGCGTCATAACCATCAGTCTTATCTGTCTGTGTGCCTATTTCTTTACTTTCGCCCTCATGAAAGGCGGCAAGATAAAGAAGATGACCCATCGCAAGATATGGAACAGTATATTGCTGATAACCTGCTTGGTTTCCTGTCTGCTGGGCTTCCTTCTCGCCATACAGTTGAACTACCATTTCGGCATGCAGTGGCTCGGAACGATTTTGAAACTCCATGTGGAGTTCGGCATAGCAATGACCATCATAGCGATAATCCACATCGTTTGGCATTGGAAGTATTACATGAACATCTTCAAAAGATAAGATAAAGTCGGAAGCCGTACGCGATGAACAAACAAATCCTCCGCCTTGCCATTCCCAACATCATAACGAACATAACCGTGCCTCTGCTCGGTATGGTGGACACTGCAATCGTAGGACACATAGATGTGCAAGAGGGAATAGACTATATAGGAGCCGTAGCGATAGGAACGATGATTTTCAATGTCATTTATTGGAACTTCGGCTTCCTCAGAATGGGGACAAGCGGCTTCACAGCCCAAGCGTACGGGGCAAAGGACGAGAGAGAACAAATGAACATTTTGATGAGGGCATGTTTCATAGCCCTCATTGTTTCGCTCGGTCTCATTCTTTTGCAGAAGCCCATCGGCACGGTGGCACTTCTGTGCATAGAAGACAAAAATTCTCTCGGCGATTTGGCGATGCAGTACTTCTACATACGCATTTGGGCAGCTCCGGCAACCTTGGGCATGTATGCAATCAAGGGTTGGTTCATCGGAATGCAGGATTCAAAAACACCGATGTGGATTTCGATACTGATAAACATACTTAACATAGTTTTCAGTTTCGTCTTGGCAATCCACATGCAAATGCACATAAAAGGAGTGGCGGCAGGAACGCTGATTGCACAGTGGGGCGGTTTGTTGACCACGCTTTTCCTTTGGTACAGGAAGTACGGGCATTTGTCGAAATTTGCAGATTGGAAAGCAACTCTTAACAAGAAGGAACTCTCCCTGTTCTTCAAGGCAAACGCCGACATATTCCTCAGAACCTTATGCATAATTGCCGTTACGACATACTTCACCATTGCTTCCTCCGCCATGCCCTATCCTCTGCTTGCCGTGAATACCTTGCTTATGCAGTTTTTCACACTTTTTTCCTACTTCATGGACGGCTTTGCATACGCTTCCGAAGCTCTCTGCGGACGCTTTAAGGGGGCAGGAGACGGAAAGAATTTGAGTAAATGCGTCAAACACATTCTCCTATGGGGCGTTATATTGAGTGCCTTCTTCACTTTGATGTATGCTTTCTTCGGAAACAACATACTTTCCATACTTACAAATCAACAAAACGTTCTCGATGCAAGTCGGGATTATATTATATGGACGCTTTTCATTCCTTTGTGCGGTTGCGTGGCTTTCTTATATGACGGAATATTGATAGGCATGACAGAAACCCGCCTGATGAGGAATGCAATCTTCATTGCAACAGCCCTGTTTTTCGGACTGTTTTTCGGATTGCGTGAAACATTCGGCAACAATGCACTTTGGATAGCCTTTCTCGTATATCTATCGGGCAGAAGCGTACTTATGGTATGTATGAGTCGAAGAAAAATTTTCGATATGCAGGCAATGCAGACGACAAACCCGCCAAAGGAGTAAGCGAAGCGAGCGTAATACGTAATATTATGGCTAATTTTGCAGACAAAACACACCGATATGACAGATAAAAAGCAACAAGGCGGCTTGCAATTTCCGAAAGTCGTACGTTATCCGAAGAATAAAGACATGTATTCGACTTGGAGGGTGAAACTACCATTGGTTTTATCTCTTGCCAACGCACTTTTCCTATTGCTATACGGTCTTGCGGGACTGTTTTTTCAAGATTCGATTACGGCATTCCTGAAAGGCGATAACCTTCCCGCCTCTTTCTATTTCTGGAAAGAGAACCTGCTGTTCTTCTTTGAAGCAAACATCTTATACTACGTCTTCCTGTCTCTGCTTGCCGCACTTACCGTTTACGCATGCCTCCTTATATGGAACGGACACGGCACGGGAGTGAACCTCTACGCCCTTGGCAGAACAGGCAGCTTGTTTATTCCGATACTCTTTTTCGGTATGAGAGGACTGAACATAGGAGACATAATGCTCGGAGTGCTTTTCATGGCATATTATTACCTTTACATGTTCCGCCATCAGTTGACAGGTACCGACAAGCCTCAATCCGCAAAAGAAGAATAAAGAAACATTTCCTGTGATACCTGTATCGTTCAACGCAATGTACCGGTTGCAGGGAACACAATGCGATTCGAATGCCGAAAGTCTTACCTGCAATGATGTTCAAGCATTCTTTCTATCTCTCTTGTACATACCGGACAGAAAGGTTTGTCGCTTCTCATCAGGCAATCCTGATATGGTCTGTACATTCCTTTGTCTTGGTAAGCCGCTCCTTCGAATACGCCGACCTTTTCATACTCTTTCGTGCATGGAGTAGGTACAGGCGTGGACTTATCCAACATATCCTCCCATTTACCTTTGAAATTTTTGAGCGATGTAATGTTTCTTTCCCATGGTTCAACTTCCGAGGACACCAATCCGGCGCCTCGATTCGCGGTGTTATCCGGGAAGTT
>UQXW01000036.1 GCA_900545215.1 uncultured Bacteroidota bacterium
TGACGGTCGAAAAACGCCGTCTTTTTTCAAGAAAACGAAGAGTTAGCAGTGCTAAAACGAAGTCTTTCGAGTCAAAAGACTTCGTTTTCTTGCGAAAAAACGCCGTGTTTTCATTCGAGGCAATCTTCTTATCATTTTGAAAGTGCCGTTTTGCACGAAAATCACCTCAAAACACGAAAAAATTCCGTCGAAATTCTCTTTTCATACTCTTGTTTCCTTATTAAGGAAATAATGATGTATATATTCTTGTTTTGCCAATTCGACAATAGCCATTACCGCACTTTCCGACCTCTTTTGAAGAACTCTTCTATTTCTTCTTATAGAGAATATTCTCAAAAACATATTGACACGCCACATAGCTGCAATGAAACAAAGAGTAATAAATTTCTTTCTCAACGATAAAATCATACTGACTTTCATCGTCATCAATTTATCACCATCTTTGTGCAAGAGAGCGGGTAGCGTTCTCCCGTGCTAACATACATAGATTGCGGAATATCATTGATATTTTTGATTTAAATGATTGTCAAGCATTATGTTTATGGAATAAAGGAATATTGAAAAGATGCTTGGAACAGATTTGATGGTATTCTTGTTCTGGTAACAACATCTTCATTGTTGAACATGTTCATTTCCATGAATATGAATCTATCATTTTTAATGGTATTAAGAGTGCTTCGTGCATTCAAGATGTTCAGAATGATAAAGTTTTTCCCTAATATAGGAGCTATTACCGTGGGCTTGAAGCGAGCAATCAAAGATTCTTACAGTGTGTTCTTCGGTTTGTTTATTAATTGTATTTTCGCTCTTTAATTGCATCATGTTCGGCGAGGCTGCTCCGGAATATTTCTGCAATCCGATGGACAGCATTTATTCTGTCTTCAGACTGTTCACTGTGCGGAGGGCTGGTATGAAATTTCCGATGCCATCTCTACCTATTAGATAGTTCGGAGTCAATAATTATTTTGGTGAAAGCTTTTCCATTCTGTTGATAATCGGCAGTATTTTGGGAATGTCGCTTATCAATTCCATATTTATAGATGCAATGGTAAGCGACAACAACGACGACTTAGAAGCCGAAGTCAAACGATTGGAAGAAAAAATAGACAAACCAACCGAAAAGATAACCGATTTGCAGAAAAACGATAGCTTACCCTGATAACACCGACGCAAAAAATGCACTTCTATTTTGAACTTACATTCAACTCTGCAAATCTACGATTTTTATCTCACTCGGCGGGCTTTCCATACCGATACTTCGTATTCATCGGTATCACAATGAGATTTCAAAAGAACAAATAACATATTATTATTCGTCATACTTGCCACGAAGTATTTATCTTTGCAACTGAAAAATCAAGATGCAATCATAATGAATATAACCGTTATCGGAGCAGGCAACATGGGTGGTGCTTTAATCAAAGGTTGGGCTAAGACCGGTAAACATTCGCTCACAATCACTGCTCGCACAGAACAAACTTTGAGTCGTTTCAGAAACGATTTTCCGAATATCAAAATATCTCTCGATAATGTGAAAGCGGTAAAGGGAGCCGACGTTATTGTGCTTGCGGTCAAGCCTTGGCTCATAGAAGAAGTGATAATGCAGATACGAGATTCAATTAACTTCGATGAACAAATGATATTGTCCGTTGCGGCAAATGTCTTCACCGATACTCTTCGCTCATACTTCGGGAACAAGACAACAAAGGTATTCTATGTCATGCCTAACATTGCTGCGGAGTTCAACGAGAGTATGACCTTTCTTGCTCCTGCCGAAGGAGTGAGGGCTGATACCATAAATATAATAGAAGAGTTATTGCTGCTTTTGGGTAAGGTGAAAGTGTGCAAAGAACAAGAGGTTGCAGCAGGCAACATGCTTTCCGGCTGCGGTATCGCTTACATCATGCGGTTCATTCATGCCATGACCGAAGGCGGTGTCGAGATGGGGCTATACCCTGAAGAGGCTCGGCTGATTACCATGCAAGCCATGAAAGGAGCTGTGTCCTTCCTTGAAGGAACAGGCATACACCCTGCCGTCGCAATAGACAAAGTAACGACACCGGGAGGTTTGACCATCAGAGGATTGAACGAACTCGACCATGCAGGCTTCAATTCTGCCGTCATCAGATGTCTCAAAGCCGGTCTTGAAAAATAACCGAACAAAACAATTCGAAATGAGAAAGAAACAAGAACACTGTGCCGACTGTGCAATGAGAAAAAAAGTATGACCGCTCACCGAAGTCTCTCCTCAGACGCTTTTGGCGTTGGCATATCGACTTCTGTCCGGGTTGGAAAGCATATTTCACAAACCTTGACGAAGATGAAAAAGCCGTGTTGAGGGACAAATACCGCTTCACAAAATATTAAACAATGAATCCTATCGCCATACGTCTCCTTTCGCAACAACTTGCCTGCCCGCAGTTCTTGACACCCTCCGAAGTGGTATCTCATCTTTGTGCAATGCAGGCTCAGGACTACCGCATGGTAAGATGGGCTGTGCTTTCGAGAACCAAGAATGCTTCGGCGGAAACATTCCGAAAGGCATACGACAGCGGTGAAATCATACGTCTGCATTTGCTCAGGGGTACTTGGCAACTCGTTTCGGGTAAGGATTATTGGTGGTTACTCTCACTCTGTGCATCAAGGGCGGAAGCCGTAATCAAAGGATGGATGAAGTCGAACAAGATAACAATAGAAGACAAGGAGTTGTACTCAATCCGTGAAATATTTGTTCGGACAGCCGAAGCGAAAGGCAACGTAACCAAAAACGACTTGGTCGAAGCCTTGGCTGAAAAAGACATCAAGATGGACAACCACAGGCTTTCATACCACATACGCATGTCGGAACTTAGCGGAACGCTGTGCAGCGAAGACCTTTCTCCCATGCAGGCAACCTATACCTTGGCAGAAAACAAGATAAAACATACACCGGCTTTGGAAAGAGACGAAATGCTTCAACTCCTTGCCGACAAATATTTCCGCAGCCACTCGCCTGCCACGTTTGAAGATTTTGTCCGGTGGTCGGGAATGAGCGTTTCGGACTGTCAAAAAGCCGTATCGCTGCTCGGAAACGAACTGACAAAAGAACAATGGAAAGGTTATAATTTCTATCTGCATACTTCATGTCGTACAAGAGGCTTCCGAAAAGGCAGTTCTCTTCTCTTGGCTCCATACGATGAATATCTTATAGGTTACAAAAGCCGAGAACTCGCCATCAAGCCGGAACATTTCCACCACGCCTATACCAACAACGGCATTTTCTTCCCCGTCATCGCCCATGAAGGTATCATCTGTGGCAAATGGTCTCCATGGGAGAAAAAATTAAAAACCACATACTTCATTCCAAACGCAAACGAACCCTGTCTCAAAGAGCAATATAACACATTCGACACCTTGAAAGCAGAAATCAAAAAGCCATGACAACACAAGAAGCATTAAAGAAATATTTTGGCTACAACGACTTCCGACCATTACAGGAAGACATCATTCAACATATCATTAACCATAAAGGCTGTCTTGTCTTAATGCCGACAGGCGGAGGAAAAAGCATCTGCTATCAACTGCCCGCATTGATGATGGAAGGAACTGCTGTTGTTGTTTCGCCACTCATCTCTCTTATGAAAGACCAAGTTGAAAGACTTCGTGCCAACGGTATAGCAGCTGTCACAATGAACAGCAGTTTTTCGGAAATGGAAAATCAAAATATTGCCATACATGCCATACGTGGCGAATATAAATTATTGTATATTTCTCCTGAGAAATTGCTTTCCGAAATGGAATATGGCTTTTTGAGACCTTCAACAGAGAGCATATTGAAAATAAATATGTTTGCAATAGATGAAGCACATTGTATTTCTCAGTGGGGACATGACTTCAGACCCGAATATACACAACTCGGACGACTGAAAGAAAACTTTCCAAATGTACCTATTGCAGCTTTCACCGCTACAGCAGACAAAGTAACGCAAGAAGACATTGTTCAACAACTCCATATCTCCGACAGTCTAACAAACGAAGCGAAAATATTCATTTCATCGTTTGATCGTCCGAACCTCTCACTTGACATTCGCAGAGGTTATTCTGCAAAAGACAAACTTCGCTATTTGTTGGCTCTTATCAATCGTCACCCACACGAAAGTGGCATCATTTATTGTCTCAGCAGAAAGACCACAGAAAATATAGCGGGAAAATTACAAGGAAATGGCATTCGAGCCAAGGCTTACCATGCAGGTCTTTCCTCTTTTCAAAGAAATGAAGTGCAAGAAGATTTCATCAATGATAAAATTGACGTTGTATGCGCTACCATTGCTTTTGGTATGGGCATAGACAAGAGCAATGTTCGCTATGTTGTACACTACAATCTTCCAAAAAGCATTGAAAGCTACTATCAGGAAATAGGTCGTGGCGGCAGAGACGGGCTGCCGTGTGAAACAGTCTTGTTTTACAACATTAGCGATGTCATAACATTGAGAAAATTTGCAGGAGAAAGCGGACAACAATACATCAACGAAGAAAAGTTGAAATACGTGCAAAAATATGCTGAAAGCCAAATCTGCCGAAGAAGAATACTTCTCAATTACTTTGGAGAAACAATGAACCACGACTGCGGCAACTGTGATGTATGCAAAAATCCGCCACAGCGATTCGATGGCACAATATTAGTACAAAAAGCCCTCTCGGCAATAGTGCGTACACGACAGCAAGTCAACTTCCGTCTTCTCATCAACATTCTGCGAGGTTCAAACACTCAAGAATTACTTCAATACGACTTTCAGAAGTTAAAAACTTACGGCTGTGGTAACGACATTTCTTTTAATGATTGGCAGGACTATCTCATGCAAATGCTGCATTTGGGATATATTGAAATTGATTATAAAAACAAATCACACATCAAGACAACCCCACAAGGCGAAGATGTACTCTACGGCAGAACACGAGCAAAACTTGCGGTTATTACTCACGAAGACTTCTCCACAAAAGATAAAAAACATAAACTTCGACCCGAACACTTCTCCGCCTCGGATGAAGACGAGAACATGAGATTATTTGAAAAGTTGAAACAACTGCGCAGGCAATTAGCCACAGAAAGAAACGTTCCTCCATACATTATATTTGGAGATAACACTCTGCACAGTTTAGCTACATTAAAACCCGAAACACGCCTTGCATTTAGTTCAATCGTAGGTGTCGGCACACACAAACAAGAAACTTTCGGTACAACTTTTGTCAAATTCATTCGTTCATACAAAGGTCTCTCCATTGATGAAACTGAAGAGTGGAATAATTTATCGGATGATACACAAAAAACTATAACAACTTCAAAATCCAAATTACAAAAGGACTTTATCACATTTCAAGGGACAAAGTATTACATTGACAGTTCGATACTTTATTCAATTAAATGGCGTCAGGCTTGTGAGCATGTAGGCAAAGATATGTATTACAATTTATGGGAAAATAGTTATTACCCGATGACGAGGTATATACCCCAAGACACAGATAATCGTGATACAGTTGTGAAACGTTTTTCAGAAATTATCACCGCAGTCTATGCCGTAACGGTTTCTCCGGATTTTCAATGGGTGGAAATACCTCTACGCATAGAATACGACATGAATGGAAACCCGGTACACTCTCTGAGATGTAACTCATTCGAAGATGGTCTTAAACAATTAAAGCAATTCATTGAACAAAACGGTCATTTCCCTTTTGCCGGCAGCAGTGAGTACGAATGTTCTCTCCGCCGATGGATGCATAAAATAACACGAGGTGTTATGCACTTGACCGACAATCAACAAACAGAATACGACAACATGATGAAAGCATTTGAACACATACCTAAGAACCGCATAGGATGGGAAAAATCGAATAAAGACGCTCTGAACATACGCACATCACAATAAATACCAAAAGCAGAAAACAAATAACCAATTTCTTATGCTGAACAAAAGACTATTTGCCTCAGATAAAGTTCGTTGGCTATTTTTTTGTTTCGAGGTAGTCATCGACTATTGTAAAAAAAATAATCCATTATATCATATAGTATTCGTCTCTTAATTTCTTTCCAATCGTTTTGTCCTGAAATGGAAATCTTTCTTTCACACTCTTAATCGCATTTTGCGTCATTTTTTTTTGCACTTCACAACAATCATATTCGACAAAACAATATTTCATAGTACATCTCATAGTACGAATCTGTTGAGAAGAGTAAATCGATAAGAACCTTACATAAACTATCGAACTTTTATTGCGATGTATGAACTATGTTGCAGAATAAAAATCAGTAATTTATTGTGGTCTGTCAAAAATTTGGAGAATATTATGGAGAAAACAAATTTGACTGTTGCTTAAACAAGCAAATGGATGCCGAAACCGGTTTCGGAAAATCATTAAGCTCTTTGCCGGCAGCTTTTGAATAGTGCGTTCACGAAGTCAAGAAAAAACGGGAGAAAAGCATCTCGCCTTTCTCCCGTCTCACTAAAAAAAATTACAATCTGAAAAGAATAATGATTATTTCTTGTCGTGATTGTGTCCGCAACCTTCTCCATGTTCATGGGAATGACCATGCGAACATCCGCTTTCGATTCCCTTGGCTGTATTCTTGCAACACGTAGGCAATTTCTCGATTGCTCTTTTGTTTGCTTTGAAATTAGGGGTTTCAAAGCCTGCCTTTGCCAAGGCTTTCTCGATTTTTTCCTGACTTGTTTTGTTTTCCTTGTACGTTACCAAGACAGACTTGGTAACACTGTTGATTTGAAAACTCTCCACTCCCTTTTCGTATGCAAGAGTCTTCTCTATAATCGGGTCTGACTCCTCGCAACAATACTTCGGCAAGGATATTTGCACTGTTCTTTCCTGTGCCATTACGCCTATTGCTCCAATGAGGGCAAAGAGGCAAAACATCAAAACTTTCTTCATTGCTTCTTATTTTTCTCGTTAATTATTTCGTTTCTCCCAAACGACGTTTCAGTAGTAACAAAACGACGTTTGAAAAATTTCTTTCGGTCTTTTTCTTTCGGCGTTTCATCAGACCGCTTACTTGATATTAAGCCTGAAACCAAGGTAGAACAACCTTCCCATTACAGGTGCATAGACCACGGAGGCATCAAAGTGTTGGCTGAACGGTTGGTCTGCTCCGAATACAGGGGTGTCTTGTTTGTAATCCGTAAGGTTTTCTGCTCCCACATAGATGTCGAAGTTTTTGAACTTACGAGTTATCTGTGCCAACATGTATATGTATGCGTCCGCAT
Source organism: uncultured Bacteroidota bacterium (assembly GCA_900545215.1). GTDB lineage: Bacteria > Bacteroidota > Bacteroidia > Bacteroidales > P3 > Onthomorpha. The sequence goes on from UQXW01000036.1 coordinate 7,251, forward strand.
AGTCTTTCTTGTAACCCACATTCAAAGGTATTCTCTGCTTACCGTTGAACTGTGTCGTCAAATCGAACATCCATTTATCGTACTTGGTCTTGTAGGACAAGACAACCAAGCCTTTCCATTTTGCGACGTAAGGTTTCTCCATCAACTCGCCGTGATAAGTCGTCTTCACATCATTGTATCTTCCTGCCAAGGTGATATTGAACCTGTCAAAGGGTTCTATGTTGATATCCAACTGTGCTGCATTCGAATAACTCTTGCCGTCAAGATTATAGAACCAAACCTCATTGGCACTCTTGTCCAAATCCATCACTACCTGATTGACAAAACGGGTATGATAATAGTCCAAAGCTATGGTCATTTCCCTATCGCCTCCGAGTTTGATGGTTTGGGAAATATTCAATCCGCCGTTCCAAGCGTCTTCCATGTCGAGTTTTCCATCTACCTTGATGTTTCTGGACGATGCAAGTATTCCGAAATTATCCGCAATGATGTTTGCACTTCTGTAACCCTTTCCACCGGCTCCGCGGAATATCAAATCATCGGTTATCTTCCAACGGAAGTGTAAACGGGGCGTGATGATATGTTTCTCATAGAAAGAGTTGTAATCGTATCTTACTCCTGCTGTTGCGACGAACTTCTTATCGTATTTGAAACTGAACTGTCCGAAAACGCCGGGTACTATTTCCTGTTTGAAGAAATTGTCTTTCATTCCCTCTATATCGGATTGGAAAGCAGTCGCACCGAGGTAGGGCATGCTGAAAAGGTCTTCCTTCGTATCGGAATAACGGAAACTTGCTCCGAAATCGACGCTGTGTCCGCCCCAAATCTCGCTGTTCACAAGCACATTGGCATAAACATCGCCCTCTGTGCCTTTATAATTTGTCAATCCGTAGTATGCGTCTTGTTTGAAATAGGTTGCGGAAACCTGTGTACCGAAAGAGGAAGCATTGTTTATGGGAGCTCCGTTCTTTGTGAAGAAGTGAATACGGTCGGTCGTACCTCCGAGACCGTAAATGCTGTCGCTGCCTCTCATACTCTTTTCAAAATTCATATCACCGCCCACTCTCTCTTCGTGAGTGTAGTTAATCATGGTCTGAGAGCAAATTCCGTCCGGAACTTCGTACGTCCAACGGTTGGCAACATTGATTTGAGTTTGCTTCGGATAGTCCATGAATCCGTCTCCGTGGTGGTATCCTCCCCTGTTTCCCAAATGGTCGTAAGCCTTGAATTGGTTTGTCGTTCCGTAAACATAGAATCCGGTCGATAACTTGTCGTTGAACATTATGTTTGTTTTGGCACTCAACTCGCTTTTCAACTCGTTGTTCACGTAAGCGTTCAAAGAAAACAAGTCTCCTTTGTTAGGCTTCTCGTATTCCAAATCTATTATTCCGGTAATGGTTTCATAGCCGTGCTTTACGGTCGCAACGCCCTTGCTGACGGAAATACTTTCCATCCAATTACCCGGAACGTATCCCAATCCGAAAGGAGCGGACAAACCTCTCAAAAACGGCATGTTCTCGAGCAACAACTGAGAATACACTCCCGTCAATCCCAACAACTGAATTTGCTTACTGCCGCTCACGGCGTCCGAATAACCGACATCTACCGAAGCAGAATTTTCAAAACTCTCCCCGAGATTGCAGCAAGCCAAGTGTTTCAAACCCTCGGAGGAAATTATCTCTTTTTGTTCGAGGCTCATTTTGGAAAGATAATTGCTTTTCATTCTTTCCTTTATTTCAACGACGTTCAACATCTCGCCAACCGCTCTCATGGCAACCTCTATGTTCGTTTTTTCTTCCACATCCACCGTATCGGAAGCATAACCCGTATAACTGAATATCAATTTGCGTTGCTCCGGTTTCTTGCGGACTATCGTAAACACTCCATCTACATCCGTTATGGTTCCACCGCCGCCGTTCAACCAATAAACATTACAACTCGGAAGAGTTTCCTTTGTCTTTTCATCAAAAACCTTTCCGCTTATCTTTTGAGCCGCAGCATCGAAGAACAAGCAACTCAACAGCATAACAAAAATAAATCTGTACTTCATGTCTCTCACTTTTTGGACTTCGTATGCTTAGACGACTTGCAAAGGGATTTATTACAGATATTGCGAAAAAAATATATCGAAAAACGATATTTCGATTGTTTTCGGACTTCGAGAAAATCCGAAGAGTATGTTTATTTGTATCTTTGCAAAGCGGTTGGAAGAACTGCATAAAAGTAAAGTTTATGGATATAAGTGCAATAAGAGAAGATTTCCCGCTCTTGAAAGAAAAGGTGAACGGCAAGCCCTTGATTTATCTCGATAATGCTGCCACCACTCAAAAACCCGATAAGGTAATCGCTGCCATCGATTATTACTATCGTCATCAAAATGCCAATGTACACAGAGGTGTTCACACTTTGAGCCAAACGGCAACGGATTTGTTTGAAACCGTAAGGGGAAAAGTGTGCAAATTCATGAATGCACGAGAAAGCTGCGAAATCGTTTTCACAAGAGGTGCAACCGAAGGGCTTAATCTTTTGGCTGAGACACTTACACAATCCATGAAAACGGGCGATGAAATACTGATTTCCGAAAGCGAACACCACTCGAACATCGTACCATGGCAGTTGGCTGCTCAAAAACGCGGTTTGGTCATCAAAGTACTACCTATCGACGATGAGGGTATGTTGCGATACGATATGTTGGACGAATTGCTCGGTGAGAAAACAAAAATAGTTTCCGTTGCACATGTTTCCAATTCCCTCGGAGTGGTCAATGATGTGAAAACGGTTTTCTCGAAAGTTCGCAACAAATGCGGCAAAGAAATGCGAACCATTGTCGATGGAGCTCAGGGAATAGTGCATAGAAAGGTTGATGTGCAGGATATGGATTGCGATTTTTATTGTTTTTCCGCCCACAAGTTGTATGCACCGATGGGAATAGGCGTTGTCTGTGGCAAACAAGAACTTTGGGAAAACATGCCGCCATATCAGGGAGGAGGAGAAATGATAAAGGATGTAGATTTTTCGGGAACGACATTCAACGTTCCTCCTTACAGATTCGAAGCCGGAACTCCTGCCGTGGCAGATGTCGCAGGCTTAGGTGCTGCCTTGGATTATTTGGAAACAATCGGGCTTGATGATATTTTCGCTCATGAAAACGTCATAATGGAATATGCACAAGAACGTTTGAGTAATACAAAAGGCGTAAAGGTTTATGCAGCAAAAGCACCAAAGGCAGGCAGTCTTTCTTTCAACGTGGAGGGTTTACACCCTTTCGATGTAGGTACGCTTTTGGATCAAATGGGTGTGGCAATACGAACAGGACACCACTGTGCCCAGCCGGTAATGAAACACTTCGATATACCCGGTACGGCAAGAGCATCTTTTGCCCTTTACACAACAAAAGAAGAAATAGACATTTTCGTCAATGCTTTGGAAAGAGTAATAAAAATGTTGGCATAAAAGTTCTGCGAGAATGACAGACAGCTATCTGACCGTTGAAAATCGAGCCGAGACATTATATAAGGAAAAAGGCAGCAAATTCTTTTCTTTCGTCTTTCCGGTGAAAGACCTCACCGAAGTGAAAAGCATTTTGGACGAACTTAAAAAGAAATACTACGATGCCACACACCATTGTTACGCATATATATTGGGCTTCGAGAAAGAGACTTTCCGAATGAATGATGACGGAGAACCTTCTTCAACGGCAGGTAAACCGATATACGGGCAGTTGCAATCGAAAAATCTTACCAATGTATTACTTGTAGTGATTCGTTATTTCGGAGGAACAAAGCTTGGTGTAAGCGGATTGATTAAGGCATATAAAACGGCTGCTGCGGAATGCTTGTCGGCAGCAATGATTGTTGAAAAAAAAGTACGGCTGTCATATAAAGTGATGTTTCCTTACGAAAAAATGAATGCCGTAATGAGTCTGTTGAAAGAAATAAAAGCAGAGCAAACAAAGCATATATTTGAAACGGAGTGCAGTATGGAAATCTTGATTGAAAGCAGTCAACAAAATAAATTCGAGGACGCAATTTCAAAGATTGAAAAAACAAATTTTTCTCTTTTGGCAAGGTTGTGATTGTTCATATTGCTGTCTTTTGAAATCAAAAGCCTGATTGCCATAACTTTGTTCTTGTTGAAAAGATATGCTTTTCCTGTGAAGAAAAATCGCTTGAAAATTGTTTGAATGGTATTTTTTTTGTAAGGGAGTTGTAAAGCGTACGTAAACATGGCTCATGAGCTGTCTAAACTCAAACATTACTGCCTTTTAATCGCCTTTCCCTCTCTTCGGCTGCAAAAACGGACACCTTTGCTCGGCTTTTCTGTAAGAATATTTTTCGACATTTCCAAAATGAAATCGGAAAATATTTTCCACAATAAAGAGTTAACTTTGCCAAGCAAAAAGGAGGAAGATATGTTCACTTCTCAAAAATCAAGAAAAGCATCATTTCTCCTATTAGAGAAGACTATTGGTATAATTAGACAAAGTAACTGAGGTATTAAATGCAAAAAGATTGTAACCAAGTTTGGCAGAACTGTTTGGACTTCATCAAGGACATATTGCCCGATAAGCATATATTTGAAACATGGTTTGTTCCACTCAAACCTCTTGCCCTTCAAGACGGTGCTTTGACGCTTAAAGTTCCCAGCATGTTCTTTTGCGAATGGTTGGAAGCAAATTATATCGGAGAATTGCGTGCAGCCATAAAAAAGGAATTGGGAGACGGAGGTAAACTTATTTATTCCATCGCCATAGACGGCTCTGCCGTCGGACAAGATGTGCAACTGCCGTCAAGCGATAGAACAGCCACACAGAACAGTCCCACAACAATACCCGTAAACATAGATACGAATGTGAAAGATTTTCCGAATCCTTTTGTGATACCGGGATTGAAAAAAGTCAAAGTCAACTCGCAATTAGACGAAAACTACTCTTTCGAGAACTTTGTGGAAGGAGCCTGCAACAGATTGGCACGTTCCGCTGGTTATGCAGTTGCACAAAACCCCGGTAAGACATCATTCAATCCTCTTTTCATCTACGGCTCCGTAGGTTTGGGCAAAACCCACCTCGTTCATGCAATCGGGTTGGAGACAAAGCAACGCTATCCCGACAAAACGGTGCTTTACATCAGTGCAGAGCAATTCTTCCAACAATATATCGATAGCGTAAAGAATAAAACGACGAGCGACTTCCTTCAATTCTATCAAATGATGATAGATGTCCTTATCATAGACGACATACAATTCTTTGCCAACAAACAAGCTACCCAAGACATCTTCTTCCAAATCTTCAACGGACTGCACTCCGCAGGCAAACAGTTAATCATAACCTCAGACAAATCTCCTGCCGAACTATCGGGCTTGGAACAAAGGGTCATTTCACGTCTGAAATGGGGACTTAGTGCCGACCTGCAAATACCTGATGCACCCACAAGGGTGGAAATCATAAAGCGTAAACTGAGAAAAGACGGCATAAGCATGCCGGAAGACGTCATAGAATACCTTGCATATAATGTAAGTAGCAGTGTAAGGGAATTGGAAGGCGTTCTCATCTCTCTTCTTTTCCAAAGCTCCATCGACAAGAAAGAGATAACCATCGATTTGGCAAAAGAACTCATAGACAAATTCGTTAAGAATTCCGCAAGAGAGATGTCGATAGAATACATACAGAAAGTCGTTTGCGATTACTTCTCCGTGCCGGTCAGTGTCATGCTGTCGAAAACCCGTAAAGGCAACGTTGTTGCAGCACGCCACATTTCGATGTTCCTATCTCGTAAACACACTCACGAATCCCTTGCAGTCATCGGCTCCAAATGCGGAAACAAAGACCATGCAACCGTTCTCCACGCTTGCAAATCCGTTAAGAACAGCTATGAAACCGACCGACGTTTCCGAGCAGACTTGGACGAAATCGAAAAACGCATAACAGAATAACACAGCATAAACATAACAATTCTTCATAACCGAAACACCCCTGCCATCAACGACAGGGGTGTTTTTCTTTCCACGCCTATACTCCTATTCAAAAGCATCATTATCCGTCAACCTTTTTGCTGTGCAGTAAAATCCGCTCGGAAGAAAAAGAAAAGAGGATACAAACCGCCAAGAAAGCGGATGCGACAGAATTAGCAAACAGATAAATCCGCACATCCGTTTTTTCTAATGTCTTGCAGACAAGAAAAAATCGGTAAGTCGGCAAGCTATCACCACGTTTAGAGATTGCTTTTGAGCAAAGCACCGATTTCCGAAAAGCAAAAACAAACTCCGTGGAATAAAATGCCGTTTTATTCAGACATTCCGCTTATCGTATTTTTGCAGGACTTGCTCCTATATATACTTCCGTCGCACCGGTGCCGTATTTTGCCATCGAGGCGGCGAAATAGTGTATTCCCTTGTACTTGTCGAACTCTTTGCATAACTCCTTCTTCAAAACCCCTTGACCGACTCCGTGAATGAAGATAATTCTATCGAGGTTTTCCGTTATTGCTTCGTTGAGGCATTTCACGGCATAGTCGAGTTGCAATTTCAACATTTGCTCAGGCTTCATGTTCCCTTCGTTTTCCGTCAGCTCTTCTATGTGCAAATCAACCTCGGCAGTCTTTGCGTCCAACTTATGCCTGCTTAACAAAGTGTCTTCAATGTTGCGACTTACCTTATTGATGATTTGTTGTTCCGTTTTTTCGTTTGCCTCATCTTTCTTGACATTTGCATTCTGCAAGAAAGTGCCTACGGCGAACATGGAGCAGACAGGATACATTATTGCTTTCTCTTCAAAAAATGCGGTATGGATAAAACTGCCTTCGGTGAAGAACTTGTTCGTTCTTATCTTCAATTCGCAATTTACGGGCATGAATACTTGTTCCGCTTCATCATCATGGAACATCAACTGCACACAAGCCTTTTTCCATGCTTCAAGTCTCTCTCTCGAAATGGTTTCCACAAGTATTTTCTCTGCCTTTTCCAAAGTTCCGAAATCTTCCGAAACAAATCCTTTCTCCTCATCAGCCAAAAGAATCGAATAAATAATTCTGTGTTTTGTGTGATTGATGAGATAAACATCTATGTCTCCATACACAAGCCACCTTTGCTCATGGGGAACGAAACAAAGATAAATCCCTTCGCTCGTTTGGTCTCTCATCTTGTTGAGATATAGCGGACTTATCCTTTGTTCCGCATCATCGTCTTCCTCTTCCGACGGATAATAATCTTTTTCCGAAAAACTTTGCTTAGGTTCCGATTTTTCTTCCTGCCCGTTCTCTTGCGGAGAGCAAAAGAATGCTCCTGCCGAATCTTCGCATGCATCGAGTATAAGGTCGCTTACTAATGTCGGTATCTCGAATCCGCTCTCGTCTTCCACGTTTGCGACATTCGTTGCCGCAAAAGAACGTATTATTCCGCCGCCTTGACTGCTTAGGAACTTGACTTTGTCTCCTATTTTGAACTTTCCCATTTTTTATTTGCTTTATTGTTTTTCTTCGATAAGCTCTTCAGCGAGTGCTTTCAGGTTCATGCCTCCGAAATTGCCCGAACTCATCATAAGAACGTTGGTATTATCTTTTGTGTTTGCCTTTATAAATTCTTCAAGTGCCGTTTTATCGGTGAAAACTCTCAATCCGCTTTTACCGAATGCCTTTGCAACCTCATCGCAATCCAAGTCTGCAAGACGCTTCAACTCTATCGCATGCTTGTCGAAGTAAACCGCTGCGACATCCGCCTCGTCCATGCAACCCTCATACTGTTGCAGAAAACCACGTGAAAGAGAAGAAAAGGTGTGAAGTTCCATGCAGGCAAGCAACCGCCTGTTCGGGAACTGCTCTTTCACTGCGGCTATCGTGGCTTTGAGTTTCGACGGAGAATGAGCGAAGTCCGTAAAGACCGCTCGGAGAGATGATTTTTTCAAAAGTTCCAATCGCTTTGCCGCTCCTTTGAATGAGGTCATCGCATGCAGAAAATCCTCGTTTTTAACGCCTATACACCCGCATGCAAGCATGGCTGCGTGCATGTTTATCATGTTATGATGTCCGAAAACCTGCATCTTATATTTCTTTCCTGCGTAAGAAACCACCGTATCGCCGTTCTCGACCTCGTAATCCAAAGCCTTGTATGGCAAAAGGCGTATATCCTTTCTCGCATTCATCGCTATGTTGCTCACATTCTCGTCCTCATCGCAGTAAATCAATGTTCCGTTCGGCTCTATTTTATCGGCAAATATCTTAAACTGCCCGACATAATTCTCAAAAGTCGGAAAGACATTCACATGATCCCAAGCTATGCCGTTTATGATGGCTATGTTCGGTTTGTAAAGGTGAAATTTGGGACGTCTGTCCAAGGTCGAAGCGAGGTATTCGTCTCCTTCCAAAACCATATACTTGGCACGCTCGTCCGTCTTGACCATTACATCGAAGCCTTCCAACTTCGCTCCGACCATATAGTCGGTTTCTATGTGCATGTTCTGCAAAGCATGCAGTATCATGGCGGTTATTGTCGTCTTTCCATGGCTTCCGCCCACCACTATCCTGATTTTGTCCTTGCTTAACTCGTACAGGTACTCCGGATAGGAATAAATCTTCAACCCCAGAGTCTTTGCTTTCTGCAACTCGGGATTATCCTCCTTTGCGTGCATGCCGAGAATTACGGCATCGATGTTTTCGTTTATCCTGTCTGCGTCCCAACCCTCTTTTTCGGGCAGAAGACCGTATGCCTTCAAGCGTGATTTCGCAGGCTCGAAGATTTCGTCGTCGCTTCCGCTTACCGTGTAACCTTTCTTACTCAATGCGATTGCCAGATTGTGCATCGCACTTCCGCCTATGGCTATAAAATGTACTCTCATCTCGATTAAATAATTTTCTCTCTGCCTTACAAACCGGTTCAAATCAAGGCTCTGCTTTCGTTCTTTGCATTTCTTCTTGTTCGATTACCGCCCTGACATGCTGATATACCGCCGTCTTGTTCAGTATTCTCTTGTCATTGTCCAATATGTAGATTTCGGGCGTGTGATCTATATCCAAACCATACAGTTTGTTTATTTGCGTAGGATTGGACTGCACGACAATCCAATCGAACGGTTCTTGCTGCAACTGTTTCTTCGTCTCTTCGATATTGCCACCCATTTCTATGGAAAATATCTCGAAGTCGTATTTGTCCTTATTGTCTTTGTAGAAATTTTTCAACTCTTCGATATTCTTCTTGCAGCTTTCGCAACTGGCACTCCAAAAGAATACCACGGTGTAACGGTGCTTCAAATCATACAATCGCAAAGATTTGTTTTCGAGAGTTTGTGCCGATATGTTTGGAAAAGGGTTCGCAGGCAGGAACGGGCGTATTTGTTCGGCTTTCGCAAGATGGAAATCCTTTTCGCTTTGAGAAAGCCATGGCGTGTATTCGTCGTTGAGCAGCGAATCGACCATTTTGACATATATTGCCTCGTTGAACGAGAACGGAAGCCTCGAATACCTTCCGAGATACAGGTCTATTATGTAATCGGAATAAAGTTCCCCGCCCCGTGAGTTGGCGTAATCGATGAAGTATTTGAGCGAAGAGAATACGGAATCCGCCGTTTGCATTGTCATTTTATCGAGATAGGTTTGGAACTTCTTGTAAAAATACGGCGTTCCCATTATCCGCTCGTCCCGAAAGTCGAAACTATCCCAGAACTTGCTGCGATAAACATAAGCATACTCCGCTTCCATGCCTTTTTTGACGTTTCCGTTTTCATCGATGTACTTTTCATCGACCTGAGGAGCCGTAACGGCTCTGACCAATACGCTCATCAGGTTCTCGGGATACAACTTGTAGAACGATTGTTGGTAATCCGAAAAGGTTTTACGGGCTTTCAGCAAAACGGCTTGCAAGCTGTCCTTCTTCGCAGGCTGCTCCTTTGCAACGGCATTGCATTCGTACATGACCGTCCTGTATTCCTTGTTCATCTTCTGGTATTCCAAATAACGGTCGTTCTCAACCGAGCCTTTGACTTCGTAAAAGCCGTCGGGAAAGATGTCTATCGTGAATTTCTTTTCCTTATCCAAGAGAAAACTGAACAAGTCCTCTTGCAAGGAAGAGGCTATGACTATGCCCGAATGATAATTCCCTTTCATCACGAAACTGCCGTCCTTCTGCATCTTCAAGGTATCCAAAAGCATGGCGGCATTCTGCCCGTATGCCCCCTTGATGAAGACTATACTGTCCTCGAAATCATGTATCCACAACTTCACCTCATAACCGACGAATTGGGCAGATGATTTTCCGAAACAAAGGACGACGAAAACAAAGCAAAAAAACGTTTCGACAAAACGGCGATTTGTTCCGCCTGAATAAAAATTCGCTTCCATCGCATTAAAGTTTCAACTTTCCACTATCCAACAACTCCATAACCTTTTCGATATTGTCTCCCTGTATGTTTTTTGCTATTATGACGTTTCGTCTGTCCAAAATATAGACAACGGGAGTTTTCACGATGTCGAAGTATTCCCTCCAATCGAAATTGGCGACCAATCCGTTCAGATTTATCCAATCCAAATTCTTTTCGGCAATGAACTTTTGCCAATGAGCCGTATCGCTCTCGGTATTCACCGCCATGACTTCCAAATCGTACCTATCCTTGAACTTTTTGTAGAATTCATGGAACTTGGGTACCTCTTTGACACAATGCCCGCAGTCTGCAGACCAAAAAACAAGTATCTTGTATTTCTTATCCAAGCCGTAGAGGTCGTGCCAGTCGCCCTTTTGGTCGGGGCAGGCAAGGTTCGGAACCGTCTTTCCTATCAAAAGGTTCTCCCATTTCTCGGCACGCAAAACTTCCGTCTCTATCGAAGAGGGTGAAAGCCAATCCGCTTTGCCGCTTTTGAAGTAACGTTTCACCATTTCGACGTAAATCCTGTCCTGACCCATTATTCCGCTTTGCAGATAGCGTTCCGTGATGTTGTGTATCAGGAAACGGTTCATCGCCTTCGAGCCGTTTGCTCTTTCAATCACCCTGTCCGCATACACGAGAATGCTATCGACAGGCTCGTATTTCATGACTTCGTTCCAGAAATACTCGTAAGTGCGATTGAAAACGGCGGAAGGCGTTCTCAAAAGGCCGCTGCAAGAGAGGTCGATGTTGTCGAAATAATGTTGTTTGTAGTAATACCAGCGTTCGTTCTGCCATTCGGTGCTGTCGGGAGAGCCGTCGGCTTTTGTCGGAACGGGCATATCTGGAATTGCAACTGGCTTCGTGGCAGTCAGAACCTTGGTCAACAGGTGGTCGGGGTGCTTTTCGATGAATACGTTCTTCAAGCTGTCGCCGTATTGCTGTAATTGCTTCATTCTTTCCGCATACTCCTCTTCCGAAAGCGAAGCCTTATCATGCGAAAGCTGCGTAACCTTTTCGGTGAGGAGCTTGTTGGACTTCATGTAATCGAAATAAATTGCGGCGGTTTGCGAACCCTTCACCTTCATATCGTAGGTCCAGTCCTTGTCATCGGTCTTCAAAGTGAAGTTTTGCTCCTTATCGACCATGAACTCGCAGAACTTACCCTTCAAAGTGCTGAAAAAGTATATTCCGCTCTCCAATTTCTTATCCTTTTTCTTGAATACGAAGCGACCTTTCTTGTTCCAAGCGGTATCGATTGCGTAGGTCTTGTCCAAATAATAGTGTCCCAAGATAAGGCAACTGTCCTTGCAACCACTTATTTCGAGTTTTATCTCATACTGAGCCTTTACGGTTCGAATGAAACCGAGCAAGGCGACAATCAAAAGCAGACTTGTTTTTCTCTTCATACGTTCGGTATTTTTCTTTCAAAACTTTGCAAAGTTAGTACTTCGACACAATAAGGGACAACAAAAGGACGAAAAAGTAAACCGCAAAGCCGAATAAATTTTACCTTTGCAGACAAAATCATATTGAAGAATGAAAACATCGGTAAAGGATTTCAGACAGGTCGTTGCCCAAGTGGGAGAAATAGACGAGATAATGATAGACGTCGAAAAGGCGGAAGGAATTTACGTTTGGGACACTTCGGGAAAGCAATACATGGATATGTTGAGCGGGATTTGCGTAGGCAATGTGGGACACCGCAATCCCAAAGTCTTATCTGCCGTGAAGGAACAGTTGGATAAGTACATGCATGTGATGGTTTACGGAGAATTTGTACAGAGTCCGCAATACAGATATATCAAACGCCTGAAAGAATTTCTTCCGGCGAGCCTTTCTCAGATTTTTTACGTCAATTCGGGTTCGGAAGCGATAGAAGGTGCATTGAAAACCGCCAAGTTGTTCACGGGAAGAAGCGAAGTGATTTCGTGTAACAACTCTTACCACGGCTCGACCCTCGGTGCGGTATCGATGCTTTCGCAAGAGATTTTCACAAGAGGCTTTCGCCCTTTGATACCCGACTGCAACAAAATACGATATAACGATTTCGATGACTTGGAAAAGATAAGCGAAAGAACCGCATGCCTTGTCATCGAACCCATATCGGTGGGAGCAGGAGTGGAATTGCCGAAAGAGGGATATATGGAAGCGGTAAGGAAGCGTTGCAATGAAACAGGAACGGTTTTAATCTTCGATGAAATCCAGACAGGCTTCGGAAGAACCGGTAAATTGTTTGCTTTCGAACATTTCAAAGGGGCGATTCCAGATATACTTTGCATAGCGAAGGGAATGGGTGGCGGAATGCCTATCGGTGCTTTCGTAGGTCGTGAGGATATAATGCAGAGATTGAACAACCATCACCCGCTTATAGGACACGCCTCGACTTTCGGAGGCCACCCTGTCTCATGTGCGGCTGCTCTTGCCACGCTCGATTGCATTGTGGAAGGCAATCTGATGGATAAAGTGGAGGAAAAGGGTAACAGATACCGCAAAGAGTTGGCTCACCCTTTGATTAAGGAGGTGCGAGGCAAGGGTTTGTTCAACTGCATAGAACTTTCGGAAAAGGTGAATTGGCAAACGGTCCTGAAATCATGCTTCAAGGAGGGAATAATCACAGGAACGCATTTGTTCGATTCCCAATGCCTAAGCCTGAAACCTGCTTTAATTATCACGGATGAACAGATTACGGAAAGCATTGCAAGAATAAAGCGAGCCTTGAACCGGTTGTAACGGTTGTAATGCCGTTACGGCGTACGGATTAAAAGAGACAGAGTTGCCCCAAGAGGTTATAACTTCGGCGATGCAAGGGTGTAAGTCCGAATTGCCTGATTGCCTCCCTGTGTTGCTTGGTCGGATAACCCATATTCTTGTTCCAATGGTATCGAGGGTGCTTTTCGTGTGCTTCAAGCATGAAATCGTCCCGATATGTCTTTGCGAGTATCGACGCTGCGGCAATGCTCATGAATTTTGCGTCCCCTTTGACGATACATTCAAAGGGAATATCCGTCTCGTTCTTGAATCTGTTGCCGTCTATCAGCAAAAGTTCCGGTTTTATCTTCAATTCCTTGACTGCATTGTTCATTGCGAGGAACGAAGCATTCAATATGTTTATCCGGTCTATCGTTTCATTATCGACAAAAGCCACGGCGTATGCCGCGGCTTCCTTTTCTATAATCGGACGCAGTAATCTGCGTTGCTTATCGCTCAATTTCTTGGAGTCGTTCAGTTCTTCACACCTGAAATCCTGCGGAAGAATAACCGCAGCCGCCACGACAGGACCTGCCAAACAGCCTCTGCCGGCTTCATCGCAGCCGCATTCCACAATCTTTTCTTCGGAAAAGAACGCTCTTAACAAAGTCGCTTATCTTGATATGTTCTCCAATAAACTTTCAAACAAGATACGTCCGTCCGTATTGCCCAATTCTTCGTCCGAACACCTTTCGGGGTGAGGCATCATGCCGAATACGTTCTTTGTCTTGTTGGTTATGCCGGCTATGTTCTCGATGCTTCCGTTCGGATTGAACTCCGGAGCGATTTTTCCTTCCGCATTGCAATAACGGAACAGGATTTGCTCATTGTCGTTAAGGCGTTTTATGGTGTCGGCATCGGCAAAAAACCTGCCCTCTCCGTGAGCTATCGGAACGTTCAAGGCTTTGCCCTTTACGGCTTTTCGTGTGAATACGGTGGAATTGGTTTGCGTTGCTATGTATTGGTTCTTGCACACGAACTTACGGTTATCGTTTGCGAGCAACGCTCCGTCCAACAGACCGGATTCGCACAATATCTGAAAGCCATTGCAAACGCCTAACACGTAACCGCCCTTATCGGCAAATTTCTTTACGCTTTCCATAACCGGAGAAAGGCTTGCTATCGCTCCGGAACGAAGATAGTCCCCGTAAGAGAAACCTCCGGGAAGTATAATCATATCGCAATTCTTCAAATCGGTTTCTTTGTGCCACAACTCCACAACTTCCTGATTTAATTTGTTCCTTAGCAAATATACCATGTCGTGATCGCAATTGGAACCGGGAAATACAACAACTCCGAACTTCATTTCTTTATCATTTTGATTGTTTCAAGACTGCAAAGTTACGAATTTCCATCGATGTGATTGCAAATGCAAGTCTGTTTTGCCTGCATGAACGCAACATAATCCCGAACCACGTTCTTGTTCCGTGCAAATGCTTCCATGTTTACAAAGGCAGATAAACCTTGGCAATGCAACAAAGTATCAATATGATGAAAAACGTATCCGCATGCTTTTCTTTCGGCTGGTTCATGAAGAGATTGCTAAGGAAAAAGGTGAATGGGACGGCAAATACAAAGGACATGTTCTCTTGCGTTTTGCTTAACACGAACGGTATGAGCGAAACGACGAACATGGTAACCAAAACGCCGCTTTTCTTTCTGTATTCTATTATTCTGTTCGACCGTGAACTTAAAGTGTAAAACAAAGACGGGATAAGATATATGGCCAACAGGGACATGTAAACCACTTGTATGGGTACGTTCAGAAAATCGAAATTTATATTCAACCATTCGCCTGCATCGGAAAGCAATCTTTCCTCCACCGATATATCTTTCAAATAATAATAGACCGTCAACAAAAGAAACGGAGTGAGTAATCCGAGAATACTCATGCTCCAACTTCTCCACTTGTAGAGCTTATAAACAATCAACCCGCCCCAAATCCAGAGTATGAAGAAGATGGACGGAGCGTAGAACAAACTTGCCAAAGAGAGAAAGCAACTTGCTTGGAAAATCTCATCTATTCCCTCGTTCTTATCATGGCATTTGAAGAAGAAATGCAAGGCTATGATAAGGCAGATATTGGAAAACAAAATCGAACTGAACGTCATGGTCTGCACGTTGCAACTCATGAGCAATATATATATGAAAGCAGGAATGAAAGTGGTCTTTTGGCACAAGTGATTTCTCGTAAAGAGGTAGTTGACCGCCAAAGCCTGCAACACGACCAAAACAAAGGCACACACAACCGCCACGCTCTGCATATCCTTCACGGCATCGAAAATCACCTTATACAAAGGCATATCGAACTTGGAGGCAAAGACCTCCGGCGGATTGACAAAAGCAGGAATCCAAAGTATCAACGGCAATATTACAAGCAAAAGCAGTTGCAACGGATAATTCTTCTTGAAAACGTTTATCAGCATGATTTGTCCTTATTTCTTTATCTGTTTACCTCCTACTTTACGGAACAAAGAGAAAAAGGATACATTTTTGCCACGCAAACACCATTTCAAAATCGCAAAACCCCGCAAAACCTCATCACTTCTGCAATTCCGTTTTACCCGAACGCCGTTCGGGTTTCGTTTGTGATTGAATGGTGAATGCAGGGTTTCGTTTTATCGGTTTGCAAGGAGTGAAAAATCGGAGAAAAGACTATAAATTTTCTTTTGCTTGCTCTAAACCAAACAGCTTGGCAGCGGTTTCAAAAAAAAGCACTACCTTTGCAAACGTTACCAAATAAGATTTTGACATGATGAATGCACTGAAAAGATTTGCAGACTACTTTTTCAAAGAACCGTTCTCCGCTTTGAAAAACAAAAACGGCTCGACCGACAAGGGGGAATGGCTTGCATGGCGTCCCATTTTCATATTTGCGATTATTCTTTCGCTTTTCGGTTTGATTTTTCTTGCGAGGGACGCAGGTATTTCCGGCGATGAATTTTTTCATGTCTTTCATTCTCAAGATGTAATCAACTACTATAAGACCGGAGGGGCGGACAAAGTCGCCGCAACGCCCACCGCTTCAAACAACCTGCCCTATTACAGTCAGTCTCCCGATACTTTCATTCATCTGATAATAAATGCGTTCAACATAGACGACTATATGCCTTACAGGCATTTGCTTTGCAACATTCTCGGCTGGTTGGGCATCTTGTATGCGAGCCTCTTGGCACGCAGGATTGGCGGTAGTAATAAAGCGGAAGATTA
>UQXW01000037.1 GCA_900545215.1 uncultured Bacteroidota bacterium
GGTTACCAAGACACAAGGCGTATATGGAAAAAACTTCGACTCTATCAAAAACTGATGTCCGGAAATTATCGTTTGCTTTCTGCCGTTTGCATCTGCCTTTTCTTGTTCTTTTCTTGCGGAAAACCGCAACAAAACGAGGACAAGAAAATTTTCCGCTACAATGAGGCTGCCGGCATTGCCTCTCTTGATCCTGCCTTCGCAAAAGACCAAGCAATGATTTGGGCAGATTTGCAGTTGTACAACTGCTTGGTGCAAACGGACAAGGATTTGAACATACGCCCTTGCATTGCCAAAAGCTGGGAAGTCTCTCCCGATGGCAGAGAATATGTGTTTCATTTGAGAAAAGACGTATATTTCCATCGCAACGAAGCATTCCCCAACGGCAGGCGGCGTGTGGTGGCAGCGGATTTCGTTTACAGTTTGAACAGACTGCTTGACGAAAAGACAGCCTCCCCGGGCAGGAACTTCTTTACCTGCATAGAAAAAACAGGCGAGGCTTACAACATAACGGCTCCCGATGACAGCACATTATATATAAGGTTGAAGGAAGCCTTCTCCCCTTTCCTCGGAATACTCTCTATGCCGTACGCAAGCGTTGTGCCGAAGGAAGCCGTGGAATATTACAAGGAGGATTTCAGAAAGCACCCCGTCGGAACAGGTCCCTTCAAATTCAAGATGTGGAAAGAGGGCGTGAAACTCGTACTGCTGAAAAACGAAGATTATTTTGAAAAGGACAGCCTCGGCAATGCTTTGCCTTATTTGGATGCCGTAGCGGTCAGCTTCATAATCGACAAACAATCCGTCTTTTTGGAATTTGTTAAAGGCAACATAGATTTCATTTCCGGCATAGACCCAAATTACAAAGACGAAGTGCTTACCCGAAAAGGAGAATTGCAGCCCAAATACAGAAACCGCATAAAGCTGATGACGCAACCCTACCTCAATACGGAGTATCTCGGCTTCCGCTTGGACGACAAGAATTCTCCATTGAAAGACAAAAGGATACGCCAAGCCATAAACCACGCTTTCGACAGGGAAAAGATGATAAAATACTTGCGAAACAACATCGGCATTGCCGGACGCTGGGGAATGGTGCCGCCCTCGCTCCCCGGCTTCGACAGCACTGCAACTTACGACTATAATCCGCAAAAATGCATGGAACTTCTTGTACAAGCCAGCTATCCGCAAGGCAAAGACTTGCCCGAAATCACCTTATCCACAACGGCATCATACCTCGACCTTTGCAAATACATACAGCAGCAACTCGGCTTGGCAGGAATAAAAGTCAGGTTGGACGTCTGCCCTCCCGCCGCACTGAGAGAAAGCATGGCACAAGGCAAAGCCGAATGGTTCAGAGGCAGTTGGATAGCCGATTACCCGGAAGCGGAGAACTATCTCGCCCTGTTCTACTCTCCGAACCGCTCTCCGAAAGGCTCGAATTACACCGCTTTCGCCTCGAAAGAGTATGACGAACTATACGAAAAGGCACGAAAAGAAAGCAATGCAAAGGAAAGAGCGGAAATTTACAAGAAAATGAACCGCATTCTCATGGAACAATCCCCCGTCGTCGTGCTTTACTACGACCAAGTGTTGCGTTTCATGCAAAAGAACATAGAGGGCTTGGAACCGAACCCCATGAACCACCTCATTCTCAAATACGTAAAGAAGCTGTAAGCCCTTTCCGTAAAAAGCCTTTTCAATACCTTTGAACGAAACGGCGTTCCGCTGGAATGAAACGCCGAAAGAATTTTCCGTATCGCCGTTCCGAAAAAATGAAACGGCGATACAGAAAATCGTCTTCAAACAGCGTTGATGTGAGAAAAAAAACGTATTTTTGCACATTCAAAAGACAGAATATTTTTGTAACAATTAAACATATACAGCAATGATGAAGAAAGGATGTAAATACGGAACCCACCGTGTAATCTCTCCAAAGGGTGTGTTGCCACAACCTGCCGACAAGTTGGACAACAACATGGACGAAATCTATGACAACGAAATCCTTATCGATGTTCAAACCTTGAATATCGACTCTGCTTCTTTCACTCAGATAGAGGAACAAGCAAAGGGTGATAAGGCGGAAATCGCAAAGATAATGATGTCCATAGTGGAGAAACAAGGAAAACACCGTAATCCTGTAACAGGTTCGGGTGGTATGTTGCTTGGAACTGTTGAGAAAATAGGCGATGCTTTGATTGGAAAGACGGATTTGAAAGTCGGAGACAAAATCGCAACATTGGTATCTTTGTCCTTGACTCCGTTGAGAATAGATAAAATCAAAGAAATCCGTCCCGAAATCGACCAAGTGGACATAGACGGAAAAGCAATCTTGTTCGAGTCCGGTATATATGCGAAAATACCTACCGACCTACCTGAAAACCTTGCCCTTTCGGCACTTGACGTAGCCGGAGCCCCTGCACAAACCGCAAAACTCGTTAAACCGGGCGACACGGTAGTCATCATAGGAGCAGGCGGAAAGTCAGGAATGCTTTGCTGCTACGAAGCAAAGAAAAGAGCAGGCGTTACAGGAAAGGTTATCGGTATCTGCCACAGCGAGAAATCCACAAAGAGAATGTTGGATTTGGGATTCTGCGACGAAGTATTTGCAGCCGATGCAACGCAACCTGTACCTGTAATGAAGAAGATTGAAGAGATGACAAACGGTCAAATGGCCGATATTTGCATCAACAATGTGAATATTCCGGATACCGAAATGACTTCGATACTCGTTACGAAGAACACCGGTATAGTTTACTTCTTCTCGATGGCAACTTCGTTTACCAAAGCCGCTCTCGGAGCAGAAGGTGTGGGAAGCGACGTTACTATGCTTATCGGCAACGGTTACACAAAAGGACACGCCGAAATCACTCTTCAAGAGTTGAGAGAGTGCGAGAAATTGAGGAAAATCTTCACCGAATTGTACGCTTAGAAGACTTTTACGTATCATATGACCATTCGGAGACCGGTTGCATATCGGTTTCCGAGTTTTTTTATTGCCGTGTCGGCGTAATACAATCATTGAAATCCCTCTTATATGATTTATTTGCGGCAGCCATGTCGGTTGCAGGCAACCCTTCCGGAGGCAATGCGGAAGATGCGGCAAAAACTCCATTCTTCATCGTTATGGAAACCTATGACAAGATAAAGAACATGAGGGTCGTTGCCGAAGTTCGTCGATAAGGAATATCCGCTTTTTGCAAAAGAAAAACTTTTCCGCCGTTTTAATCAAAGCAAAACGGCGGAATAATTTTTTCTTTCTGCATTTCATTTTCGTCAAACGGCGTTTCGACAAAGTTGGAATGCCGTTTGACCTTTGTAGTTCTGTTTGTTTGATTTTCGATTGTGTAAAGCCATTAAGACGGAATGCTTATTCAAAGAGTCCGATTATCTTTTCGGCGAGGTAATATGCGAGTTTGTAACGGGATTCCACCGTCCAGCCTGCCACATGCGGGGTGAAGACCACGTTCTTCATCGTGAACAGTTCCTGCAATTCGGCAGGCAGTGCCTCCGAAGCAAGTTCGTTGGAGAAGGCTTCGAATTCCAATACGTCCAAACCCGCTCCCAAGACTTTGCCTGACTTGATGGCAGAGAGCAAATCACTTGTTTTTACGACCTTTCCGCGAGAGGTGTTCAGCAGATAGATGTTCTTGCGGAATTTGTCGAGGAAACCGACATTCACCATGAACTTCGTCTCTTCGGTGAGGGGAACATGAAGCGAGAGAACCTCGCAACGCTCGAACAATTCTTCCAAAGAGACACTCCGTGCGTACTCGTCGGAGAAATCTTTCTTGTATTTGTCGTACGCCAACACCGTGCAATCGAAGCCCGAAAGATGCTTTGCGAAACTCCTTCCCATGTTGCCGTAACCGATTATTCCTATCGTCCTCCCTCCTACTTCCAATCCGCGGTTCTCTTCCCTCAACCACAATCCTTTCCTGACCTCCGCATCTGCGGAAACAATCTTGTCGAACAGACAGAGAAGCAATCCCAAGGCATGTTCGCCCACCGCCCTGCGGTTTCCTTCGGGAGAATTGAGACAAACCACCCCTTTGCTCTCGGCATAGTCCACATCTATTGCGTCCATTCCCGCTCCCAAACGGGCTATGCACCGCAAGCGTCTCGCCTTGTCTATAATCTCTTTGTCCAAAACCAATTTGCTGCGAACCACCACGCCATCGTATTCATCTATGCACCGCAAGACATCTTCCCTTTGGTAATCCGTATGCACATCTACTGTAAAACCGGCTTGCAAAAGGCTCTTCGGCAGTACTTCATCCGTCTTGTCAAGAATCAATATCCTCTTCCTCATCGCTCTTTCCATATAGATAGTTTATGAAATCGTTATAATTTCCGTTGAATATGTTCATATCCACTTCGGAACGTATTCCCGGAACATCGGCCTTGTGTGTGTATTGCCAGAATTTCCATTCCACGGTCTTGGGTTCGTTGCACAACTTACACAACCAAAGGTCGTAGTCGTCGAAGTTGCCTTTGATGAAATTCGTATAGGTTTCTATGTTGGTATAAATGATGGGGCGACGTTCGTAATGGCGTTCCATAGTCCGCAAGCAGTTGAAGATTTCGCTTATGACCTTGTTCTTCGTCTCCGTATTGTACTTGTTGCCGCCGAAAAGCTCGACATCCAACACCGGAGGCAGGTCGTCTTTCGACAATTCGACATTGTTGATGAAGTTATACGCCTGTTCGCGTCCCTCTTTGTTGAATCGGAAAAAATGATATGCCCCTACGATGATGTTATTCTCCTTTGCCAACTTCCAGTTGCGTTTGAACTTCTTGTCGATGAAGTTCTCACCCTCCGTGGCTTTGATGAAAGCGAAATAGACCTTGGAATCATAGACCTCTTTCCAGTTTATGTCGCCCTGATGCGAGGCAACGTCTATGCCTGTCACGGGAAAACGGTAGTAATCTATCGCAACGCCGCCGCAGGCGTAGTATTTGCGGTAATAATCCATGCCGTAGGAGTACGCAAACCAAGCCGCAATGCCGAGAACAAGCCCGACAAGGGACAAAATCAGTATCCGCTTCTTTTTTTTCGCTTTTTTCTTACCTGCCATTTATCATGAAAACCTCTGCAACTGACAATGCTGCGGCATATTTGCTTTGTCCGACCTCCGAACCTTTGTTTATGAACAAATAGACAGAGTCTCTGCCCACTGCAAAACGGCAATTCTCCAAATCGTCAAGGCTCAAACCTGCCGCCTTCTCTCCGAAGAGACTTTTGAACTCGTCGAAACTTCTATCGTCGAGAGGAAAAACTTCCTTGAAACTCAAAGGCTTTGAACCGTTTGCCTTATAGGTTACGCCATAGGAGGACTTCTCTTCTGCTTTTCCTGCAAAATGTTCCTTGCTTTCCAACAAACAACTTATCAGATTGTTGTTACTGTTGACGAAAACAGTTTTTATGTTCAGTTTATGAAACTCTCCGGATGTTTTTCCAGCCTCTTTCGCACGCTTGACAAAGTCCTTGAAAAGCACATTGGCAAATTCGCCGATTGGTTTAAGGTTTATCTTCGTCTCCTTGCTCTTCGGAACGGGGCAAAGAATATTTACCTTTATATTATTGGTGGTATCATTGATTCGCAAACCGCTTATGGAAACAAATTCCGGCAGATACTCCGGTGCATTCTCGTTCAGCTTCTCCTGCTTCGTTACAAACCTTTTGTCTTTCTGCGGTTGCTGCTGTTTTTTTCCGCAACTCCAACAAGCAAAAACCGCCGCAGTCAAAAATAATATGCAAAAAAATTTCGTTCTCTTCATATCGGACAAGCATTTTTGGTGAAACCGTCGGCAAAGGTACGGCTTTTCCATGGAAAAACTTCGTTCAGACAACCAAATATCGTATTAACAAACAGACAAAGAACAAAACAGAAGGTTGAAATGAATATACAATTTTTGGGTGCAGCCAAAGAAGTTACCGGCAGCAAACATTTGATTACCACACCCAAGGGAAGAAAAATCCTTTTGGACTGCGGAATGTATCAAGGCAAGGGTTTGGAGACCGATGCCTTGAACAGGGACTTGGGATTCGAGCCAAGCGAGATCGATTACCTCCTTCTCTCCCACTCCCACATAGATCACTCCGGATTGATTCCTTATATAGTGAAGAACGGCTTCAAGGGAACAATCTTCACCACCCCTGCAACGCGTGATCTCTGTGCAATAATGTTGCAGGACTCGGCTACAATTCAGGAACTCGATACGAAGACGTTCAACAAAAAGCGTGCCAGACAAGGAGAAGAGCCTGTCGAACCTATATATACCGTGCAGGACGCACAGAATGCCATGTCCTTTTTCGTCTCCATTCCTTACGACAGAACGTTCTTTCTCGACGATGAGACAAGCATAAGGTTTACCGACAACGGACACATATTGGGAAGTGCCACCATTCTTTTGACCATAAAAAAAGAGGACGCCTCGGAAGTGAAGATAGCTTTCAGCGGCGATATAGGTCGTTACACCAAAAGAATACTCAAAGCCCCCGAAGCCTTCGAGCAGGCGGATTACGTGATAATGGAAAGCACATACGGCGACAGGGTGCATGAAGACATGAATCAAAGCGAAGAGGAATTGCTCCGTGCCGTCATCGACACTTGTTGCAAGAAGAAAGGCAAGCTACTCATACCTTCATTTGCCGTGGGCAGGGCGCAGGAAATCATTTTCGCCTTGAACAAACTGTGGGAAACGGGAATGCTTCCGAAGATAGACGTTTACGTGGACAGTCCTTTGAGTTTGAACGCCACGAACATCATGAGACTGCACAGCGAGTGCTTTTGCGACGAGATGAAAGAGTTCATGAAAACCGACCCCGACCCGTTCGGCTTCGAGAAACTGCACTACATACAATCCACTGCCGAATCCAAGGAATTGAACTACACGAAAATTCCCTGCATCATCATATCCGCTTCCGGCATGATGGAAGCCGGCAGAATAAAGCACCATATCGCCAACAACATAGAAAATAACCGCACCACCATTCTGGGTGTCGGCTACTGCGCCCCCACGACCTTGGGTGCCAAAATACTCAGAGGCGACAAGTTCGTGTCCATCTTCGGAATCAGATACAGGGTAAGAGCCGAAGTGAGACGCATCGACTCTTATTCGGCACACGCCGACCGCAACGAATTGCTGCGTTATCTCTCTTGTCAGGACAAAACGAAGCTCAAAAAGCTCATTCTCGTCCACGGCGAGGAAGAAACCCAGAATAACTTCGCCCTAACATTGCAGGAAAACGGCTACAAGAATATTTTCATTCCTGCAAAAGGCGACAGATTGGAACTATGAACAAAACGTTGAACCATATCGGCAAAGCAGTGTCGGCAATGCTGCTTTGCCTTTTTTGCAATGCCGCCCTGCTTGCCCAGACCTACGATAAGGACACGGACAATCGGATAGGTTCTTCGGCAGTGGATTTCAACTATACGGACAAAGAGGGCGAGCATACGCTATATGAACTCATCGAAAGCCGGAAAACAAACGTTCTTGTACTGTTTCACTCCCCCGATTGCGAAGATTGTGCAAAGGTGAAACGCCGTCTTGCCAAAAGCCGAAGCCTCCGCAAGACAGTGAAAAACGGAGAGTTGACAGTCCTCCTTGTAGCCGTGGAGACGGACAAGGCAAAATGGAAAGCGACATGCAGCAAACTGCCGGAGGAATGGGTGAATGCCTATTGCGAAGAATGCACACCGATAACCAAAAGCTACATTTGGACTGTCCCGACTTTCTTTCTGATAGGCAAGGATGCCAAAGTCATTGACAGAGAATTCGAACACAATGAAAAAAATAAGTATAATTAACGGCCCCAACCTCAATCTGCTCGGCAAGAGAGAGCCGGAGATTTACGGCTGCAGGACATTCGAGGATTATTTGGAAGAACTGCGTAAACGCTATCCCGACGTGGAGTTCCGCTATCGGCAAAGCAATGTGGAAGGCACCATAGTCGATTACCTGCAAGAGGAAGACGGTTCGGACGGCATTATCCTCAACGCAGCGGCATACACTCACACCTCCATAGCCATTGCAGACGCCGTCAAAGCCATTGGAAGCCCTGTGGTGGAAGTGCATATCAGCAACATCTTCGCCCGTGAAACGGAACGGCAATGCTCCCTCCTTTCATCGGCATGCAAAGGCTGCATATCCGGCTTCGGTCTGGAGAGCTACGCCCTTGCAACCGAAGCACTCATCCGTTAAACCTCGCAAACAATCCTGCATTACACAAAACACTCACAAAACCACGACATACCCGAACGGCGTTACGTAAAAATAAAACACCGAAAGAATTTCACCGAACGGCGATTGGTTTGCGGGTTTGCGGGATAAGTTTTTTGCTTGGTGCAAAGGGCTTAAAAATCTTTTTATTCTTATTTTTGCAGGGTGTGAGATGCGGTGGTGTGTCTTGCGTATGCGGGAGTGTTTTCTTTATCCGACAAATGGGGTTATGATAAAACGTAAGCGTATGACTATATTGATTGTTGCGTGTGCGGTGTTGCTTCTTGCCGCAGGGGTGTTGCTTTTTCTCAATCAGCCTTCTTTCGGTCGTTTGCCTTCGGGTGAGAGGTTGGAAAGGGTGAAACGTTCTCCGAATTTCATAAATGATGCGTTCCGAAACCAAAGTCCGACGGAGTTGATGACGGGCAAGCAAAATCGTTTTGTTGCTTTGTGGAATTTCGTCTTCGGCAAAAAGGAGCCTGTTCGTCCCGAGGGTGAAGTGAAAGCGGTGAAGACGGACTTGAAGCGACTTCCGAAAGATGAGAATGTGTTGATTTGGTTCGGGCATTCTTCCTATCTTATTCAGGCGGACGGGAAGCGTTTGCTTATCGACCCTGTGTTTGAAACGGCTGCCCCTGTTTCTTTTGTCAATAAGGCGTTCAAGGGAACGGAGATTTACAAGGCAGACGATATGCCGGCGATAGATTACCTCGTTATTTCGCATGACCATTGGGATCATTTGGATTACAAAACCGTCAAGGCTTTGAAGAACAAGGTCGGCAAGGTTGTGTGTCCTTTGGGCGTGGGTGAGCATTTCGAATATTGGGGTTACGACAAGGACAGGCTTATCGAGTTGGATTGGGAGGAAGCGGCGGTGCCGGAAAAGGGTTTGACAATTCACTGTCTTCCCGCTCGTCATTTCTCGGGACGGGGTTTGAAAGCCAACCAATCGCTTTGGGCTTCTTTTCTTATAGAGTGTCCGACGCTTACAATCTTCATCGGAGGGGACGGTGGATACGGAAAGCATTTCGCAAAGACCGGAGAGTTGTTCCAGAACATCGATTGGGCAATTTTGGAAAACGGACAGTACAGCGAAAATTGGAAATACATTCACACTTTGCCTCCGCAGTTGAAACGTATTGCCGAAGACTTGAAGCCGAAGAATATCCTGACGGTTCATCATTCCAAGTACGCTTTGTCCGACCACCGATGGGACGAGCCTTTGCGGAATGCCGAGCATTTGAAAGAGGAAACGCAGGTGCATGTCGCAATACCCGTCATAGGAGAAAAGGTTCCTTTGTCGGCAAGCAGGTAAAATCATGGGACGGAATGGGCATAGTTGCCGATTATTTTCGTATCTTCGCCGACGATTTATATTCATAAGGTATGGGATTTCTTTATCCGCAATTTTTGTTTGCATTATTCGCCGTCGCTATTCCTATCGTCATTCATCTGTTCAACTTCCGTCGCTTCAAACGGGTGTATTTCACCAATGTGAGTTTGTTGAAGAGTTTGGAGACGACGAGCCGCAAACAGAACAGGCTGTATGACATTCTCTTGTTGTGCCTCAGGTGTTTGAGTATCATCTTTCTGGTTCTGCTTTTTGCCGCTCCGTACATAAAGGACGAGGACAAGGCTTTGGTGGATAAAAAGGGTAATTGCGTGGTGGTGTTTGTCGATAATTCCTTTTCGATGGAAAATTCGGCAGATAAGGGCAGTTTGTTGGATGTTGCGAAGCAGAAGGCAAAGGACATCGTCATGCAGTATTCCGCTTTCGACGATTTTTGTCTGATGACGCAGGACATGGCAGGCAGACACAGGCATTTCGTTGACAGAGAGAGTTTCTTGGAGTTGTTACAAGAAGTAGAGATAACACCTTGCTCCCGTCCGATGGGCGAGATAAGGGAAAATGCTCATCGTTTCGTCGAAACGGGTACCAAGGCTTCCAAGGCATGTTTTTATATCTCCGATTTCCAAACTTCATGCTTCGATTCCGAAAATTTTTCCAAGGATAAAACGGAAGATGTGTTCGTTTCATTGAAAGCGGAAAATGCAAACAATGTGTTCATCGATTCTTTGTGGTTCGACAATGTGCTGTTCAAAGACGGCGGTGTGGCTGAATTGAACATAAGAGTGGTGAACGAAGCCGATAAGACGGTGGAGAAACTGCCCGTGAAGTTGTTTGTGGAAAATAAACAGACGGCTGCGGTCAGCATGGATTTGAAAGAACACGAAAGTTCGGTGATAAAGATGAGTTTCACTGTTCCTCACAGCGGTATATTGCAATCCAAGGTTGCCATATCGGACAATCCCGTTTGTTTCGATGACGATTTTTTCTTTACTCTGCTTGTTCGCAAAAGCACGGGGGTGTTGGTGATAAACGCTGCGGGAGAAAACAAATATCTCGACAGACTTTTGGGCAACGATACGGACATGGAGTTGACGAATATGAGGGCGGATAACATCGATTTCAGTCGTTTTGCCTACCAAAGCATTATTATTCTCAACGGTTTGAAGGAAATATCTTCCGGATTGTCCGCAGAATTGGCGGAATTTCTTTCAAGAGGCGGGTCTCTTGCCGTTATTCCGACGGAAGATATGGATTTGGAGAGTTATTCGAGGGCTTTGCCGGAGGCTCGTCTGCCGAAGTACGAAGCTTTGGTGCGGAAGAGCGAGAGGGTTGCCTCGATAGATACGGAGAATAAACTGTTCGAGGGGGTTTTTACTTCGGTTACGGATAACATGGAAATGCCGGAGGCAAGCAAATATTACTCCTTCGCCAAAGGAGCGGGCTGTGTGGCTCAGAGTATAATGAAATTCGCGAACGATGAGGACTTTCTGATTGTTTCTCCGCAGGGAAAGGGTGATGTTTATTTGTTTGCAACGGCTCTCGATGAACAATGGTGCAATATCGTCAATCAATCGCTCTTCGTTCCGCTTGTTTGGAATATGTGTGCGATAAGTCGGAAAACGCCTCCGGCGTATTACACCTTGGGAAGCGACCCTTTCATCGACCTTTCTTCTTATATGGCTTTGGATAATGAGGAGATTGTTCGGGTTGAAAGCAAGGAGGACGGTTCTTCCTTTATTCCTCAGATGTTGAAAAGAAACAGGCTTACAGGTCTTGCAATAAAAGATGCTGCGAAGAGGGCAGGCAATTATGACATACGCTTGCGAGACAGCCTCATCGGCGGCTTCTCATTGAATTATCCGCGTACGGAAAGCAGACTTGTGTTTTTGGACGAGGGGGATATGAAGAAGATTTTGAAGGAAAAGGGTATGGATAATGCGAGAGTGTTTCCCGCAAGCGGACTTGTGGAAAGTCAATTCGCAAAAAGCGGTATGGGCTTTTCGTTCTCCACCCTGCTCATAATCCTTACGCTGATGAGCATAGCGGGTGAAATATATGTATTGTACAGATTAAAGAAAGGTTGAAATGAAAGGCAGCGGAAAGATTTGCTTGGTGCTTATATTGTTCTGCCTCGGGCTTTCCATGCAGGCAAATGCCGATGAGACGGACAGCGTACGGCATTGGTCTGTCAAGAACAGCATCATATCGAGTGCGGAACAGACTTCTTTGAGTAACTGGTCGGCAGGTGGTTTCAGTTCTTTTGCTTTCTCCAATTTTTACAAGGGCTTTTTCAACTTCAAGAAGAACAAAGTGCAATGGGATACGGGCGTGGAGTTGGCATACGGCATGATTTGGCAAGACAAAACGGGCAACGGCTTTTCGGATAAGGAAAACAAGTTCCAGAAAAGCGATGACAAGATAGAGGTGAACTCCGTATTCTCTTATAAGATGTACGGTAATTGGAATTACAGTGGTTTGATGAACCTGAAAAGTCAATTCGACGAAGGTTTCAAGGACGATAAATTGATTGCAGCCCCCTTCTCTCCCATCATTCTCACTTCTTCACTCGGACTCGAGTACAAACAAAAAAGTTTTTCTCTGCTTTTGTCCGTTTTGACGGGAAAGACAACCATCGTGGAGGACAACAGATTGGTGGGAAACAAGATTTTCGGTTTCGAGGAAGAAGATCAAAGGGCTTTATTCTCCCTCGGCTCTTACGCGAAGTTCCTTTTCCAAAAAGATGTCTTCAAAAACGTGAACCTGATTGTCAAATTGGATTTTTATTACGACTACAACAAATCATCGCTTCTTGACACCGATATAAGCACGGAGGTGTTCGTAAACATGAAGATAAACAAGTATCTGACGGCTTTCGTGAGTTTTCAAGCCATAATGGACAAGGACTTCAATTCGACGCTGCAATATAAGGAGAGGATGGGCTTCAGTATTCCGATAAACTTCTAAGGTTCAGGCGTTGTGGTCGAAAATATTCATCTGTTTGGGTGAAAACAAATCCAATTGGTTGGCAGCTTCTTCCGGCAGGGGTGCCAAAGCCTCCGAAAGGTAGGAATGAATTATTTTTTTGATTGCAAGATTCGGGCTTATCTTATTTGCCGCACAATATCGCATAAGCAGCAATTCGTCTCTTTGCGAAAGGTTTATCTGATAGTGTCTTTTGTCGGTTTTCTTTGTGCGTTTTGTTTTCTTTTCCTCCATATACGTGTTTCTGTCTGCACCAAGCGTTGAAACAGATGTTGTTTTCAGTTGCCAAAGGTAGCAATTTTATGCGATATAAGTGCTATCTTTGCACGATAAAAATGCAATCTGACAACAAGATGAGTTTATACGAGAAATTGAAAGACCGGAAAGACGGCTTCTTCCTTATGGCAGGTCCATGCGTGATTGAGGACGAGAGAATGCCTTTTGAAATAGCGGAAAGATTGGTCGATATCACAAAACGCTTGGGCTTGGAGTTCATATTCAAAGCCTCCTACCGTAAGGCCAATCGCTCACGTCTGGATTCCTTTACGGGCATAGGCGATGAGAAAGGCTTGAAAATATTGGGAGAGATAAGAGAAAAATACAATATTCCGGTCGTTACGGATATTCACTCTGCCGAAGAGGCGGAAAGGGCAGCACGTTTCGTCGATGTAATTCAAATTCCGGCTTTTCTGTGTCGTCAAACCGATATATTGGTTGCCGCTGCCAAGACGGGTAAAGTGGTGAACATAAAAAAAGGACAGTTCCTCTCGCCGGAGGCTATGCGGTTTGCCATGGATAAAGTGGCTGATTCGGGAAATGAAAAGATTGTTCTGACAGACAGAGGAACGATGTTCGGCTATCATGATTTGATTGTGGATTTTCGTTCCATTCCGATAATGAAATCATTCGGCGTTCCCGTTGTCATGGACATCACACATTCGTTGCAACAGCCCAATCAAAGCTCGGGGGTAAGCGGAGGAATGCCCGAAATGATAGTTTCCATTGCAAAAGCCGCCATTGCAGTCGGTACAGACGGCATATTCATGGAAACTCACCCCGACCCGAAAAAAGCGAAAAGCGATGGAGCCAACATGCTTCCCCTATCGGAAGTGGAGAACCTGCTTTCCACATTATTGAAAATAAGAAAAGCTCTGGCATAAAAGAAAGCAGGCATCGAAATCCGTCGCAATCCCCCGATACTCCGGAGGAACATTACTGCCGATAAAGAAGAGTTGCCATTAAGTTCGGCTCATTGCAGTTTTGAATATCATAGAATGTAATGCACCAAAACAAACGATAAATAGAGAGGCGTACCGGTGGTATCGGCACGCCTCTCTATTTGTCAATTATTCGCTCTTTATCCGACAATAAGCGTTTTCATATCGAGCATTTCTCCATTTACAAAGCAAGCATTACTTTCGTATAATCTTTCTTCGCATTATTCCATTATCCGTACTCAGTTCGAGAATATAAAGTCCGTTATCAAAGTCCGACAAATCGACAAAAGAATTACAAGAACTTATCTTCACCTCAATCATCTTTGCTCCGAACAAATCGAAAACGGACAATCGCCTGATAAGAACCGACGAATTTATAAACAACAGCCCATTCGTCGGGTTGGGATAGACTTCCAAATTCGCCATATCCTCCACCTCATTCAACCCGCTCAGCGGAGTATAGCAATCTGTTATGTTTTCATCAAAAGAATAATCTCTGTACAAACACGCTCCGTCATATTCATAGCATCTCAAATGCACAATCGGTTCGGGGTCTATTTCCGCCATTCTGCTTTGCCAATCGATCAGCAAACCTTCATTTGTTCCTATACCCTCAATCCAGCATGCAACAGGCTTTTCATGGTTTGCCACTTCATAGACTATATGAAACAATCGTCGCTGAACGCCCTCATAAACAACCATCTCCACTTCCTTGACTTTGAACAAACCCAATTCGCTCAAAGCTCCTGCTCTGAATGTATCTCCTGCCGAAAGAGAAAAGTCATATTGTAAATATTCCTCACCGGCAATCGGCTTATAAAAGACCTGCCGTTGTTCATTCTCCCTGATTCCTCCCACGAATACGGCATTGTCCTTATCGAAGAACGCACTCTGAAAACCATACACCTTTTTATAGCTTTTACCATTTATCACGGTATCCTCATTCACAAGAGCATTTCGACTGTAAATATACTCTTCATGAGAAAAGCCGCTTCTTTCGTCTATCGTCCAAATTTGCAAACCCTCCTTAACCAAGGGTATATACTCCTGTGCCATCAAAGGAAAGGCAAGGAAGAAAACCGATAATATAAAACCAATCTTTTTCATAGTACAAAAAGTATTACTAACAGACTTTTTATTTCACCTCCTCTATGCTTATTATTTCAGCCTCTGCAACATCAATAACCGTTGCTATCATATCAATAGGCGTTGATAGTTCTCTGCGATTGAACTTCACGTTAACCTTGACAGAATCTTTGTTGCCGAGAACTTTTTCTGCCTTGTCTGGATTACAAACGAAGTATGTACGTGCATTTACTGAATTGTTCTCCAATTTGTAAAAACAATACCATCCGGCATAATCACCGTCTGTAATCTTACGTAACTCGCAATCTTTAAGTTCAACATTCAAATCTGTTACTTCTGTAGAGCAATCGGTGCAATCCCCTTCTTCATCTTGACAGGAACCGAGCAGCGTCAGTCCTGCAAGAAGCAATCCTGTTATCGACAGAATTGCGTATTTACTTTTTATCCTCATAATTGTAAATATTATTGTTTTGTTTGTTATTATGATTGCCCCGTATTGTTATCGGATAAGGGTTTGCCGGAGTGTACGGGAAAACTGCGGCAACCCTCCGTTTGCTCAAATTGTTTTTCCCGATTTGATAAATCCTTTCGGAAGCGTAAAAAACTATTCCCATGTTTGTTGCTATATTATTCACCAGCAAATATACGAATTATTTTCGTACAAGCATACTTTTGAAGAAGAAAATACAGTTTTCAATATATTCTTAAAGTAAAACAGTACAGACAAGCAATCTTTAATTTGATTGGCAACTTTGTTCTGTGTTCGAGTAAGAGACAAAAGAAAATCGACGGATATGCAGGGTGGGTTACCGTGCGGAAAACGGTAAAGTGTGGTTCGGGGATATAGAAACAGCCGTCCGAGATGTTGTGCTTTCGGACGGCTGCTGCGTTTGTGTCGTTTCTTTAAGAGGCTTATTGAAGGCTTCTCAAAAAGTCGATACTCTTATGGATAAGTTCGTACATTACTTGGTCGTCTTGTACGAAGTTGACTGTTTTTCTGTATTCTTTGACGAAGTTTTCTATCTTTTCGGAGGACTTCAAGCCTGTCATTTGTTTGCGGAAGTCGAAGGCTTGTGCTGCATTCAAGAGTTCTATTGCCAAGACTTTCTCCGTGTTGTTGACAACGCGGTATAGTTTCGTTGCGGCATTGGAACCGAATGATACGTGGTCTTCCTGTCCTTGCGAGGAGTCTATCGTATCGACGGAGGCAGGGGTGCAGAGTTGTTTGGATTGGCTGACCACCGATGCGGCACAGTATTGCGGTATCATGAAGCCGGAGTTTACGCCGGGTTTTGCCACAAGGAATGACGGAGGATTTTCTGTTTCTCAGCTCGGACTTTGGATTTGGATTTTCGCAAGACTACAGGAACTATTTATCAGGATTAAATATGGAAATCACGACTTTGAAGTTCTCCAAGAGCAGTTTGTATTTGGGAATGCGTTATCAGGTGGATTTTTTGTTTCCTGAAAACGAAAATATTCCGGATTTGGATAAGGCACAAAGTCTTGGTGCGGTAGTGAGATTCAAGAATAGGGCTTGGGGATTGGAAGCTCATTATGGTTTTGGATTAAACAAGGAGATGAATTATAA
The DNA here is from genome assembly GCA_900545215.1 of uncultured Bacteroidota bacterium. Lineage (GTDB taxonomy): Bacteria > Bacteroidota > Bacteroidia > Bacteroidales > P3 > Onthomorpha. Next base: position 16,454 of record UQXW01000037.1, read on the forward strand.
AGGTAATAAAGAACATCTCGGTGTCTTTACCCTAAGGGCTTCTGTAAATCTGCCTGTAGGAAATAATCGGTAGATAGAATGCTGTGATTTTTGAAAGAAAGATAGAATGCAAATTACTTGCATTCTATCTTTTTTATGTTCTAAATTCAAGCCGATAATGTTACTTTGAATGTTGTACTTAAAAAAATAAAGCATGAAAAAGGCGTGCCGATACCGGCACGCCTTACTATTTGTTGAAGTACTTACTCTTTATCTGACAATAAGTGTTTTCATATCCGGTATTTCTCCATTCGGCAAAAGCAATCCTACGGAATAGTTGCCGCTTGCAAGAGTTTGAATGTTCATCGTAACGTTTGTTTGAGTGTTACTTATCCGGGTTGTCTCCACTACAATACCCGCGGAACTTATGATTTGAATCAAAGCATTGCTTACATTATCGGCAAGCCTGTATCCGACATCTATTCTGTCATTCGCAGGATTCGGAGAAAGGGAAACAAGCATGCCTCCACGTACTGCCACGCTTACAGTATCATAATCCTTTGCTCCGTCAGCCTCTGCAACCACCTCCAATTTATATTGTTGCGACCTCATAGGCTGAACTGTCAAATTCATGCCTGTTCCGACCGTATCACCGTTTACATCATACCATGTATATCGTGCAGGTTCGTTTATGTTTACAGCAGAAAAGTTTACAATCTGCGACATAAGAACGGATGTATCGTTCAACGCCAAAGCCTTGAAGTCTCTATCCATATTTTTAATTGCCATATAGTGTTCTCCGCCTATAATTTGGGGTTCCTTATCCCAATAATACAAAGCAATATCAAAATCAAATACGCTATCTTGCGGAACACTCTGAGTAAAGAAACAAACATCCGTTTGAATAGTGTGATGTTCGTCAGGATGCAAATAGAGATTATCCAGCACCACTTCTCTATCCGTCATCAAGAACATATTATTACTCACCTGTTTGAAGCCGCTTCCCTTGCAACCTGAAACTTTCCATGCATCAAGTAAACCTTCGTCCAACATCAAATATACATCTGCAAACTTTTCAAGAGGTTCGCCTGCTTTGTTCAAATAGGATTTATAAGTAAGTCTGAAAAATCGTTTTTCCCTGAACGGATTGGAAACCGATACCACAGCACCCTTGTTATGACTGCTCAATACGGACAAATTCTTCCAAGCTACGTTATTGTTCCTTTCAACGAAATAAGCCATATCTCCATTCTCATCATCCTCATTGACTATCTCATTACCATCATGAACTCGTGCCACCAAGCAAAAATGCCACAATTCACTATCGAATTCACTGCAAGACATATATCTTTCTGCAACAGGAACCACCCAAGGAACTCTTACCACTATGCTGCTGTTGGCAGCTATTGAAGGGATAGGCACATCTTCATCTATAACATCACCTTTAAGAACCGCCCTGTCGCAATTAAAGAAATGTTCACCATCCCAACTTGACCTCCAACGCAAATCCGTACCTGCTTTTGCCCAATTCAGATATAATTTTTCCGTTCCGGTGGAAGGAATATTTTTGTTGTTATGCACTCTTACGCAAACATAATACTCTTCACCTCCGCGAGGATTATCCACAACATTATTATCGAAATCCTCTATCCAAATATCAGGACTGTTCCACATACAACCATTCGTATTGCTTGGCTCGACTCCGTTATCTGTTTCTACATCTCGGATATACAAATCCATGTCTTTGGCTTTCTGTACAGCAGCATACGCATCAACCAAACCGTAACCGTATGTAAAATCAAAACCATTTACGCCTAAGTCTTTTGCAGTATTGTGTAATATATTTTTGATTTGTACTTCTGTCAAATTTGGATTTTCTGATAGCATTAATGCGACAACACCGGAAACTTGTGGACAAGCAGCTGAAGTTCCACCAAATCTAAGAGTGTAATTTCCTGCTTCATATCCCTTAATACCCATTCTATCAGTGGTAGCAACATCTCCTTGTAAGTTACAATTTCCAGAAGGAGCAACCACGTCCATTTCACTTCCCCTTTTGCTATAACTTTGAATATTTCCATTTCTATCTATTGCTCCAACAGTAAGTACCCCTTGCACATTTCCCGGAAAACAAACTCCATTGACATTTTGAGAGGAATTACCAGAAGCAAAAACTACTACGGAACCTTTTCCGTTTCTACCCATTATTCTTGCTCTATTTATTGCAGAAATAATAGCATCAGCACTTGGAATAAGTTCAGAATTAGAAGTCCCATATCCCCAAGAATTACTTAATACGTCAGCACCAAAATCATCCCATGCTTTATCTATCGCACGAGCCAAATCATTTGCATTTTCCATATAATACAGCATACCATAAGGATTGAGATACCAATTATTAAATATATTGATAGGAATAATTCTGGCTGTTTCGCATATGCCTTTTATGCCAATATTGTTATGTTCAGCTCCTATTATTCCTGCACATGCTTGACCATGTCCAAACTTATAATTGGCTGGATCATTACTATTCGGTTTTCCATAAGTGTTAGGATTATTCGAAGAGACTGATGGTGTGAAACCTATCATAACTCTATTACCCATATCTTCATGTTGTTCAACACCATCGTCAATAACTGCAACTTTAACAGGATATTTATTTGTTGCTATTTCCCATGCTTTGGACACATTTATATCAACACCGTTTTCATTAGAGAGATAATATTGATTCTTATACAAAGTGTCAGAAAATTGCTCTAATGGAATAATAAAGTTAGGGTGAGAATACTCGACCATATTGCTTTCATATAGTTTATTTGCATAAACGAATAAACTATCCCAGTTCAAAACAGCCATGACATAAGTATTGTATTTGCTTTTCTCTTTTACAACAATTTCATTATTGCATGCTTGTATTATTCGAGATATTGAAACGTTTGTCTTAGGCTTTAGAAGTATTTCTCCATTAAATAGCATTTCAATGTCATTGAACATTCTAGTCCTAATGATGTTATTAGAGCCTATTATCGACTTTAAATCATCTAATGATAGTTGGGATGATATTATTTTCAGATTGCCAATATCAACAACATAATTCGTTGTTGCTGAAATAAGAAAACTATCTACAGGTAGCTCAGAACTTACAACAAATAAACCACTTGTAGAATTTGATAAAAAATGTTTGGTTTTATTAGACCAATAATAATCTTGTGCACATAGATTGAGACTAGTTAGTGAAATTATTATTGTGATTAGAATTTTAATCATCGTATTTCGCTTCATAGGTTTTATGTTTTAATTATTTACTTGAATTACTTTGAACAGAGGAACGTTTGGAGAACAAAATACTGTCGGGCAAGGATAAGAACTTAGAAACAACTCATCTTCTGAATTTGTTCGTACAGCCTTAAAGCTAACATAATCGCCTACACTAAACACTGTTTGCGAAAACGTCCCTACCGGAATGCCTATCGAGTTCTTGTAATCGATAGATGTATCCATAAGAGATAATGTGCCATCGTTGCCTATTTGCAAATTACCGACTTCTATCAGTATCATATTTCCATAGCAATTATCAAGATACGATTTTATTATACCATTGATTTGTATCTCCGTTTGCTGCGTGTTTTCCTCTTCTTTATCTTGACAGGAACCGAGCAGCGTCAGTCCTGCAAGAAGCAATCCTGTTATCGACAGAATCGCGTATTTGTTATATTTTTTCATAATGCATCGATATTATAGGTTGATAATCTGTTTATAAGGTTCGGGATTGCAATTTTCTATGATTAGAACATAACGTCCACTCGGAATATTCTCTATTTGAGCAAAATTATTGATTTCACACAAACAATCTGCATTTTCAGGCGTTCCGAATTCGACAACTCTGATTGTGTCCTCATTCGTGGAAACCGAAACGTTCACTGCTTGAAAACCGCAATTCACCTTTAAGTTATAATGCTCGATATATATCACTCCGTTTGTGCATGAAACAACCAAAGAATCCGGACTGAAAATACCTTCTGACAATATTTCTTTTTCATGAGACAAACATTTGGAGTACCTATTCTCTACCGATAGGACCTTTTCTTCCTTATCATTGCAGGCAACAAAGCCCATTACACCTGCGAACAACAATCCGCAAAGGACTGCGTATTTACTTTTTATCTTCATATTTGTAAATATTATTGTTTTGTTTATTTGTTGTGATTGTCCCGTATTGTTATCGGATAGGGTTGCCGGAGTGTACGGGAAAACTGCGGCAACCCTCCGTTTGCTCAAATTGTTTTTCCCGATTTGCCAAATCCTTTCGGAGGCATAAAGACTTATTTTCATGCTTGCTGCAATTCGATTTGCGTGCGAATATACGAATTATTTTCATACAAGCATACTTTTGAAGAAGAAAACGCAATTTCCAATGCTGAAATTTTCATATTACATCGTTCCGGACAGCCTTTACAATGCCCGACGAGAGTTTCCAATTCTCCACGCCCCTGCCCGCACTCTCGTTTTTCCTCTTTCTATCCGTGTTCACCGGGTACCACTTCCTTTTTACATTATTTATTTCTTTCTAACTCTTGCTTACGATGTTTTCCTAATCGAAAAGCAAGAAAGTAAAATCAATAAGTCAGTGGGATTTTCTCTGTGTTTTGAGGTGATTTCAGACCGAAACGACATCTTTCGAGAAACGAAAAAAGCTTCATGGACAAAAAATGCCGTTTTTTCGGAAGAAAACGAAGTCTTTTGACTCGAAAAACGAAGTTTTAGCACCGCTAACTCTT
>UQXW01000038.1 GCA_900545215.1 uncultured Bacteroidota bacterium
TTTCTTCGCTTTCTAACCTGAACATGAGGTCGATAAGCCTGCGAAAACCTCATCGGAAAACAAAAAGAGCGGTGCGGAAGAAATTTTCCTCGGAGGGGAAGATACAAAAGAGGTGGTCTTTTATAGTAAAAGAGCACCTCTTTTGTGGTAAAAGACCACCTCTTTTGGAGTGTAAGCACCGAGGAAAAAATTTTTACATGAGGATTTATCGGACTTTTGTCCAAGGAGAACGTTCGTAACACCGTTCTTGCGATGATTTTATTGCTGATACTCTCGGTGCAGCGTCTCAGGATTTATCTGCATGTCGAGGTTTTACCGAACTGAAATAACGGACAATCAAGGATGAGAAGGGATTGATTACCGCAAAAAAAGAACTGCATATAAACGTTTCGTAACGATTATATGCAGTTCGAACTCCGTGAAATCTTCGTTTCCGATGAGTGGAAGTCTTCTTTAACTGAACATATCTTTCATCTTTTCAAAGAAACTCTTCTCCTTTGCAGATGGTTTCGGCTGAAAGGCAGGGTGTTTATCCAGTTCATCGAGGAGTTTCTTCTCCTCTTTGGTGAAATTTTTCGGAACCCAGACATCGACTCTGACCAAAAGGTCTCCACGTCTTCCGTAGGAGTTGACTTCCGGAAGTCCTTTGCCTTTCAATCTGTAAACTTTTCCGCTTTGCATTCCTTGTTCTATTTTGAATTTCACCTTTCCGTCCAATGTGGGAACCTCGATCGTCGTGCCTTGGACGGCTTGCGAGAACGTGATATAGGTCTGCATGCAAAGGTTGTTGCCGTCTCGTTCGAAGATTTCATGCGGCACTTCTTCTATCAAGACAATTAAATCTCCGTTTATACCGCCTCTTGCTCCTGCATTGCCTTTGCCTTGCATGGAAAGTTGCATTCCGTCTGCAACGCCTGCCGGTATCTTGATTTCGATGACTTCTTCGCTTTGAACGATTCCCTCGCCATGACAATCCGGACACTTGTCCTTTATTATCGTTCCCTCACCGTGGCAATGCGGACAGGTGGATTGGGTTTGCATGTTGCCCAAAATGGTTCTCTGAACTTGAACCACGACACCGCTACCGCCACAATTAGGGCATGTGGTCTTTTCCGAACCCGGTTTTGCACCGCTTCCGTTGCATGTCTTGCAGGGTACGTACTTTTTGACTTTGATTTTCTTCTCCACGCCGCTGTTTATCTCCTCCAAAGTCATCTTTACCCTTATTCTGAGGTTGCCGCCGCGGTTCACATTCCTGCTTCTGCCTCCGCGAGAGCCGCCAAAACCACCGAAACTGCTGAATCCGCCGAAGCCTCTGCCTCCGAAAATATCACCGAACATGGAGAAAATATCATCCATGTTCATACCGCCGGAGCCGAAGCCTGCCTGACCGTCCAAGCCTGCATGTCCGAATTGGTCATACCTTGCCCTCTTATCCTTATCTCTCAATACATCGTATGCCTCCGCAGCTTCCTTGAATTTTTCCTCCGCTTCCTTATCACCCGGATTCTTATCGGGGTGATATTTTATCGCTAATTTTCTGTATGCTTTCTTCAATTCCTCGTCCGTGGCGTTCTTTGATACGCCCAAGACTTCATAATAATCTCTCTTTTCTGCCATTGTTACTCCTCTCTTACATTGCCACTACAACCTTGGAATAACGTATTACTTTGTCATTAAGATAATATCCCTTGGTTGTTTCATCTATTACCATGCCTTTCTCTTCCTCTTTTTGAGCCGGCACTCTTGCTATGGCTTCATGAAGATTTTCATCGAACTTCTCTCCTTTGGCATTTATCGGTTTCAAGCCCTGTTTGCTCAAAGTGTTCATCAGTTTGCCGTAAATCAAATCCAAGCCCTCTTTCGTTTTGATGAAAATCTCGTCTTCCTGCTTTTCCAAGTTCTGCAACGCTCTCTCGTAATCGTCAATCACGGGGAGCAAGTCCTTTATCGTGCTTTCGGCAGCCGTATTTATCAATTCCATTCTCTCTTTTGCCGTTCGCTTGCGATAGTTCTCGAAATCGGAATAGAGCAAGAGGTATTTCTTGTTCAAATCTTCGAACTTGCTTTTCCACTCCTCCTCTATACGGATTTCGGCTTCTTTTTCTTTGGCTTCTTGCTCGCTGTTATCCAAGTTCTCTTGCTCGTTTTGCTTTACGTTTTCGTCCTTATCTTCGATATTCTCTGCCATAGTCTTATCTTTCTTTAATAGTTTGTGAATTATATGCTTTGCCTTGTTTTTCTGTTTCTTTGTTTTGTGTGATTCGACTTCCCGTTTCATTGCTTTGTAATGATTGGTCGTTTTCTTGCTATCAAATTTCGTTCCTTTGATGCTTTTATGACAAAAAGTCAGTCGCGATGAAGGAAAATGTCCTGCGGATTTCGAGGACGTATATCGTCAGACCATATAAAACCTTTCAGCGTTTTGTCTTTTTCATCTATGCGTTCCATGTCGTCTATATAGAAATCAGGATTTTGAACTGCCGTCATCTTTTTCAATTTGCCCTTTTCAAAATACATTTTCAGGCTTGCACATGTGCCGATGTTTATGCCGGTATGCTGTTTCGGCTTATCCTTTTTCTCTTCCCAAACATGGTACACGATATTTATGTTTCCATCGATTTGAGAGTAGCTTATCTTATTCTCTTTGAAGTCGGCCATGAGATATTTGCCCGAAATCTGATTGAAGTATTCGGCAGTTGCCGTGTCTGAGTTCTGAATAATCATCGGGTTCGGGTACAACTGCATTTGCTTTATGCCTTTGCCTTGCGTAAGAAAGCGAATTGTGTCCGCAGTAAACTGACTTTCATCCTGCCAAAGCACAGGGCGTTCGGTCATATAGGCAACGCTGTCTTTCACGTAATAATCGAGATATTCGCAAGCTGCCTGCATGTCATTCTTATAGACTTTTACATGTTTGAAAGCCGACATTCGTTCCGCTTTGTCGGTGCTGTCGAAATCCGTTCGCAAGGTATCGGCATGTAAATACAGGGTATCCTTGTCTATTTGTTTGAAAAGAGCCTGACCTGTCAAAAAGGCATATTTCAAGCCTGCAGTTCTGTCTGTTTCCAAGTACCGACCATACGCTTGAACCTTATTTGCAGTATCCTCTATGAAGACATTGCCGAATGCTTTGCCACATTGCGTTTGTGTATTATAATATATGGTATCGGCTGTCAGGTATTCGGCATTATGTCTGACCCGATTGTCGAGATAAAGTTCCGATTGGTCGGTCTTCGTGTTGTAGTTGCCGCAATTTGTCAGTATAAGCACGCTGTCCGATGTAAATATGCGTGTGGCAGAATAGAAGTACGCCACATCTGTTCTGGTATCGTATGCAAGCGAGTCGGAGTCTATGTTCGCACGAGGGCTTGTTATTTGCACTTTGTCGGTAAATTCAAATCGTTTTTTACCTGTATAATACGTTCCAATAAGACTTCGGAGAGTGCTTTCCTCATCCCAAATCTCTGCCGAATTGGTATATCGGATTGTTTCCGCGACCCTGTCCCATACCATGTAGTCCGTTTCCAGCGTCGTCCCGCCGTCTTGAAGTATTACGGTTTCTCCGAAAATTTCGGCAGTCTTCGTATTACCGTCATAATACACTCTGTCGCCATAAAGGTGTGTTGTGTCTTGATAAAGGTGGATTTCGCCGAATGCTTCTATGAAGTTATCTTCCGTATGAAAGACGGCGGAATCGCAATTCATTGTCATATCGTCATGATGAAAGACAACATTACGGCATAATATCAACTGATTGGGGAAAGACGGCTTCCTCTCTCCCCAATCCGATTGATAATCTATTTGTTTCTGTGCTGCAAGACCGCAAGCAAGACTTAACAAGATTGCCAACGGTATGAACCTGCTCATGAAAGGCATTTGCGTTAATCCTCGTCCTGATATTCGTCGGTGCTTCCAGCAAGTCCCTGATACTTGAACGACTTGTCGTAAGTCAACTTAACCGTTTTCTTGTCCTTCTTGCCCTTTATCTTCTGAGTAAACTCTATATAATAATATGTATTGAGCTTTCTGTCAGTAACCGTTTTGCGATATTTCAAGTCGTAATCCACCTTTTGGAATTTACTTATTGCAGACGGGAACTTGACTTCGGGATAACGAGATGTCAAATCCTTGATGATAAGACGCGGATAGCGTTCCTTTTCCACAGATGTTGTTGTGGTCATTATCATTCCGTCAGCCTTGAAAAGGATTTCCATATCCCGTCCGCGGTTTTCGTAATACGCTCTGAAATTACCCTCTTCCTCTTTCCACTCTTTTACTTCCAAACGGGGGAATTTCTTTTTGAATGCTTTCGTTACCTCTTCCGGAATAACGGGAGTGTCCAAGGCTTCCGGTACTTCTATATCCACATCCTTGGATTTCGAGTTTTTCTTCACATCTCCGTCTTCCCCTGTTTTTATTTCCAAACCGCTTCCGTCCAAAGAGGCTCTTTCCGCCATCTTCTTTTGTCTGTACTCTATGGCCTCGGGATTTAATCTTGCGATATAGTCTTTCTTCACGAAATCCGGGTCGGGAGCGTTCGTTTTCGTGAGCTTTCCTCTCGGGTCGAAAATCATTTCGTACTCCGTTTGACCTATTCCCTTCATCGCAATGATAAGGCGATAATAATTGTCGCCGGAGAAGTCTTCAACATACTCGGATTTCTTGATGCGATAGCCCGGATAATTGTTGATGAAATAGTTAGCAACCAAGGTAGGCAACTCCTGTTCCTGTATATTGAATATGGTGAATTGCCAATTACCTGTTGCAGTCAGGAAAACCCTGCCTATCTGCTTGTCGATATCTATTTCCGCAACATATTGTCCCGTTTCAAAGTACCAGCCTTTGAGTTTATAGTCCGAATATGTGTTTTCCAATCCAAGCCTTACCTCCTGCGGCACATCAGAAGGGCGTAATTTCTGTGCGTATCCGGCAAAGGAAATCATTATCGCCAAAACCGCTATAACTATCTGCTTCATGTAATTCAATGTTTTTTGATTTTATAATTCTGCTCTTATTATCGTGTCGTCTCTGTTGGGAGAAGTCGAAATTATTGCAACAGGAAGGTTGGTTCTTTGCTCGATTTCTTGAACATAATCCCGCATTTCCTTCGGCAATTCCTCGAAAGACTTCATACCCTCTGTGCCTGCACACCATCCTTTGTGGTCGGAATAGATTGGGGTTATCTTTGCATTCACGTCATACGGCACATGTTCCGTCTTTTCACCGTTTATCTCGTATTGTTCGCAAATTTTGATATTCTCGAATTGGTTCAATACGTCAATCTTCATCAGCATCAGGTGCGTAACCCCGTTAAGCATGCAGGCGTATTTCAAAGCCGGTATGTCCAACCAGCCGCAACGTCTCGCTCTTCCCGTGGTTGCACCGAACTCTCTGCCTTGTTGACGCATCTCTTCTCCGTCCGCATCAAACAATTCCGTAGGGAAAGGACCGCTTCCGACTCTTGTGCAGTATGCCTTGCAGATTCCGAATACGCGACCAATCTTCGATGGAGCCACTCCCAAGCCCGAGCAAACGCCTGCGGTAATGGTATTTGACGAAGTAACAAAAGGATAGGAACCGAAGTCTATATCCAACATCGAACCCTGAGCCCCTTCCGCAAGAATTTTCTTATCGTTGTTCAAAGCCTCGTTCAAGAAGTATTCGCTATTTATCACAGTGAGTTGTCTAAGCGTATCCAACGACTCGAACCACTTTTTCTCGTAAGCCTCGAACTCTTCGCCATCTATTTTGAAGTCCTTCGGTTCATAGCCCAAGGCTCTTATTTGAGCAAAATGGGCATCACGTGCTTTCTCATACTTTTCAAAGAAGTCCGCTTCAAAAATAGAACCGACTCTCACACCCGTTCTTGCAACCTTGTCCGTATAAGCCGGGCCTATGCCTTTAAGAGTAGAACCTATCTTTTGAGAACCTTTCGATTTCTCGTTCGCAGCGTCAGACATTCTGTGAGTAGGCAATATCAAATGAGCCTTCTTCGAAACATAAAGGTTCTTTTTCGGAGTGAAGCCCATCTTTTCCAAGGCCTCGACCTCTTGTTTCAAAATAAGCGGTTCCACCAATACACCGTTACCTATAAGGTTTATCTTATCCTTATGACATATACCGGAAGGGATAATGTGCAACACGTGTTTGATTTTGCCGAATTCCAAAGTATGCCCTGCATTCGGACCACCCTGAAACCTCGCCACTATATCGTATCTTGGAGTCAAAACGTCAACTATCTTTCCTTTTCCTTCATCTCCCCATTGTAAACCGAGAAGAACATCTACCTTAGTCATTATATGATTCTTTTAATTTTCACCAAACCTGAAAGACTCTTGCTTTATGTGGTATTCCACCAAGGCTTTCAAAGGAGCTTTTATCACCTTACCGATTTCGACCCCGAAACCTTTCGCAACATGCATCAATTCCTCTTTTGCCAAAAAGCCTATGCTTCCAACGACATTCAATGCATAGTTATTATACGAGGGATAGGTGCTTATCTGTTGCACAAAAAAAGCCTTGAATGCCCGACATATCACTTCTCTGCAATAAGAGTTCGTTTTATTCTCTATCGCAAAGCTTGCAAAAGAAGCCAGATAGTAATTCGGAGCTTCACCCTTGTAAAGCCTGTTCAAGAAATCCGCTTCTTCTCCCTCGTACTTTCGTGCGAACATATCGTGAACCCCCTTCGGCATTCTGCCTCGCAGATAATCCCTCAACAACAACTTGCCTATGTTCGTTCCTGCACCCTCATCGCAAAGCACATAACCGAGAGACGGTACATTTTCCACAATTCGTTCCCCGTCATAAAGGCATGAATTGGAACCGGTTCCCAATATTGCTGTCATTCCCGCATTTCTGCCGCATGTCGCTCTCGCAGCACCGAGCAAATCTCCCTCGACCTCAATTCTTGATTGCGGATAAAAGGGAGCGAACCACTCAATCACCTCTCTTTGCTTGACTTCCGATGAGCAACCGGAAGCATAAATAAATACAGCCTCCACCATATCGACAGGAGCATTTGGAACAATTCTCTCTTCTATCTCCCTACGCATGGTATCCGCCGATACATTGTACGGATTCATTCCACGCGATGAAAAGAACACCGCCTTACCGTCTCCGTCCACAAGAGCCCAATCCGTCTTTGTCGCACCACCGTCCGCTATCAGTATCATGATTATCGTTTTAACCCTTTCCTTTGAGGAAATATCGCTTGCAAAGTTAACGAATTATTTTCAATCGGCAACCCAAGCCAGCTTCTAATTATCGCAAAAGCAACTCACCATGACAAAACAGCAATCGAACATCATCGCCCGACCACTCTGCCACCCAAAGAACGCAGTCCTAAAAACCACCGACCCGAATACACAAAAACCAAACGGCGTTTCGTACTTGATGAAACGCCGTTCGAGAAAATTCTTTCGGCGTTCCATAAAAATAAAACGGCGAAAGAATTTCATGAATTTGCGATTGTTGAAAATCAATTCATTGAACAATCACTTATTGAAGTATGTTCTTAATGTGTTATTGCCTATGGCTTCGGAGATTGCCACTTGTTTGAGTATGGTAGGGGCTGCTATGCCGCTTTGGAAGCTGTTTGTGCCTGTAATTACGTTTGCCTCGTCCCACAAACCCGATTGCAGGAACATATCCAAGGTTTTTCGTCCCCCCTCCACGACAATGGAACAAATCTTCTGCTCATACAAATAATCCAACATGCGTTTCACCGTCTGCGTGTCTCTTTCCAGTCGTACGTATGTGTTTCTTCCGTCCTTGAAGTCCTTTTTGAAGTTGAAGATATAGGTATCTTGTGAATTATCTTTGAGGTGCATTTGTGCAGGAAGGCTGAGTTCTTTGTCGAAAACGATACGCTTGGGATTTCTTCCGCCATAATATCGTACGTTCAGTTGAGGGTTGTCCTGCATTGCGGTACGGTAACCGACCATTATGGCATCCTCTTCACTTCTCTGCTTGTGCGTCCATATCCTGATGGCATCATTGCTTATCCAAGCACTCTTTCCCTCCTGTGCCATGAAGCCATCGGCCGTTTCGGCGTACTTTAATATCACGTATGGTCGCTTTTCGTTTTGATTGGTGAAGAAGCGACGATTGAGAAACGCCCCTTCGCTTTCCAACACGCCTGTAACGACATCGATACCTGCCTCTTTCAGCAACCTTATTCCGCCTCCCGACACCTTGGGATTGGGGTCTGTGTTGGCGATAACGCAACGCCTTATGCCGCTATCTATTATCAACTTTGCACAAGGCGGTGTCTTCCCCCAATGACAGCAAGGCTCCAATGCCACATAAATAGTCGAGTTTTTCAAAAGGCTTTTGTCCCTGACCGAAGCCACTGCGTTGACTTCCGCATGAGCCTGCCCGCATTTTCTATGCCAGCCCTCGCCGATTACGTCCCCATTATACACAATCACAGAACCCACCATCGGATTCGGACTCACCGAACCCGCACCGAGACGTGCCAGTTCAAAGCAACGTCTCATATATATATTATCTTGTTCGCTCATTTCGTTATTCTATATTGATAATCAAACGCAAGAAATCCTTAAAGCGAAATAATGTCAAGCAAGAAAGTTTTGGCTTTCTCTATATCTAAAACATTTATAAAATCTTTGCTTTCAAGAATGTTGTTCAGTGCCTCTCCATTAAACTGTGTTACTCCTCTGGAATTACGTCCAGACCAATGGGATTGGACAAACGTTGCTTCTATAAGACTTTTGTGATAAACGGAAACCAATTTCGCAGCAACAATTCCTTTTTCATCTATTCCTATCAGGTAGAAAAACAATATACTCCGACCATCTGACATGGTTTCAAGGAACTTGTCGATATTGTAAGCCTTTGGGTTGGAATGTAAATAAAGAATTTTGGTCTTGATGTCGGTATATGTCTTTCCTATTCGGTATTCCTTACAATAGTCTCCAAGAGTATTTTTTGTGGTATAATCAGGAATTTCTTCTTTTCTTACAGCCTCCAAAAGCATTTTACGTTCCACTTCATCAGAAGTAATCAAAGCTTCTATCAGACGACCTCTTACATTTGTGTTTTCTATATGAGCGGCACATAATATACCCTCATAGCACTTCTTGAGTCTGCTTTCCAAATCTTGATACAGGTTATCAAAATCCCCACTCTTCAAAAAAGTTTGAGCCAAATCGACAGATGAAAGTATCTTTGCCCGATTTATGTCGGTTACTTCAAATTTCTTCCCAACAGGAACAATGTTGTTTGTATTGTAAACAAGTCTGCGAAGATTTTCCTCCCAGGAAAGAGAATGGAATGCGAATAAAGTCTCAAAATTCTCCGGTAAGCAGTTTTCCAATCCCTGATATACCTTGATAATATCGCTTCCATTGAAGCTACCTCTTATATTGGTTTCCGTAAGTTCCTTTGAAGAATGGCTGACTTTGGAAAGAAAGGTAGTGTTTGCAAGATATATACTGTTATTAAGCCCGTTTGCTCGAACCAAAAGGACGAAAAATGGTTTTGTATCGTATTTTTGTAACTTTGAAAGGGACAAAACAGTATTGGAAAACGATTTATTCTTGGAGTATGATACTCTTACGGAAAAATAATCGCAAAAATAAACTTTTCCATCTTGACTAAGGGAAAATTCATTTTTCAGGAAATTAATCATTTCTGCTTTATCGTCGGTCTTAAACGATAAAACACGATTAATGAAGTCTTTGATACTATTCTTCATCTCCAAATAAATTTGTTGATTGTATAGGTTTGGCTGAATGCTTCTTGTTTATCTTCTTTTGTAAAGCCAATGTATTTCTTTCCCAGAAGACATTATCGCTGTAGCCTTGTATTTCTTTATCCTCATCTGCCATATTTAATCTTTTTGCTGCGTAGAAACAATATTCTTCGTTAATCTCCACTCCACAAAAGTTTCTTCCAAGTTTTTTTGCAACCACTCCGGTCGTACCACTACCCAAGAAAGGATCGAAGACTAAGTCTCCTGCTTTGGAAGAAGCCAGAATCAATTTTGCAATCAACTTTTCCGGCTTTTGCGTCGGGTGATTTGTGTTTTCGGGCATTGACCAAAACGGAACGCTTATATCGTCCCAGAAATTGGATGGGTATGTCAATCTGAAATTTCCTTCATCTGTTTCATTCCAATCTTTTGCCACTCCGTTCTCTCTGTAAGGAGCTATTACCTTTCGTTTCATTTTGACTGCTTCTACATTGAAGAAATAATCCTTAGGATTTTTTACTGCGAACCAAAGGTCTTCCATTGAATTTTTCCAGTTGTTCATCGCACCACGCCCTTTTTCCCTTTGCCATGTTATTCGATTCAATACATAGAGATGACGTTCTAATACTCTTTGAAGAGAAGATGTACATTTCCAATCACCACACAAATAAAGAGAACCAGACGGCTTCAACTTCTTACACAATATAGATAACCAAGACTCTACATACTCTTCATATTTTTCGGCATTCATTGAATTAAACTTGAAACCGTTGAAATTCTTATCAAGGTTATATGGTGGATCAACGATGATTAAATCCG
Organism: uncultured Bacteroidota bacterium; assembly: GCA_900545215.1. Taxonomy (GTDB): domain Bacteria; phylum Bacteroidota; class Bacteroidia; order Bacteroidales; family P3; genus Onthomorpha. The sequence continues at coordinate 10,541 of UQXW01000038.1, forward strand.
CAAATTCGTTGGGCAAGAAGCCCAAAACTTCAAATAAATCGGCGTTTATCACCTTATTGTAAAAATCCAATCCGTCATGTATATCATCTTTTCCTATTATGCAATGTTTAAGTTTAGGTATTTCATTTTCTTCAATCACTACACTACGGTTTCTCCCTGCTCTGATTTTCTTCATCTTTTCTCTAATACTTGTATGTTCGATTCCGTCAAATACTTGCTGATTGTTACATTCAAATTGGCTAATTTTGCAACTTTATTTGCAGCGACAAAAGTACGAAAAATGCGGATACCTTCAAACAAAGTACAGGACATCGTTCGTTTTGCCCATTCGGAGTTGGACGATGTTTACGGAAAAGAAGAGGTGCGGGCGATGGTTTATCGCTTATTGGAACACTTTGCAGGCTTGTCCTTTAACAAGATATTGTCCGAGCCAAGCATGGGAGTGAGTGAGTCGGAACTTCTGAAAATACACTTCGGCATAAAGGATTTAAAACGGAACAGACCTTTGCAATACATAATCGGAGCATGCGATTTCCTTGATACTGAAATATTACTGTCCCGCAAAGTATTGATTCCACGCCCCGAGACCGAGGAATTGACAAGTATCATAATCAAAGAGAACTCTTTACGAAGCAGTTTGAAGATTGCCGACCTCGGTTGCGGCAGCGGTTGCATTGCGATTGCATTGGCAAAACATCTTCCGAATAGTGAGATTTATGCTTTTGACATCAGTGATGATGCTCTTGCACAAACCGAAGAGAATGCGGCTCATAACGGCGTTAATATCAACATTCGCAAAGCCGATATGAGAGAAGGTTTGCCGGAAAAGACGTTCTTCGATATTATAGTCTCCAATCCGCCGTATGTGAGGGAGAGCGAGAAAAGCATGATGAAGCCGAACGTGATGGAATACGAACCTCATACTGCTTTGTTTGTCAAGGACGAAAATCCATTGGAGTTTTATCATAGCATTGCTTCGATAGCGGAATATTCTCTCAAAGAAAACGGGGAAATATACATGGAAACGAACGAAGCACTTTGCCATGAAACGGAGTTGATTTTCACTTCCTTGAACTACGAAACCCAAAGGGGCAAAGATTTCTTCGGAAAGGACAGAATGCTCTTTGCAAGAAAAAAACAGACTTGCACCTTGCCAAATCGCTAAAAAATTCTACCTTTGCAAAACGGAAAGTTGGCAGAGTGGTCGAATGCAACGGTTTCGAAAGCCGTCGATCTTCACGGATCCGGGGGTTCGAATCCCTCACTTTCCGCTTAGATGGGGAAGTCTTTTGACTTTCCCATTTTTTATTTGTAGAGATTGACCGTGGAGTTCGTTATTCTTGAAGACATTTTCATCAGAAAATCTCTCACTTTTCACAAGAAATCGAGAGGTAAACGAACTTTATATGTTTGTTTATCGTCCAAAACCGGCAAAAAAAAATCAAGAAATGTTTCACCTTACGCCTTCATACATTTCCCGAATGTTCATACACTTGATACGAAACATCGCTTTTTAACTCATAAGACGAAGTCTCATGGTAAGTTCTATAAAGAAGTGCAATGGTTTTTGTAATGTTTTTCTTACCGCAAAACATTACAAAAAACCATTGCTGTCCGATAAAACTTTTGAAAGGGAGATAAATTAGGGCTGACACTTCTCACGAGGTATCAGCCCATTTGGTTATCTTTGCTTTGCTAAAAATAAGTAACCATAAGCAAAAATAGTAATTTTAACTGACAGACACCCTTGCAAGTGTTATAAGGGACAGACACACGAGTCTAAGGATTGGGAGAAACTGCTCTACATGATGGCTTTCACCACAATAACACTCTTTGACAACATACTCAAAGAAAGTTGGGCGACAATCCAAATCAGGCAAAAAGAAAGGCGGCATGAAAGTGCATACAGTAATGAAGTACCATGTCGGTGCAGTTCACATCTGCTGCAAAACACGACCATTACCTGCTGAAGGAGGTGCATCTACCAAAAGATTCTACTTTGGCAATGAATAGGGGTTACGTTGACATTGCACAATTCCAACGTTTTAGCGAAGAAGGCGTGTGCTACGTGACCAAAATAAAGAAAAACCTCAAATTCGAGGTACTTGTATCCGTCTCGTACACCAACACAGAGGGATTAGTAACGCACATTGTCTAAAAAGTGTGTTTTACAAGAGGGGAACTCAACAACGAAGCACGAAGGGTAGTGCTATTGACCAACAACTTTGAGTTCACGGTAGAGGATATTTCTGAAATTTACCGCCTTAGATGGGCTATCGAGTCGTTATACAAACAACTGAAACAGAATTTTCCGCTTCATTTTTTCTATGGAGGTAGCGTAAACGCCATACAAATACAGACATGGGTGGTTCTGATTATCAATCTGCTGATAACAATTCTGTCAAGAAGCATCAAAAGGCACTGTGCATTCTCGCAGGTTGTTACCATGTACGACTTATGCTTATGTACTACGTTGATTTTATCGCATTCATGGAGAAACCGGAGAAGATATGAAATGATATCCTCGCAAAAAAAGATACAAAAAGCACCACCGGAACCAACTCTTTTCGATTAAGTGGGCTTAGTTTGAAAGAAAGAATACCCGAAGTCAGATTTTACAAGGCTTCGGACAGGATATTTATCATCTTCGTTTTACCGGGCAGCAATATCTCTTATTATGTCGTCAAAAATGTTTCGTTGTGTCTCTAGGTATCCTATTTCTCCATCACCTTGCCAACGCTCAGAGCCATGCTTTTCCCTTGCGGTACGAGAGCGGTACGGAAATAGACGCAAAAACGGTCACAATCGATTGTTATCGAGAGTGACCGCAAAAAAAGAAAAGCAATCGGTGTTAGCCTTTAACTATATAATATGAGAATTTGTGCGAGTTGGTAATCGGCCATCATTTGCCGATGCAGAAATTTGAGAATATGTTGTTAAGGACTTCGTCTGTGGTTACTTCTCCTGTTATTTCACCCATGTAGTGTATTGCTTCTCTTATATCGGATACTATTATATCTGTCGGTTGTCCGGATTCGAGGCTTTCTTCTGCAACGAGCATGGCTGCAAGGGTACGCATCATCACATCGTAATGACGAGCATTGGTAACCATTATTTCATTGCTCTTGTCGTCTCTGTCGGTAATGGATATAATCCTGTTGATCAATGTGTCTATTCCTATGTGCTTTGCTGCGGAAATTTGTATCGATTTCATCTCATTCCATTTCTTCTGTTGCACTTTGGTGGAACGGACAAGATCCATCTTATTACATATAACGATTATCTTCTTGCCTTCGAGGCTGACTTGTGTATCCAACAACATCAGTTCGGCCTGTGCATCATCGGACGAAGTTTGCGTAAGATCGCAGACATATAGTATTATGGCTGCTTTTTCGATTGCCTTGATGGAACGTTCTATTCCTTCACGTTCTATTTCGTCTTTTGCACTTCTTATTCCTGCGGTATCGATAAATCTGTATTCCAATCCTTCCAACTGTATGCTTTCTTCGATTGTGTCTCGTGTCGTGCCACTGATTGGAGATACTATTGCTCTGTTTTCATTCAATAAGGTATTGAAAAGGGTTGACTTTCCGGAATTCGGCTTACCTATGATTGCAACAGGAATACCGTTTTTGAATGCATCACCGGCTGCAAAACTCTTAACCAATGTCTCCAATTCGGATATTGTATTCTTCATCAAACCTTTCATGTCGTTTCTATCGGCGAACTCGGCATTTTCTTCTGCAAAGTCCAATTCCAATTCCAAAAGGCTCAACAACTTCACAAGTTCTTCTCTTACTTGCGTTATTTTTTCTCTGTACCCTCCGCGAAGTTGTTGCATGGCGAGTTTGTGTGCCACTCCTGTTCTTGCACTTATCAAATCGGCTATTGCTTCTGCTTGCGTAAGATCCATTTTGCCGTTCAAGAAGGCTCTTTGAGAAAATTCTCCGTTGTTGGCTATTCTCGCTCCATGGTTAATCATGCTCAACATGATTTGCTGTTGGATATAAACAGAACCGTGATGCATTACTTCCACCATGTCTTCTCCGGAGAAACTGTTGGGTGCATAATAGATGACGCACATAACCTCATCTATTATGTTGTCTTTCGTATCCACTATAAAGCCATGTCGCAGTATGGACGGTTTGCTGCCTTTCAAAACACATTTCAATCCGTCTTTTGTAACGAATATTTCGTTTATGATCGCAATGGCTCTCGTTCCTGTCATTCTTACTATTCCCAATGCGGACGTTCCTCTCACAGTTGCAGGGGCACAGATGGTATCTGTTTGTCTGATTTGTGGGTTTTCCGCTTGTCCGAACATTTGATTCGGTTCGAATACGAAATTTTGCACCTGTTCGCTTTGTGATATTTCGGAATTTACTTTCTGTTCCGTTGTCGGATTCTCGACCTGCTCGACTGTCGGGTTTACTTCTGTCTCCATGTTTTCCATATTTTATGATTTTCTTTCTTTTTTCAATTCGTTGATTTCGTCTCTGTACTTGGCTGCCTCCAAGAAGTTGAGTTCTCGTGCTGCTTGTTGCATCAGCTTTTCCAGTTGTTTTATTTGTTTCTCTATATCCTTAGGCTTGTTGTGATAAGCGGATTTCTTTTCGGATACTACATTTGCCCTTTCTTTCTCCTCTGACATCTCGTACGTTGCAGTCATGCGATTATTCAGTCCTCGCTTTACCTGTTTCGGTTTTATGCCATGTTGTTCGTTGTAGGCTTGTTGTTTTTCTCTGTTACGGGCATTTTCCGCCATAGCCCTTTTCATACTGTCTGTTATGGTATCGGCATAGAGTATTGCTTTACTGTTAACATTGCGGGCTGCCCTTCCTATGGTCTGTATCAATGCCCTGTCGCTACGCAAAAAGCCTTCTTTATCGGCATCCAAGATGGCGACAAGGCTTACTTCCGGTAAGTCCAAACCTTCTCTCAACAAGTTTACGCCAATCAAAACATCGAAAACACCTTCTCTCAATTCCTGCATGATTTCAACTCTTTCCAATGTTTCTACGTCGGAATGAATGTATTTGTTCTTTACTCCTACGTTTGACAGATACCGGCTCAGCTCTTCTGCCATTCTTTTCGTCAAGGTGGTAACCAAAACTCTTTCGTGTTTATCAACCACTTTGCTTATTTCTTCCAATAAATCGTCCACCTGATTTTTCGCATGGTGAACCTCTATCGGCGGATCCAACAGTCCCGTGGGACGGATTATTTGCTCCACAACAACGCCTTCGGCTTGTTCTATCTCGAAATCGGCAGGGGTTGCGGATATGTATATGGTTTGGTTTTGCAAGGATTGAAACTCTTCAAATTTCAAAGGTCTGTTATCAAAGGCAGATGGCAAACGGAAACCGTATTCTACCAAAGAACTCTTGCGTGAACGGTCGCCTCCATACATTGCTCTTATTTGCGGAACGGTAACATGGCTTTCATCTATCACCATGAGGTAATCATCGGGGAAATAGTCGATGAGACAGAATGGTCTGGAACCGGGTTTCCTGCCATCAAAATAACGCGAATAGTTCTCTATTCCGCTGCAATAACCCAATTCCTGCAACATCTCGAGGTCGTTGTTAACTCTTTCTTCCAACCGTTTGGCTTCAAGATTGCGTCCTTCGTCTCTAAATTCTTCGCACCTCAAAAACATGTCGCTTTGGATTTGTCGCAAAACGGCAGGCAACGTATTTTTATTTGTAATGAAGTTGCCGGCAGGATATATGACCATTTCATTGACCGACTCTATCTTTCCTCCACTGACAGGGTCTATGATTTCCATTGCCTCTATCTCATCGTCCCAGAAAATCAAACGGTAGGCATAATCCAAATATGGAGGAAAAATATCTATGACATCTCCTTTTACCCTGAATTTCCCTCTTCCGAATTCTATTTCGTTTCTCGAATAGAGGCTGTCAACCAAATCCAAAAGGAATTTGCTTCTCTCCAAGGTTTGTCCTTTATTGAGATATATCGTGCCATTGGCAAAGTCCTCCGGATTTCCTATACCATATATACATGAGACAGAACTTACGACTATGACGTCCTTTCTCCCTGAAAGCAATGCGGAAGCGGCTGAAAGTCTCAGTTTTTCCAATTCATCATTTATGGAAAGGTCTTTCTCGATGTATGTATTCGTTTGTGCGATATAGGCTTCGGGTTGGTAATAATCATAATAGGAGACAAAGTATTCAACTGCATTTTCGGGGAAGAAGTTTTTGAACTCGCTGTACAACTGGGCGGCAAGGGTTTTGTTGTGGCTCATAACCAAAGTAGGCTTGTTCATTTGTTCTATCACATTCGCTATGGTAAAAGTTTTTCCGCTACCGGTTACACCCTGCAAAACTTGTGCAGGCTCTCCTTTGCGTAAACCTTCAAGCAACTGTGCAATGGCTTGTGGTTGGTCTCCCGTTGGTTTGAAATCCGATTGCAATTTGAAATTCATGATTTACGATTTGAAATAATGATTATCCTATTCGTACTCCAAGTTGTTTTCCACCTCCGTCAGGATTTGTTCCACTTCTTCGTAACTGTCCGCTGTTACAAGTCTAATCCTATAAGGTTTGAAATTCTTCAATTCTCTGAAATATCCGGAATAAAACTTCCGCATTTCCAAAAGAGCATATCGTTCCGTTCGCCAAGCCTTCAAGCCTTCCAAATGCTCCCTACAAACCGCTGCTCTTTCCTTTACGGATATTTTTCTCGGTATTTCTCCGTTCAAAGCCTGTTTGCATTGCCGGAATATAAACGGATTGCCCATGGCAGCCCTGCCTATCAATATTCCATCTACTCCGTATCTGTTTTTATATTCAAGCAGTTTATCGGCAGAATCTATATCCCCATTGCCGAATACAGGTATGTGCATTCTCGGATTGTTCTTCACCTCTCCTATCAAGGTCCAATCGGCTGAGCCTTTATACATCTGAGCCCTTGTCCTTCCGTGAATGGAAATCAACTGCACTCCTACATCTTGCAAGCGTTCGGCAACTTCGACAACAGGCTTTTCATCTTCACCGTACCCGAGTCTTGTTTTTACACTTATGGGAATATTCACAGACTTGACGACAGCTTCCGTAAGCCTTATCATTTTCGGAATATCGTTCAATATACCGCTTCCGCAACCTTTACCGGCTATCTTTTTAACAGGACAACCCCAATTTATATCTATGAAGTCCGGATTTACACTTGCTGCCACCTGAGCAGCCGAACATAAACTCTCTTCATTATTTCCGAATATCTGTATCCCCAAAGGGCGTTCCTCCGCTTCAAAATACATTTTCTTGAATGAGGAATCCACATTACGGGAAAGAGCATCTGAAGAAATAAACTCGCTAATCAAAACATCAGCGCCATACCTTTTACATATTTTACGAAAAGGTGGCGTTGTAACGGCCTCCATAGGTGAAAGCACTACCGAAAACGGCGATAGTAAATCTCGAATTGCCAAGTTTTATGCTGTTTTGCTTGCAAAGATAGTACATTTACTTCAAGCAGCAAAGTGATTAAACATTTTTTTCTTTATTTGGAGGCATTTTCCCGTTGTCGCACCACCTCATAAAGGAGTACACCTGCCGCAACAGACACATTCAAACTCTCTATATCTCCTTTTATGGGTATGCTTATCAACTCATCTGCCATTTTTATAAGCGAAGAGTTTATACCTCTCTCCTCATTACCCATTATTATCATCAAAGGCTCTGTTGCATGCATTCCCGTATAATCGTTTTTTGCCTTTTCAGTTGCCGCATATACTTTTAATCCGAACGATTTCACCTGATTTATAAGACTTTTTGTATTTGCCACCCTGCAAACAGGAATTTTCAGCAAAGCCCCTGTCGATGTACGAATGGCATCTTGGTTTATCGGAGCCGTGGATTGTTGCGGTACTATGAGAGCATGCACTCCGGCACATTCGGCACTTCTTGCTATTGCACCAAGATTTCTGACATCCGTAACTCCATCCAACATCAACAAAAACGGAACCTCTCCTCTTTGTTCGGTTTCTTCCAACACTTGTTCCACATCTCTGTACTCTATCAATGAAAGTTGAGCCACAACCCCTTGATGATTTTGTCTCCCCACCAACCTGTCAAGCTTTTCCAAAGGAACATACTGGCAGGCTATCGTTCTCCCCCTTTGTGCCAACAAGACCTTCAACTCTCCGAATAATTTGCCTTGCAAATTACTCTGTATGTAAATTTTATCTATCTCTCTACCGGATTTGACTGCTTCCATAACCGGACGCAGACCATATACCAAATGTTTGCTATCCATAAAACTCTATATTATTTTTCCGTCCTGCATTTCGATTTTTCTGTCCGACATCTTTGCAAGTTCTTCATTGTGCGTTACTATAAGAAATGTTTGTTTGTAGCTCTCTCGCAATCTGAAAAAAAACTCATGCAATTCCCTTGCATTCCTACTATCCAAATTGCCACTCGGTTCATCTGCCAATACGATGGAAGGCGAATTTATCAAAGCTCTCGCAACTGCCACTCTTTGTTGTTCTCCGCCGGAAAGCTGATTCGGCTTATGAGAAGCTCTGTCATATATCTGCAAAACATTCAAAAGTTCTTTGGCTTTCTGTTCGGCTTGTTTTCTATCAGTTTTCGCTATCAAAGCCGGCAACATAACATTCTCCAAAGCCGTGAACTCTGATAATAGGTGATGGAACTGATAAACGAACCCTATTTCCTTATTTCTGAACTTGGAAATCTCTTTATCGTTCAAACTCGTTATCTCTCGATTGTTTATCAGAACGCTGCCGCTATCCGCCTTATCCAAAGTACCGACTATCTGCAAAAGAGTAGTCTTACCCGCACCGGAAGCCCCTACCAATGTAACTATTTCGGACGGCAATATATGCAAATCCACATCTTTCAACACATGCAGGTTGCCATAAGACTTATTCAGTTTATTCGCTCGTATCATCTACTTATCTATGTTTCTGTTGTTGAATATCAAATATCCGAAATTCACCGATATAGACCACGGATTGCTATCATTATCTCTTTGGTGATACGACATTATGAAACTTAACGGACCTATTGGCGTTCTCAACACTATCGAACCGGACGCAATGAAGTATAGTTTTTCAAACACCTCTCCATAATACGGCACTTCGTTTTTATCAGTCATTATTTGTTGAACGGGAGCATACAAATAAGCCGCACATCTGGCAGATAGATTTATCCCGAGCAAAGAAGACAAAGCATATATATTCTCCAAACCGAATGCAACATATTTATTGGCTCTATACTCGGGCATATATTGCGTCAAAGTCTCCATGGTAGGCATATAAACACCAGCATTCAACAAACTCGGCTTGTATGTTTCAAATAAATCTTGAAAAGAATAGAACACATCGCCCCTGAAACCGAGTTTGAAATTCTTCGTGATGTCTGCATAAAACCTCGACAGCATCTTAAACTGCACCCAACTATGGTCGGCGGAATACGGCGAATCAACTTCTGTCGTGTTACCCGGTTTACAAGTTTCTTTACCATTTACATACTGAACCGACAGCTTGTGATATTTCCCTTGTGTAGGAAATTGGTCATCGTCCAAACTGTTATTTTCCTCTTTCAAGCCTATGACGATGTGTTTGAAACTTGTTCTGTCGCTTATATCCGATTGAATTATTCCGTAATCCCGTCCGAAGTAATCATCTGTTATTTTACCTATTCCGACCGAAGCCACCAATTTATCCTTGACCCCCAAAGGGAAACCGACGTTTATTTTTGCATTGACTTCCGATTGCTCCAAATAATTGATTGGAGAATACGAGAACGTCTTGTTCCTCAATCGGTAATAGTTCCATTTGTTGGAATTAAACTCGGTCTCGATAAAAAGAGGAAAACTATACGAGAAATCCACCCTTGCTCTTGCAGACCAAGAACCATAGTAACGTCCCAAATAAGCATTCGCTTGAAAGAAATACGCATGCTTATGAAGAATGTTATAATTCACACCGAGATACAAATAGCTCGTGGGATTGGTTGAAATATGCCCTCCCAAATCAAAATTCAGGAAACTCTTTGTCTTAACGTTCAAGTTCAATACATAAGCATTGTAATAATCGTTATACGTCAGGTAAGGCTGAACATTATGAACATTTCCATCGGAATAAAGCGATATATAATTCTTCTTCAAAGATTTTGTCGTCAACACACTATCCTCCTCCATCAACTTGTTGTTATGGTGCATTATCGAAGAAACATAATACTTCTGAGTACTCGTAACGCCCTTTATCCCCATGGAAACAACGTTTAGATTAGGCTTCTTTGCATTGAACCGGCTTCTTTTCTCCGCAACATCTTTCTCACTCACGCTATCGATAAGAAACTCCCTTATCTGTGGAATTTGAGCGACAGCAGCTTCATACCCGAGCCTGTCGCATTCCTTCATTTTCTCAAACTCCATTACACCTATCCCTGTCAAATTAGGCTCTATCAAAACGCTGTTTGAACAATACACATTATAATCCGAAGAATTGGTCAACATGTTTTCCAAATACGATTTCATGTTACCCTCCACCGGAGGCGGGTAATTACCGGCGACCTTCACCCCTATTATAATATCAGGATGATAAGTCTTCA
>UQXW01000039.1 GCA_900545215.1 uncultured Bacteroidota bacterium
AAATCGTTAATTTAGAGTAATTGTAAAGAAGGTGAAATGATAAAGAATGTAAAGAGAGTTTTCGAGCGGGAAAAAGCCCCTTTCAGGGAATCCGTGGCTGCGTTTGCGAACACGGACAGAGAGGATATTCTTTACATTTTCACATATCCGATTGGAAAACAAACGATGTACGATTGTGCTTTGTCCAAGATGAGATACGACAATAGAGATTTTGATTGGGCTTATGATGCCTGATGAATCTTTACTGCTTTCGCCTCTTTCAAAAGCATGTCCATACACACTTTTTCGGAGTACTACCCTTTTACACTTGAGTCGGAACTCTTTTGGATCATGGAGCTTACTCTTTCAAATTCAAAATGAAATCTCTGCGACGATAAACCCTTGGTACGGTCTGTGGTTTCGGCATTTGTGATTGCATTCATCAATGAATTAAAAGTATCGATGCTTTGTTGAAAGTGAAATTCTTCTTACCTTTGCACTAAATATAACAAATTAAAGAGATGAATGTAAGAAAACTATTATTGGTTTGCTGCTGCATATTGTCCGCAAATATAGCTGCAGCAGGGATTGCTTTCACTAATAACGGCTTGAAATATGAGGTAATTGACAGCAACTCCGTAAAAGTTATTCAACAAAACAGTTCCGATATTTCCGGTTCTGTCGTCATACCTTCAACGATAACACACTTAGACGACACATATCATGTTGTTTCCATCGAAGGTATGGCATTTTACGAGTGCAGGAACTTAACCTCGGTTACTATCCCGAACAGCGTTACTTCCATCGGAGGTAAGGCATTTTACGCTTGTAGCGGCTTGACTTCGGTTACCATTGGCAACAGCGTTACTTCCATCGGATATATGGCGTTCAATAGTTGCCGCAGTTTGACTTCGGTTACGATTCCGAGCAGTGTCGTTTACATCAGCAGTGGAGCGTTTAACTATTGTTCTAATCTAAGCTTGATAAATGTAGCTTCCGGAAACACGCATTATTCATCGATAGACGGTGTGTTGTACAATTATGTTCAAGACACTTTGATACAATGCCCGTGTGCAAAAACCTCGATAACCATTCCCAACAGCGTTACTTCCATCGGAGATTATGCGTTTTGCGGTTGCACCGGTTTGACTTCGATAACCATTCCGACAAGCGTTACTTCCATCGGAGATTATGCGTTTTACAATTGTACCGACTTGACATCGATTGACATTCCGAACAGCATTACCTCCATCGTAAACAGGATGTTTTACGGTTGCACCGGTTTGACTTCGATAACCATTCCGAACAACATTACTTCCATCGGAGGTGGTGCATTTTCCGGTTGCACCGGTTTGACTTCGATAACCATTCCGAACAGCGTTACTTCCATCGGAGGTAGTGCATTTTACGGTTGCACCGGTTTGACCTCGATTACTCTTCCGGATAGCATTGGTGGTGCTATTGGTTCGCAAACATTTATGAATTGCACCGGTTTGACTTCGATTACTCTTCCAAAAGGCGTTACTTCCATAGGAGAGTGGGCATTTTGCGGTTGCAGCAGTTTGACATTCGTTCCAATTCCGACCGGCGTTACTTCTATAGGAAATCAGGCATTTGCCGGTTGCAGCGGTTTGACCTCCGTTACAATTCCGACTTCCGTTACTTTTATCGGAGTTCAGGCATTTGCCGGTTGTTCCGCTTTGGAATCCGTCAAGTGCCTTGCAACAACACCTCCTACGCTTCGCCTCATGGGATTTTCCGGTAGTGAGACCTGTACTTTGACAGTGCCGTGTGGAAGACTTGAAACTTATGCAGGAACTAGACCTTGGAGCGGATATTTTTCCGGTCGAATTACGGAAGAGTTGACTTTTGAACTTAATGCTTCGTCAAACGACACTGCATTCGGCGAGGTTGCCGTAAGTACCGGCGCAAGTTGTCCAGAGAAAATATTAACAGCAACTCCTGCATCTTGTTATCATTTTACTGCGTGGAACGATGGCAATACCGACAATCCTCGCACCATTACGGTAACGCAGGATACAATGTTCACTGCGAACTTTACAAAAACCATCTGCACGGGAGCAATTCAAGCAACGATATGCAGCAACGAGACCTACGACTTCAACGGCAGAATATTGTCAACCTCGGGAGCATATACCGATACTCTGCAAACCATAAACGGCTGCGATAGCATAGTAACGTTGAACCTGACTGTTAACCCTGTTGCAAACACGAACTTGTCAACTGCTATTTGTGAGGGAGCGACTTATACCGAGAACGGCTTCAACGCAAGCGAAGCAGGAACATATACACAAAACTTGCAAACCATCAACGGTTGCGACAGCATTGTAACGCTGAACTTGACAGTCAACCCTGTGGAAAGCACTAATCTTACGGCAGCAATTTGCGAGGGAACTACTTACACCGAAAACGGCTTCAACGCAAGCGAAGCGGGAACATATACGCAAAACTTACAAACGGTTAATGGTTGCGACAGCATAATAACATTGAACTTGACCGTAAATCCTGTTGAGAACACGAACCTTACGGCAGCGATTTGCGAGGGAACGACTTATACGGAGAACGGTTTCAACGTCAGCGAGGCTGGAACATATACGCAAAACTTGCAAACCATCGACGGTTGCGACAGTATTGTAACATTGACTTTGTCCGTCAACCCTGTGGAAAGTACGACTTTGTCGGCAGCGATTTGCGAGGGTTCGACTTATACCGAGAACGGTTTCAACGTCAGCGAGGCTGGAACATATACGCAAAACTTGCAAACGGTTAACGGTTGCGACAGTATTGTAACATTGACTTTGTCCGTCAACCCTGTGGAAAGTACGACTTTGTCGGCAGCGATTTGCGAGGGAACTACTTATACCGAGAACGGTTTCAACGTAAGCGAAGCAGGAACTTATACGCAGAACTTGCAAACCATCAACGGTTGCGACAGCATCGTAACATTGACTTTGACAGTAAACCCTGTGGAAAGTACGACTTTGTCGGCAGCGATTTGCGAGGGAACGACTTACACGGAGAACGGCTTCAACGTCAGCGAGGCAGGTACTTATACGCAGAACTTGCAAACAGTCAATGGTTGCGACAGTATCGTTACACTGAACTTGACCATCAACCCTACGTACAACATCACGATAGATGCAAGCATAAACGAGGGCGAGACGTATGAGGAGAACGGTTTCAGCGAAAGCGAAGCGGGAACATACGTTCATACACTTCAAAGCGAGTTCGGTTGCGACAGCGTGATAACGCTCAACCTGACGGTGAACTCGTCATTGAACGATGTCGTTGCGAACGCAGTCGAAGTTTCGTTGTATCCTAATCCTGCGAATGCTTATACAATGTTGAAAGTCGAGGGCTTGAAAGAACAAACGCCTGTGTATTTGTTCGATATTCAAGGACGCAAACTCAAAGAATATATCATGAACATTGGTCAGGAGACTTTACGAATAGACCTCGGCGGTTTGCCGAAGGGCGTTTATACCATCATGATAGGCAGCACGACGAAGAAGTTGATAGTCGAGTAAGGAAGCATCTGATGTAAAGCGACAGATTGAGAAGTGAAAGTAAGGTGAAACTCGGCGAGCGATGGCAAGCCGGGTTTTTCTTTAAACCACAGACCGCATCAAAGGTTCTTGGTTATTTTCTTTATGAATTTCCATTTGCTGAGAAACTCTTTGGCGACAATTCTGAGGAGCGTATAGACCGGTATGGCGAGTATCATGCCGACCACTCCGCCGACTTCGCCTGCCATGAGTATGACAAGAAATATTTCCAAGGGGTGGGCTTTGACGCTTTTGGAGTATATGAGCGGTTGAAGGACGAAATCGTCTATCAATTTGACGATTCCGAAGACAGATACGAATTTGATGATTATGGGAACGATGTCCAATGATGCGTCCATGCTGAGGTAGCTCGTCAGGCAGACTATCAACCCTATTACTCCGCCTATCAGCACGCCTATGTATGGCAATATGACCATCACTCCGCAGATACAGGCGGTGAGTACGATGTTCGGCAGTCCTGCAATATAAAATCCTATGCTCAAAAGGAGTATCATGCAGATTATTTCGCAGAATATGCCGATGAAATAGCGGCTTATGAGTTCCCGTGAGGAAGTCAGTATCTTGTGAACTTCGTCAAGATATAAGTCGGGCGTAACAGCGTCTATGAATTCGGCTACGAGTTTGTTGTCTTTCAGAAAGAAGAAGGTGATGAACAGCACGATGAACGTACCCATGAGGAAGTTGCCGGCAAAGCCTATGAGATTGTTCGCCATGTTCGGCAGATTGAAGGTGTTGAAAGTGTCGTATATTTGGGAGGAAACCAATGTCTGCAAATCGGTATCGGGAGAAATCATACGGTATTTGTAAAGAAAGGCTTCCGCTCGCTTTATGGGTTCGGCATAATAGTCGGCTATCTGATAAACATCGATATTGGCGAATGTCATCGCCTGCGAGATGATGAGAGGAACGAGGAAGTAGAAGAGCGATACGAAAATGCCGAAAAGCAGTATAAGGGTTATGCTTGCCGATAGTGTTCTGCCTATGCCGAACGTGCGTATTCGTATCTTTGATAGGAAGTTCTGTATCGGAGCTCCCATGAATGCGACCACCAAGGCTATGAAAACGCAAATCACTATGAAACGAAAGTACCAAATAAGGAAGAAGATACCTCCTGCGATAAGCAGGGATACTATCCATTTCGCTATTTGCGGAAATTGAAACTTATCGTTGTTCACTTGTCAGGGCTTTTTTATCGGATTGTCTTCTCTGTACCATTCGGCGTAAGAGGTTGCCGTTTCATGCAATCGCAGTC
The DNA here is from genome assembly GCA_900545215.1 of uncultured Bacteroidota bacterium. Lineage (GTDB taxonomy): Bacteria > Bacteroidota > Bacteroidia > Bacteroidales > P3 > Onthomorpha. The sequence continues at coordinate 4,819 of UQXW01000039.1, forward strand.
TGTGCAATTCGACACCCTCTGGCAGTTCGGCTGCGATGGTTTCGGCGAAGTCGGAAAGAAGATTTTCGCATGTAGGTTGATATTCCGATACTACGAGTTTGGTGTTCATTTTGTTCGCATAGTCGAGAAAACGGCTGTCCTTGTTCAAGACCAAAGCATGATCGTAAACATCTATGATTTTACTTTGAACAATGCGTTTCAAATCGCCGAAGTCCATGACCATTCCGTACTTCGGACTGTTTCTGTCCCCTATGGGTTCGCCCTTTATTGTAACGAAAAGTTTGTATGAGTGTCCGTGTATATTGCTGCACAGGCCATCGTAATTATTCAAGGCATGCGACATCTCGAAACCGAATTCCTTTGTCAGTCTTATTTTCATGAGTGCAAAGATAATGAATAATCGCTTATGCAAATCCGTAAAAGCAGGTATTTCAAAAAAATATAGACGGGTCATGATGCGAATATCTGTTTTTTGTATCTTTGCAAAATATGGATAGTAGCAGATTACAGAAAGTTGCCCGTTTGATACAAAAGGATATGGGCTCCATTTTCAGAGAGGAAGCGAAGAATTTGTTTTGCGGAGCGATGATTACTCCGACGAGAGTAAGAGTATCGGCGGATTTGTCGATAGCGAAAGTCTATGTAAGCATTTTCGCAATAGGCGGAGTGAAGTCGGAAGAAGTATTCGCTTTGATCGAGAAGAATAAGACATTGCTCAGAATGAAGTTGGCGGCATTGGAAAGACATCAGTTGAGAATTATTCCGGATTTGAGTTTCTTTGTGGACGATAGTTTGGATTACAGCGAGAATATAGAGCGTTTGCTCAGGGAGTAAATCGGCGAGCTGATGAAATTTTCTTTCTTTGTGGCGTGGCGATACTTCTTTTCAAAGAAAGATGTGGGGATTGTTCATATCATTTCCTTGATTTCGCTCATCGGAATTTCGGTTTCGTCCATGGCTTTGCTTGTGGTGCTGAGCGTATTCAACGGTTTCACAGGCGTTGCGGACAAGATGCTTTCGTTCTCTTACCCTGATATAAGCATTGAAAGCAGAAAAGGAAAAACATTTTCGACGAATGAAACGGATTTGAGCAGGCTTCGTGCAATCGAAGGAGTGAAGCATTGCGAAAAAGTGGTAAAAGAATCCGTTCTCATGAACTGCGGTGAAAGGCAGACGATAGTGGAGTTGTGGGGAGTGGAGAAAAATTACCCTCGTTCGAGTGGAATGGATACCGCAATGCAGATAGGAGATTTCGACTTGGGTACGGCGGAAGAGCCGAAAGCTGTTCTCGGTTATGCTCTCACCATTGAAACAGGATTGGGTAGGGGAGCGGAGAAGATGAGACCCTTTTTGAAATTTTGCAGTCCTAAAAGCAATATGGGTTCGTCCTTTATTCCGGAGGAAAATCTTAATATGCAGGTGGCGGAATACGCCGGCAGTTTCATGACAGATGGAGATATGGACAGAAAGGCGGTTTTCGTACCTTTGAAATTCGCACAGGATTTGCTGGAATACGGAAATGATGAGGTAACGAGCCTGAATATAACCACCGATGGCAGAAAGAAAACCGATAAAGTGAAGAAAGAAATCGAGAAATCGGTAAACCGAGACCTTGTGGTGAAGAACCGCTTCGAGCAAGACCCCTTATACTATAAGGTGGTCAAGGCAGAGAGGCTTGCAGTCTATCTTATACTCGGTTTCATCGTCTTCATAGCGAGTTTCAATGTCATGGGGTCGGTTTCATTGTTCGCAATGGTGAAGCGGAACGATATAAGAATACTCTCTTCCATGGGGACAAGCACGGAAAACATCAGAAAAATTTTTTTTATAGTAGGCATGGTGCTGAGTGCCTGCGGTTGCATTGCCGGATTGTCGATAGGAAGTTTGTTTTGCTTCATTCAACAGCAATTCGGATTGATAAAAATAGGCACGACGGGCTTCGTGGTGGATAGTTTTCCCGTCGAATTGAGAGCATTCGATATAATGAGCGTCTTTTTGCTCGTTATGGCGATAGCAAGCCTTTGTGTCGGCGTGATGGTCAGAAGAATAAAGATAGTAACAGATAAGTAGAATAGTAATTATGAATAAAGGAAAATTGGTTGTTTACAACACCTTGTCGCGAAAGAAAGAAGAATTCGAACCGCTCAACCCACCCTTTGTGGGCATGTATGTTTGCGGACCTACGGTTTACGGAGACGCTCACTTGGGTCATGCAAGGGCGGCATTGACATTCGATACCGTTTTTCGTTTCTTGCAATTCTTGGGCTATAAAGTGAGGTATGTGAGAAATATAACGGACGTAGGACACTTGGAAAACGACAGCGATGCAGGCGAAGACAAGATTGCCAAGAAAGCAAGGCTGGAACAGCTCGAACCTATGGAGGTCGCACAATATTACACCAAGCGATACCTCGATGCAATGGACGCAATGAACGTGCTTCGTCCCAGTATCCAGCCGACGGCTACGGGGCATATCATGGAGCAAATAGACATCGTCAAGATACTATTGGAAAAGGGTTATGCTTACGAAAGCAACGGCAGCGTATATTTCGATGTCAACAAATACAATAACGATACCCATAACTACGGAATACTTTCCAATCGCGTCATCGACGAGATGATTGCAAACACTCGCGAATTGGACGGACAGAGCGAGAAACGCAATCCTGCCGATTTCGCACTCTGGAAGAAAGCATCTCCGGAACATATCATGCGATGGGCGTCTCCGTGGAGCGTAGGATTCCCCGGCTGGCATTTGGAGTGTACGGCAATGAGCAGAAAGTACCTTGGAGAACGATTCGACATTCATGGAGGGGGCTTGGATCTCTTATTCCCGCACCATGAGAGCGAAATAGCCCAATCCGTCTGTGCTTTCGGTTGCGAACCTGCCAAATATTGGTTGCATAACAATATGATAACCATAGGAGGACAAAAGATGGGCAAGAGTTTGGGCAATTTCATCACCTTGAACGAGTTCTTCGAAGGCAAACACCCCAAGTTGGATAAGGCTTACAGCCCTATGACGATACGTTTCTTCGTTTTGCAGGCACATTACCGTTCCACATTGGATTTCTCCAACGAAGCACTATCCGCAGCCGAGAAAGGAATGAAGAAATTGTTCGAAGCACAGAAAAACATCGATGCTTTACCGACATCGGATAAGTCGAGCGTGGATTTTCCCGCTTTATTCGATAAATGCGTCGAAGCAATGTGCGACGATTTCAACACCCCGATGGTTATAGCCCACCTCTTTGAGATAACACGTCTCATAAACCTTGTTGCCGATAAGAAAGAGACCATAACCGAAGCCGATAAGCAAGCATTGAAAGAAAACTTCGCAATCGTTTTCAACGATATACTCGGAATGAAAAACGAACAGGCGGATAATTCCATGCACATCGTCGATTCGCTGATGCAAGTCATTCTGTCGCTTCGCAAAGAGGCAAGAGCGAACAAGGATTGGGCTAAAAGCGATATGATAAGAGACGAGCTGGCAAAGGCGGGAATTGTAATCAAAGACGGCAAAGACGGTGCAAGTTGGACGATGGAGTAACCCGAAAAAACATATCGACGATGAGAACGAACCATAAAATATATGTATGCGGCTTATTGCTACTTGCCATGTTAGCATTCGTTTCATGCAAAAAGCAAACCGCAGCACCGACGGAGACAATCGATTATACCAAGATAGAGATACCGGATTTCAATGCCGACAGTGCTTACCACTATGTCGAGACACAATGCAACTTCGGCCCGAGAATACCGAACGGAAAGGCTGCCAGAGCCTGCGGAGATTACATCATAGAGTTCATGAGCCGCTATGCCGACACAGTCTATGTGCAGGAATTTTCTTCCCGCCTATGGGACAAGACGGAAGTCGAGGGACGCAACATCATTGCTTCCTTTAACCTCGACGCAACGGACAGGGTGCTTCTCGGAGCCCATTGGGACAGCCGTCTTTGGGCAGATCAAGACCCCGAACCTGCCAATCGCAAAACTCCTATACTCGGAGCGAACGACGGAGCCAGCGGTGTGGGAGTATTGATGGAGATTGCAAGAGTGTTGAAGCAAAAGCCGACATCGCAAGGCATCGATATAATATTCTTCGATTTGGAAGACCAAGGTTCGCCGCAGTGGGCTGTCGATGCGGATATAGAAGATCAAACGGATTGGTGCCTCGGTTCTCAATATTGGTCGCAAAATCTCCATATTCCTTTCTACAAAGCCAACTATGGAATTCTATTGGATATGGTCGGATACAGCAATCCGCGTTTCACGAAGGAAGCACAATCCATGGAATATGCCTCTTCGATAATGAACAAGGTGTGGGACATTGCCGCAAGCAAAGGCTATTCCGATGTCTTCGTCAGCGAGAAAACCTATCCGATAATGGACGACCATATATGGGTCAATATCTATGCCAAAATACCGATGATAGATATTGTACAGAACGACCCGGCAAGCAGTTTCTTCCCTTATTGGCATACGGTAAAGGATAATATGGACTATATCGACAAACGAACTTTGAAAATGGTCGGAGACGTTTGCCTTACCACAATATACAGCGTTCAATAGCGTTCTCCGATAAATGCCTTATGCGATTTATGCGGCGTTTCGCTGCATGAATCGCTTATCGACAAGAGAGAATGAAAAGAATTATTCCGATACTGTTTTTTTCGAGCATTATATCATTCACGTCATGCGAAGAGGATTACCCCGATTATGCATACGTGAATTTTTATATAGACCCCGACAGTGCGGAATACTATAATCTCAATTATGGAAACAGAGGCTGGGAATACTTCGAGGGAGGAGCGAGAGGCGTTGTCATTTTCCGTAACAGTTGGGACGAGTTCATAGCATTCGAACGCACTTGCGTAGCCAAGGATTGCCACGGCAGATTGGAAGTCGATACCACCAATAACGTCATACTGTATTGCCCCAAGTGCAATTCGCAATATATTTCATACGACGGCTCGCCCATTCAGGGAAGTCTTGCAAGGAGGTCGCTCTTTACCTATTGTTCTTATTTCGACGGCTTATATCTTTGGGTGAGCAACTGTAACAATTAACATGATGTACGGACTGATAAACCATATTCGCAACAGATTGTTCGATAAGGGTATTTTGAAAACCACTTCTCATGACATACCGGTGATAAGCGTCGGAAACCTGAAAGCGGGCGGCACTGGAAAAACCCCCTTTGTCGAATACTTGCTCCGATTGCTCTCTTCGTCATATAATATAGCCGTCATCTCACGCGGATACGGCAGAAAGACGAAGGGCTACAGGCTTGTCGAGCCGCATGGTAGGGCAGAGGACTTCGGCGACGAACCTTTGCAGATGGCTAAGAAGTTTCCCGATGTTCTTTTCGCCGTTTGCGAAAATCGGAACAGGGCTGTTGAAATCATAGAGAGAGAATACCCTGACATAAACCTCGTTCTGCTCGATGATGCTTACCAACACAGATACACGGCTCGGGATTTCGATATATTGTTGACCGAGTACAATCGCCCTTTTTTCAAAGACAGGGTATTGCCATTCGGCCTGCTCAGGGAATATCGCAGAGGCTACGAACGGGCAGACTGCATAGTCGTAACCAAATGTCCTCCTCTTGAAGAGGCGGACAGAAAAAATTTTGTAGATAGGTTGAAACCTCTGCCGAATCAAAGAGTTTTCTTTTCCGAAATACGTTACAGACTGCCATATCATATAAACGATATGAACCGAACGGTCGAGCTGTCCGAACACAGTGTGGTTCTGTTTACCGGAATATCGAATAATTCCCATATCGTAAGCTATCTGAAAAGCAAAACCCTTCTGCTCGGCACAATATCCTACAACGACCACCATGACTTCTCGCAAAGAGACCGTCTTCACATCTTGCACCGGTTCCGAAAGCTCGGAAAAGCGGACAGCATTTTGCTGACAACGGAAAAAGACGCAGGGAGAATAGGCTCGTTTCCCGCAGATGTTTATGTGCTTCCCATAGATGTGGAGGCAATGCCTTATCCTCGAACTTGCGAATCGCTGAAAACAATAATAAATCAATGTATATGTATCAAACAATCGAACAAACGGCACAATACCTCAAAGAACGCACGACAATAAAGCCTAAAACGGCAGTCATATTGGGCAGCGGATTGGGAGACTTCGCCGAAGGAATGGAACTGGAAAGCCGAATGGCATATAAGGACATACCGAATTTCCCTGTCTCCACGGTGAAAGGACATAAGGAAGAGCTGCTTTTCGGCACCATGGGTGGTAAAGAAATAATGTGTATGCAGGGACGCTTTCATTACTATGAGGGATTTACCATGCAACAGATAACCTTCCCAATCAGAGTGATGAAAGCCTTGGGCATAGAGCTGCTTGTGGTAACCAATGCTTCGGGAGCGGTAAACCCGACGTACAATGTGGGCGACATAATGCTGATAAAAGACCATATAAACTTTATGCCCAACCCGCTTATCGGACCTAATGATTCGAGATTCGGAACTCGTTTCCCCTCGATGGACAACGCTTACGACAAAACAATGAGAGAATATGCCAAAATCGCCGCTTCACAAAACGGTATTCCTTTGCAGGAAGGAGTTTATGTGGGAACGACCGGTCCAAGCTATGAAACCCCTGCCGAATATGGTTTTTTCAGAACCATAGGAGGCGACACCGTGGGCATGAGTACCGTTCCGGAGGTAATCGTTGCCGCTCATTCCGGAATAAAAGTGCTTGGCATGAGTGTGATAGGCAATGTTTTCAGACCCGATGAGGTGAAAGAATGCACTCATGACGAGGTTTTGGAAGGCGTTGCCAAGGCAGGCGACAAGATGAGTCGTATTGTGAAGAGCCTTATAAACAATCTCTGAACGTAAGTATCGTAACAGCTCATGGAAACACGTTTTCAATCCATGGAGATGGCTTGAAAACTTTCACTTGTACGGATTGGGTAAACAGCCTTTTGCAAAAACGGAAACAAAACGCCGCTTTGCTGTGATTGACACGCCTGAAGAATTTCGTCGAACGCAGATTCGTTGCAGCGGAACGGCGTTTTGTCGAGAAGTTGTCGAACGATAAGGAAAACAAATGATTGGAAATATGTCATCATTCGGGAAATAGAAAACAGCAGGACAAAATTCTGCATATCGAAAAGACTTGAAAATGAATGTAAGTACGAAAAAATCGACAAAAAAGTATGCAGAGTTTTGGCTATATGGAGGAAAAGACGTACATTTGCAGCCGAAAATAGTGATTAACAATAACAATTCAACAGAAATGAAAAGAATTATTCTTTCAGTCCTTGCGATAGGACTATCGATGGGCGTAATGGCTCAAAAGAAAAGCGATGCTGAAATTTCTTTGGCTTCTAAGAAAATCAATGTTCAAGCACCTAAATCAACGGACATTTACACTCAATTTGATGAATCTTGTGCAACGATAGACAGTATCAATTTCGTTCAAGCATCATACCAAGGTCAATTTGCAGGAATGTGTACAGGTCAAAACCTTTATGGCGATACAAAATATGCAGAGGTTTACAACTTCGGACAAAATGTACAAATCTTTGGTATTGCAACTATTATTGCTAATATGGTAGAAACACCGATTGAACAAAATATACCTATACAGTTGATGTCTGCAGATTTTTCTTCGGTATTGGCTGAGGGTAGCGTAGAGGCAACTGATTTGGTAGAAGATTTTACTACTATAACATTCTCATCTCCTGTAACAGCGAGCAGCGTAGCTTGTGTTGTTGAAACAGGCGAGCTTAATGTTCAATCAGAAAATGATCCATTTAATCTTTTGGCTGTTGCATCTACACCTTTTGGTTGTGGTTCAGGAGAAAATTCTTATTCTTACAGCATTGTTGACCAAGCAGGCAATTATGGTTGGGTAACTATGATGTCAGGATATCGACAAGATTGCGATTTGTTTATCTTCCCTATTGTTGAAGGTGCAGCAGGTTTGTCTGACGTTGAGTTGAACTCTTTGTCTTATGTTTATCCTAATCCTGCAAAGAGCGAAGTGATGTTGGCTTCTTCTTTGTCGATTAACAAGGTCGAGATAGTAAACGTTTTGGGACAACTTGTGTTTGCAAGCGACGTTAACGCAAACTCCATAAAGGTGAATACTTCCGACTTTGCAGCAGGTAACTACATCGTGAAGATGTACACTGAAAGCGGAGTGGCAACAAAGAAATTGGTCGTTGAATAATTTCCGTTCGGAAAGCAATGAAAAACATATCGGAGTCGTTTCCCCATGGTGAAACGATTCTGTTTTTCCAAATAGAAAAAGGGTTTGAAGAAAAACAAATTTAAATCATAAGTATATGAAGAAAGTATTGACATTGGCTCTTGCTCTTGTAATGACATTCGGAGCAATGGCACAGAAGACTTATCGTTTGAACGGCGATAAGCAAGATGCTAAGAAGACGGAAAGAGTGAGAACTTTGAACGTCGCAAAGAAAAGCATCGACAAAGACAACATCAAGAAATTGACCTTGAACCAAGCCAAGGCAATGAGCGTACAAGTTACCGATGTTGCGGTAGATTTCGCTAACATCGAGGTAACAGCAACCATCACTCCTAACTCGGATGTGGCTTCTTATGTTTACATGGCAGCCGATCCGAATAATCAGGAGTTTGCACAGTATGTGCAGTTGCTCCAAATGTTTGGAATGACGGAAACAGATGCTGTTGCAGCACTTGCAGACAATGCGGAAACTCCTGCAACAGGTACTCAAACCGTAACTATGGATGCAAGCTGGGTTTCTCCGGGAGAGCCATACAATATTTACGTTGTTGCATTTGACGCAAATCAAACTGCACAGATGTTCACGGTGCCTTTCACTGCACCTGCAATCGGAGACCATGGAAATGCAGCCGTAACGGTTAATGTTCCCGCTGACAGCATTACAACGACTTCTGTTTACTTGACTATGACACCTAATGCCTCGACCTCTTATTACTATTACTTGATATATGAAGATTCAGACTTTGCTGCCGACAACTGGAACAATGACTCCGTAATGAATTACTTCACGACACAAGCACCAAAGAATTACTTTGAACGTGCCGGAAAATTGACGGTAAGCCCTAATGAAAACTACACTGTTTACACTTTGGCGTACAATATCGACAGTGTAACGGACGGTCTTCAAACTTATTCATTCGCTACTCAAACCATAGGTGGACACGGAACGCCTGCCGTAACGGTTGAAATGCCTGCCGACAGCGTAACAGCAACTTCGTTCTACGTTTCTTTCGCTCCGAACAGCGAGGTTGCTCATTATTATTATGCAATCATAGACTCTGCAACCGTAGCTTCCATGTCTTGGACGGCAGATTCTGTTATGTCATACATGCTTCAAAACGATGAAAAAGTATACGATACTCTTGCCGGAAATATTACTAAATTGGCACCGGGTACTATATATAATGTTTACACTTTGGCTGCAAACTTGGATGGACAATATTCCAACCTTGAAATGTACCCTGTATCCACAACGGTAATAGGCGGTACCGGTACTCCTGTAATGACTGTTACTGTTAACAACATTACAGCGGCTTCTGCCGATTTGACAATCACTCCTAACAGTGAAGTCGCATACTACTATTATTTGATAGCAACGGACGCTCAGTTGCAAGCCGGTGGAATGACGACCGATGCCGACGTTCAGGCTTACTTGGAAAACGAAAATGCCAAAGAATATTTTGAATTGTCGGGTCCCTTAAACGGATTGACTATGGGAACGACTTACAAGGTATATGCCATAGGTTATAACTTGGACGGTACGGCAAGTTCGATAGCTCCTACAACTTTCACCACACAATCTCTTGGCGGTTCCGGATTGGCAGAGGTTGCTGTCAACGTTGAAGTCGTTGACGGTGCCGCTACGATAAGCACGACCATGAACGACCAAACTGCTTACTATTACTATGCTTATTTCGCAGGAATAAACGGATATGGAGATGAAGAAATATTTGAAGTGGTTGACGGTAACGCTCAACGTCAGTTCTTTGAAAATATAAACATCGATGATGACCCGCTTGAAGAAGGTGAAGAATATGGTATATTCGTAGTTCCTTACAACGGTAACAACGAACAAGGTACTCCTGTTGCTGTAAGATTTACTTCCGAGGGCGTTATGGCTTCTTTGGTCGATGTCGATATGGCTTCCATAAGCGTTTATCCTAATCCTGCAAAGAACGTTGTAAGCATTTCTGCTCCTTCTGCAATAGACAGAATAGAGATGATGAACGTTTTGGGACAAAAGGTATATGAGAATGCCACAATCGGTTCAGAGAATACTACGATAAATGTTTCCGATTTGGATAACGGAACTTACTTCGTAAGAATATTCTGCGGTAACAAGATGATGACGAAAAAGTTGATTGTAAAATAATCGACGGTAGTCTCATTGCAATATCGGGCGTTGCTCCTTTCTTAGGGGCAACGCTTTTTTTATGTTTCTGCATAGGAAAGTCATAAGAATTTTATTACCTTTGCAAATCGGTCGATTGTACCGACGTTGAAGACTAATTGTTTTTGAAATGATAGATATACTGATACAGAAATCGGTTTCGGAAGCCTTGAACAAGGAATTCGGTGTTGCTGTTGCTCCTGAAACCATTGCTCTTACGGCTACCAAGAAAGAATTTACGGGAGATTTCACCCTTGTTGTTTTTCCTTACATGCAGAAGTGCGGTTGCAAGAATCCTGTGGAACTTGCGAACAAGATAGGTGATTTTGTCGTTTCCGCTTGCGAATGGGTGGAGAGTTACAATGTGATAAAGGGATTTTTGAATTTCGTTGTAAGCGAAAATTATTGGAAAGACTTTCTCGGACGAAATTTCAGGAATGAGACTTTCGGTTACATGGCTGTCAGAGGCGATAAGCCTGTCGTCATAGAATATTCTTCCCCTAATACGAACAAGCCTTTGCACTTGGGACACATCAGAAACAATCTTTTGGGTTGGTCTGTTGCTGAGATATTGAAAGCGAACGGCTATGCAGTCAAGAAAGTGAACCTCGTAAACGATAGGGGCATACATATATGTAAGTCCATGCTCGCTTGGAAAAAGTTTTCGGGCGGAGAAACTCCTCGAAGCAGCGGCATGAAAGGCGACCATTTGGTCGGAAAGTATTACGTTGCGTTCGATAAGGCGTACAAGCAGGAGATTGCCGACTTGGTTGCCAAGGGAATGCCAAAGGAAGAGGCTGAGAAAAATGCTCCGATATTGTTGGAGGCTCAGAACATGTTGAAGAAGTGGGAAGAAAAGGACGAAGAGGTTTTGGCTTTATGGAGGCAGATGAACGGATGGGTTTACGAGGGTTTTGAAGAAACGTATGCCAAGCTGGGAATAGACTTCGATAAGGTTTACTATGAGTCGGAGACGTATCTTTTGGGCAAAGACCTTGTCAACAAAGGTTTGGAAAAAGGTGTGTTCTATCGTAGGGAGGACGGCTCCGTGTGGATTGATTTGACGAAAGACGGTTTGGACGAGAAGTTGTTGTTGAGGAAGGACGGCACTTCGGTATATATGACTCAGGATTTGGGAACGGCTTGTTTGCGACATGAGGACTTCGGTTCTGAAAGGCTGATTTACGTTGTCGGAAATGAGCAGAACTATCATTTCGCCGTGTTGAAGCTCGTTTTGGAGAAGCTTGGAATGACGTGGGCAAAGGATTTGTACCATCTTTCGTACGGAATGGTGGAATTACCTAACGGAAAGATGAAATCGAGAGAGGGGACGGTGGTCGATGCGGACGATTTGATTGAACAAATGGTGGAAACGGCAAAGGTGCAAACTGAAGAGCATGGAAAGACCGATGGTTTTACGCAGGAGCAGGCCGACAGACTTTATTCGCAGTTGGCATTGGGTGCGTTGAAGTACTTTATTCTTAAAGTCGATCCGAAGAAAAACATGTTGTTCAATCCCGAAGAGTCCATCGATTTCAACGGAAACACAGGTCCTTTCATTCAATATACTCATGCAAGGATTTGTTCCATTATTCGTAAAGCAGAGGAGAAGGAGGCTGTGAGCATAAAATCCTTGCAACTCGGCAGAGATTTTGCTTTCAACGCCAAGGAAAAGGAAATTTTGAATGTTTTGTATTCATTTCCTGCCGTTGTCAGACAGGCAGGCAGCACTTACTCGCCGGCATTGATTGCTAATTTTGTTTTTGATTTGGCGAAGAGTTTCAATGCTTTCTACCAAGACACTCCGATTTTGAGAGAAGAGAATGCGGATACGAGACAAATGCGTCTGTGTCTTACTTATTTCGTCGGTTCGACGATAAAGACGGCTATGCATTTGTTGGGAATAGAGGTTCCGGAAAGAATGTAGAATGATATGGAGAGGCATGATGTTTCAACGGAAACGCAAGGCAGCTTATCATTGCTTTGCGAACAAGAGGGTGGAAACGAATTGATTGTTTTCAATGACGATTTCCATACTTTCGATTACGTCATAGATTGTTTGCAACATATATGCAGACTGAACAGGCAACAAGCCGTTAATTGCACGAACGTAATCCATTATAAGGGTTTGTGTGCCGTTAAGCACGGAAGCTATGACGAGTTGAAACAGATGTGTTCCGAACTTTTGAAAAGGGAACTTAGTGCGGAGGTTCGGTAAAAAGAAAGAATAAACCTGAAAAACGATAATTCTATGGACGTGTTTTTGATTTTACTTTTGTTGACGGGCGGAATTGCTTTGTTGGTTTTGGAATTGGTTGCAATACCCGGCACAACCATTGCGGGCTTGTGCGGCGTGGGTTTGTTGATTTATGGTATTTATGAGGTGTTTATGCAATATGGTGCGGTGTATGGTGTAGTTTCCATTGTCGTTTCGCTTGCCATTTGCATTGTATTATTGGTATATTCCCTCAGAACAAAAACATGGAAACGTTTTTCGCTGAACAAGGAGATTGATTCCAAGGTCAATACCATCGAAACGAAAATTCATGTTGGTGATAAGGGTATGTCGATAACCCGTTTGGCACCTATGGGAATGGCTGAGATAAACGGACAAAGGTTGGAGGTTTATACATCTACTTCATACGTCGAACCGAATACGCCTCTTATTGTGGAGGCAATAGACGGGAACAGGATAAGAGTAAGAGAGGAACAGAAATAAACAAGAGTAATAACCAAATAATCAAATCATCATGAGCGGAATTATTTTTATAATCGTATTGGCATTCATACTGCTGTTGGTATTCTTCTATTTGGTACCTATAAATCTGTGGTTTCAATGCGTTTTGAACGGGGTCAGAATATCTCTCGTTCAACTTATCTTTATGCGTTGGCGTAAAGTGCCGCCTGCAATCATTGTCAATGCAATGATTAACTCTAAGAAAGCAGGCTTGAATTTAAGCAGCGACCTGTTGGAGGCTCACTATTTGGCAGGAGGTCATGTTCGCAGCGTCGTTAATGCTCTTATCTCTGCGGATAAGGCGAACATAGCTTTGGATTTCAATACAGCCACAGCCATCGACTTGGCCGGTAGAGATGTATTGGATGCAGTGCAAATGTCTGTTAATCCCAAGGTGTTGGATACGCCTTCCGTTGCAGCCGTTGCAAGCAATGGTATTCAGTTGATAGTAAAAGCCAGAGTTACGGTAAGGGCGAATATCAGGCAACTCGTAGGAGGAGCAGGTGAAGAGACCATTCTTGCCCGTGTGGGTGAGGGTATAGTTACCGCAATCGGTTCTGCACGGACGCATGCGGAGGTTTTGGAAAATCCTGATTCCATATCGAAGCTCGTTCTTTCGAAAGGCTTGGATACGGGAACGGCATTCGAGATACTTTCCATAGATATAGCAGACATAGACGTGGGAAAGAACATCGGAGCTCAGTTGCAAATCGATCAGGCAAATGCCGACAAGAACATTGCACAGGCAAAGGCGGAGGAGCGTAGAGCAATGGCTATTGCCGTGGAGCAGGAAATGAAAGCGAAGGCACAGGAGATGAGAGCAAAGGTCATTGAGGCAGAAGCCGAAGTGCCGATGGCTATGTCGGAAGCATTCCGCAAAGGAAACCTCGGCATAATGGATTACTACAAAATGCAGAACATCAAAGCCGATACCGAGATGAGAGAATCCATAGCCAAGCCTGCTGTGGAAAAAGAAAAATAGAAGATTAAACGATAAGCATTGCATGCACCGGTTTTCAAGTCAGAAGCCGGTGCTTTTTTATTTTTTTTGTGTAGTTCCACGGCAGGAAGCTGAATTCCACTCACAAATGCAACTTATCGGTTAGACCACTCGTTATGGTCTCAAAATTAGCAAAAAAATATTCAAGAGGAGCTAGAAAGCCGAGCTTTTTTCTTGGTCTATTGTTCAATCTGTTCTGAATGAAAGAAATGTCTTCATCGGTCAAATCCTCAAACGATGAACCCTTCGGCAGATATTGTCGTATAAGTCCGTTCATATTTTCATTGGCTCCCCTTCCTCTCGAATGATATGGATGTGCAAAGTAAACATCTATACCGAGTGCAGTGGCAATGTCCTTATGTCCGGCAAACTCTTTTCCATTGTCTGTTGTGGCGGTGTGTAGCAATGTGCGGATTGGTTTCAATTGCTCTATCACTGCTCTTGTCAATGTCTTTGCTTCCTTTCCTTCAAGTAAGGTTAACCAACACATATTGGTTGCTCTGTCATTTATGGTAGCTTTTTTATGCTTCTTGCCTATTACTGTATCGAATTTAAGGTCTCCGAAACGTGTCTTTACGTCCACTATGGTCGGTCGTTCCTCTATGCCTGTTCTGTCTTTAATGATACCACGTTTATCTTTGGCTGCTCCTCGTTTCCTATACCGTCTCCCTTTATGTCTGAGATGTCTGTATAGTTTACCACCTCGCTTCTTATCTTTCCAAATGTATTGGTAAATCCTTTCACAACTGACACACTTTATCCCTTTCAATTTACAACGCCCTGTTATCTGTTCGGGACTGTAATCTCTTTCAACATTGTCTCTACAAGTAGGCATATCTCTTTTGTGAACTTGATGGACTTAGGCTTCTCTTTCATTCTTCGTTCATATTTGCTCGGCTCTGTATTGTCCGCTACGCTTATCGCAGTTCCGCTTTAATTCACGACTAATCACAGATTTATCTTTGCCGATAACGTTTGCGATTTGATTATTCCTGAAAC
>UQXW01000040.1 GCA_900545215.1 uncultured Bacteroidota bacterium
GCCGTGCCGCCTGCCAAGCGTACTTCATAGCTGCTTGCCGTGCCGTTCCAAGTTACTTCTGCCGATGTCTCGGTGATGTTGCTTGCTGTAAGGGCGGTCGGTGCATCGCAAGGGGCAGGAGCATCACCTGCATAATCCACTTTCAAGTCATCGACATAGATATTACGTCCATAATGTGATACACCTTTGAGTATGATATGATGTATTCCGGTCAAACCGGTAGGCAATGGGAAAGTGTATTGCGTCCAACCTGATGTCGTATTGTAACGTCCTACTCCTCCGACCAAAGTTGCTTGTTCAAGAGTTGCCGCATCATTCACATAAACCAATACACTGTCAAGACTGGTATTATATTCTGAGTTATGGTAAATCCAGAATGATACTTCCATATCTTGTGTAAAGTCCATAGCATTAGAGATAATAGCCCCCCATTCATCTTGATAACTGTAATAATTGGATAAGAATTCTATCATTTGAGAACCTCCATGAGGAGAACAAGAAGGGTAATTTCCCGTACTTGCAACAGTCCAAGGAGTATTATTAGAGCTTAATGATGTCCAGCAGTCTATTCCGTTTTCAAAGCCTTCTTCGTATGGGAACTCGTCTATCGCTCCATCGAAACAGGTTGTGCTGAATAGTACAGCGTCGGAATACACTGATGTTTCTTCACCGCAAACTCCTTTCACTGCCAATATATATTGGGTTGCAGGATCAAGACCTGTCAAAGTGAACGGTGAAGATGTCACAGGCACATCGGTCAATTCCGTGTCGGTCAATGCACGATAGGATATTATGTACGAAGCAGATGTTCCCGTCCATGAAACATCAACGGAACTTGTAATCTCATTCGAAACCGTTACCTCCTGCGGAGAAACGCATGTTGCAACTTGCAAAGATACGTTATCTACCGCGGCAGGAACGACCGTCTCGCTCGCTGTGGTATAGCCCCATGTCATGAATGCCAAACGTTTCACTCCTGTGTAACCTCTGAGTTCGATTCTCTCATGTGTCCAATCGCTTTCGCCATACAAAAGAGCTTCTTCATCTACTGCAGGGAAGGCACTCGTGGAAATAGGCTGCGGATCCAAAACATATACCAACAAACCGCAATATACACTGCTTCCGCTTGTTCTACCTACGACTTTATAATCGAGGTCGAGATTGTAAACGGCATTTTCATCTTCTCCGAAATCGAAATCTTTGAACATGACCGCTCTCATGCCGGAACTTACCACTGTTGCGGCATAGCTTACACCGTTATCGTTGGATAGGTATGCCGATGTTCCGGTCGCATCTTCTCCTGCAAAGGTTGCCGTGCCTATTGCCCAAGCGTTGACGGAACTGCTCGAAGCAAAACTCCAAGTTGCGTTATCTTCGCTATCCTCGAAGTCGGTGCTGTAAGGAATGGTCTCCGGAGTAGCCAAGGTCTTGAATGTTGCAGGAACAGACCATGCGGAATATGAACCGCCGCTGCATACGGTTCTCACTGCTATACGATATGTCGTTGCAGGAGAAAGCGAGGATAGTGCCTCGGTCAAACTGCCTGTTACGGCAACAGGTGTTCCCGTTGCAACATCTGCATCTGCTCCCTCAACCAATGAATACTCGAAAGAAGCCGTTGCGTCAATCGCTGCGAAACTTAGGTCTGCGGAATTGTCGGTTACGTTATCCACCCTTACGTTGTAAGGTGCCTGACAATCGCTCCACTCGCTTAGTTCGATATTATCGACAAAGCAATCATTGTCGCCACCGGTTACGGTACTCTCGCCATAGAATGCGAACCTGACTGTTCCGGACAAAGGTGCGTCCTCTGCATCCACGAGTTTGAAAATAACTCTTGTGGCGGAATTGGTCAAATCGGAATAGTTGTGTTGCGTATCGGCATCGCCGTCTGCGAATATTATTCCATTCGAAGCACTCCAGCTTACACCGTTATCGGTGGAAACCAACACCGCAAACTTATCATCTCCCGTTGTTGCAGCAGGAGCATTGCCGGTATTCCATGTTGTCAACGCAACATCGAATGCCAACTGGTATGTTGTGGAACCGTCTCCCAAATCAACGGAAGGAGTAATCACCCATTCATACCGGTCTTGACCATAAATATTAAGTTTCAACCTACCCGAAGTTTCGCCATCGATTATACGAGTGTCATTGTACTGCCAACCATAGCCGCTTGTCAAGGCAGAAGTTTGTATGCTGCCGCTTGCAGGTAGCAATCCGGTCTTCTGTACCCAGCAGTTTGCCGCCGTAAACGGTGTTGTTTCGAATGTTTCGCTCCAAGGAGCGGTCAAAGGTATACAAGGCGTTATTACGTTGGTTGCTGAAACGAATGTGGTTCTTTCACCGTCCGAACAAACAGCCGCTACTCTTATCTGATATACCGTACCGAAGTCCGCAGTTATGGCATAAGGGAAATCAGCTTCCGTAAGGTCGGTTACCTCCGTCCAATCGGTAGCAGTGGATATTCTGTACTGCAATACGTACGTTACATCCGTGTTGTTATCATCTACATCGACATTTATGGTAACATTCTCCGCATCCACGGCAGGTGCTTCCGCCGTTGCGGTTACGCTTGTAACCGGTCCGCAATCGAGAGCCACCAATCTGATATTGTCTATTGCCGCTCCGGCACTGTCGGTTACCATACTGCCGTCGTTAGCCCATCTGAAAATCAACTGATATACTCCGTTATAATCGGCACTCGTCAAAAGCATATTCTCACTCTCCCATTGTCCGCCGGAAAGGTTGCTTTCGGATATTATGGCATAGTCATCCAATTCAGTGTTATAAGAACTATATGATGTCGGAATCTCAATTCCGAAAGGCACAAGGTAAGCTCTCATAAAATCACAGCCACTTTCTCCACCGGCTTTCCAATCGAAAGAAAGATTATATGCAGGAGAACCGCTCAATTCTACCGCAGTAACAGCATAAATGTTTGCCGATGAAGAAGGGTCATACTTGTTGCTTACGCCATTGTCCTTACTTATATACATGGCTCCGCCTTCGGTCGGAGTACCCTCTTCGTCCGTAGTATTGTTTACAGCCGTTCCCACTACCCAATCGGAAGTAGAACCTGTGGAACGCTTAACGAAGTTCCATTCCGTTACCGTGCTTGCATCATCGAAGTTCTGTTCGTATGGAAGAGCGTTCGTAACAGGAATATAACAAGACACAGGAACCGAATATGCTCCGCCTTCGCAAGCTTGTTTAACCGCAAACCAGTATGTTTCTCCCGCTGTCAATCCGCTTATCGTTACAGGCACTTCGTCCGTTTGTGCCACGGCTACGGTTGTTGCCGTTTCAGGGTCGAAGGTTTCTCCTTCTTCAACTGTGCCGTAGGCTATCGTCCAACCGGCTTCCGTACCGTTTGCAGTGGCAAAAGAAACCGCAGCACTCGTGCTTGACATGGCAGAAGCCGATACCTGATATACATCAGGGCATGCAGGCATTTCACTTACCTTTACATCGTCCAAATAGAAAGAACGGCAAACTCCATTAACCACAAAGGCAAAGCGTGTCGCGGCACTATATGCTCCGAGTGCTACTTCATACTCCAAATAATCCGTTGTCGTCCAATCATGATTGATTGTTTGCACAAGAGTGAAGCGAGATGTGTCCGTCGGTGCGGAAATGTCCGTTTCGCTTACATCCAAAGCATAAACATTCACCACAAGATCAGGATAGGAACTTGATGTATTTGCTGTTTTTAATTTGAAGGTCAAACGTTCGTTGCCCGTCAAATCGAACACAGGACTTATTACCCAGTTATAAGAACGAGTTGCACTACTATAAGCTGCTCCGGCATAATACAACGACGCTGCTCCGTTTATGATAGAAGACGAAGTCGAGCGATAGAAATAATAATAATCATATCCCCTATTTATATTGTACCAACAATAAGGTGCGGTATTATTTCCTATGACGCTGTCGGCAGGATAAAATTTTTGATCGAATGATTGCTCATAAGGAAGAACGGATATATTCATACAAGGTGTGGTGAAAATATCCACATCGGATACCAAGGAATTATCCGAAGTTCCGCATAGAGCAGTTACTCTGTATTCATACACCATGGAATTCAACAAGTCTGTTACTTCGACAGGACTTGCGGATGTTACCGAACTCCATGCTTCGGTTCCGGACGCTCTATACTCCAACAAATATTCCGCTCCGGTATTTTGATCGTAAATATCAAATGAAGCATTGATGGAACCTGTATCATCTGTAACGCTTACGAGTACAGAATCAACACTTTTGCAAGTCAAAGTACGTATGTTGAGGTTATCTATCGCAATGGCAGGAGGGTTTTCGTTGCTTTGGTCATCTTTCCAAGCAAAGACAAGTTTCCATGTATTACCGCTGTATGACTGAGGTATCTCCTTACCTACGGTTTGCCATGAGGCAGATCCGTTCAATACCTCCGTAACAGCATTTGCAACCGCAGGCATCGATGTAGGAGAAAGAGTTGCATCTATCGGCAACAAATACACTCTTGCATAATCCCAAGTGGAGGTTTCGCCCATACATCTCCAATCGAATTGCAAGCCGTAAGTCGATTCCTCTTCAAAAGTTACGAAAGTATATGCATAATAACAACTCGATGTTCCGCTGTAATTGTTGCTTACACCGTTATCATTACTGATGTACATCGCTCCTCCGTTCTCCGTAAGTTCGCCACTTTCATCACGAGTGTTGTTTGCAGCAGTTCCCAAATGCCATGCGTTTGTTCCGCCATTTTGGAAGAACCATTTTTCCAAGCCTTCCTCCGGTATGTTGTCGAAGTCTTGTTCGTATGGAATCGATAACATCAAAGAAGCATCGGGTGTGGTTGTGAATGAAGTGCTTACCGCCCTACTGTTTTCCGTACAAACAGTATAAACTTTCACATTATAGGTCGTATAAGTTTCCAGTCCACCCAATGTATAGGTATTGCCGCTTATGCTGTTGCTTGCAAGCGTCCAGTCCTCCTCTGTCGCAAGTTTGTATTCAACCGCAAAAGTAGTGGAGGAAGCATCGCTTTCCCAAGAAATCTCTGCACCGTTTGCAGTAATATTCGATACCGTCAAATTTTCCGGAGGATAGCAATATCCTGCAGGAGGAACAGTATGGAAAATCACATTCGGTCTGTACTTGTATCCAAAGTTATATGCTCCTACCGTACCTGCATTATTTACGGTAACGGGAGTGCCGTCGGCATAATTCAACACAGCCATGGTATCGGCTGTTGAAGTCTGTCTGAATGTGGCTCCACTGTGAGCAGAATATGCCCCATGCCCGTTCGTAAAAGCAAGTACAAGATTGTACGTGCCGTTATACGAAAAAGGTGTTGTAAAAGGAATGGTTACCCAGCCTTGCGAAAAGGTAATAGAGCCTTCATAAACAACAGTCAAAGAGTCCGCAGACATGAAATTGCCTTTCGACATTCTCGTTCTGTCAGTACTTCCAAGATAAACCTTGGCATTGTTGATTGTTTTTGGAGTAGAATAGCTATAATAGAAACTTATCGAATCTATTTGACCCTCTACAATCTCTTCCGATAGAAACAACATCTGCGAATGCGAATAATCGTAGTTGTGACAAAACGGAAGTACTTGCGTGGTACTTGTTCCCGTTCCCACCGTGACAGGTAACACGTTTTGTGCCACCCCCTGCGTCAGCGATAATACAGCCGCCAACAACAAGAATAATAACTTTTTCATCTCATTGAATTTTTAGTTAGTAATTATTTGACGGCTCAAAGATACGAAATTATCATACTACGAACAAATTTTTCTGTGAAAAAAGTTTGAATTTCGCTGAATCGCAATTCTCAAATTCTTTTTGGCACGATTTTTGCTTGAAATATCAATTATCAGTTTACCAATATGTTACAATTTTACCTGTTTCCGATTTTTCCTTTCCTCAAAAAAAATATTATTATTTGCTGCTTCAACTCGCTTATTTGTTGTTCGATTATCGTTTAACAATAAATCGAAAGATGATTAAGGCTTAATCGGAATGGTATTTCGGGCTTGCTTTCTCCCTTTTCCCGATAAAATCCGAACAAACGGGTAGTACTTTGAAACCGAATTCAAGAACAGGCAATGCTTCACGGTAACAAAACAAATGAAGACACTTCCGGAAATGGTGCCATCGAAACAAACGGGCAGGCGGTCGGCAAATCCGCAAAAACAAATCGCCGTTTCGTAGAATTATTCCGCCGTTTCATTTTTCTGAAACGCCGTTACATTAAATTCTTTCGGCGTTTCGGTAAGAGGGTCGGCAAATTTGCGTATCTTTGTAGGTTCAAAGAATGGATTAAATCAGTAATATTTTATATGGATATGGAATTTAGAGAAGCTGTCGTGGAGGGTATTCCCGACTATTTGCCTGAATTGCAAGAGTATGACAAAAGCATAAGTCATGCTCCCAAGCGTAAGGATATTTTGACCAAGGCTCAAAAGAAGTTGGCTTTGAAGAACGCTTTGAGGTATTTCGACAAGAAATTCCACCCTGTGTTGACGAAAGAGTTTGCAGAGGAGTTGGAAAAATACGGTCGTATTTATATGTATCGTTTCCGCCCTTCTTACAAGATGTATGCCCGTCCCATCGAGGAGTATCCTGCAAAATGCAAGCAGGCTGCGGCTATAATGTTGATGATTCAAAACAATCTTGATCCTGCTGTTGCACAACACCCTCATGAATTGATTACTTACGGCGGTAACGGTGCGGTTTTCCAAAACTGGGCTCAATATCGTTTGGCAATGAAATACCTTTCGGAGATGACGGAAGAGCAAACGCTTGCGATGTATTCGGGTCATCCGATGGGTTTGTTCCCTTCGCATAAGGACGCTCCGAGAGTTGTGGTTACCAATGGCATGGTCATTCCGAATTATTCCAAACCCGATGATTGGGAAAGGTTCAATGCTTTGGGCGTGAGCCAATACGGACAGATGACGGCGGGCAGCTACATGTACATAGGTCCGCAAGGCATTGTTCACGGTACCACAATAACGGTATTGAATGCAGGAAGAAAAATAAGCAAGGACGGTTTGGGCGGCAAATTGTTCGTAACCGCCGGTTTGGGCGGAATGAGCGGTGCTCAACCAAAGGCAGGTAATATTGCCGGTGTCGTGTCCATCACTGCGGAAATAAATCCTGCGGCAACGAACAAACGCCATTCGCAAGGCTGGGTGGATGAGGTTTACTCGGATTTGGATAAGTTGATGGCGAGAGTGAAGAAAGCAAGAGAGAATAAGGAGGTCGTTTCTTTCGCTTATCAGGGAAATGTGGTCGATTTGTGGGAATACATGGTGGAACACGACATTCATGTCGATTTAGGCTCCGACCAGACTTCTCTTCACAATCCTTGGGCAGGCGGTTACTACCCTGTGGGCTTGACTTTCGAGGAATCGCAGGTCATGATGGCAGAACAACCGGAATTGTTCAAACAAAAAGTCGAAGAATCTTTGAGAAGACAGGTTGCTGCCATCAATAAGTTGACGGCAAAGGGTATGTACTTCTTCGACTACGGTAATGCGTTCTTGTTGGAGTCGTCGAGAGCCGGTGCGGATATTATGAAAGAGGACGGCACATTCCGTTATCCGTCATACGTTCAAGATATAATGGGACCTATGTGCTTCGATTACGGCTTCGGACCTTTCCGTTGGGTCTGCACTTCGGGCAAGGCGGAGGATTTGGACGTGTCCGACCATATCGCAATGGAGGTTTTGGAAGAGATTGCAAAGAACTCTCCTGCCGAAATCCAGCAACAAATGCACGATAACATCACTTGGATAAAGGGTGCAAAGGCAAACCATCTTGTCGTGGGTTCTCAGGCTCGTATATTGTATGCCGATGCTGAGGGAAGAACCAAGATTGCGGCTGCTTTCAACAAGGCGATAAAAGATGGCAGGATTTCCGCTCCCATCGTTTTGGGAAGAGACCATCACGATGTATCCGGAACGGATTCTCCTTTCAGAGAAACGTCCAACATATACGATGGCAGTTCGTTCACTGCCGACATGGCTGTCCAAAACTGCATAGGCGACAGTTTCAGAGGTGCAACATGGGTTTCCATTCACAACGGCGGCGGCGTCGGTTGGGGAGAGGTCATAAACGGTGGCTTCGGTATGGTAATAGACGGAAGCGATGATGCCGACAGAAGATTGAGAAGCATGTTGTTCTGGGACGTTAACAACGGTATAAGCAGACGCTCATGGGCAAGAAACGAGGGTGCCATGTTCGCAATCAAGCGAGCAATGCAGGCAGAGCCGAAATTGAAGGTAACCATGCCTAACATAGCTGACGATTCTTTGATAGACAGCATATTTTAGTTCATGTTTTAAGTTGACGAATGAGGGAAGGAATGTTTTTCTTCCCTCGTTTTTTCAAAAGTATTGAAATGAGCGAGCTTCCCATAAAAGATACAAAGCAGAGAGAGAGGCATTGGTATGCCCTTTATGTGCAACCGAGAAAGGAGAAGGTGGTGCATAAGGAATTACAAAAGAGAGATTTCGAATGCTATCTGCCATTGAGGAAAGAGACTCACAAATGGGCAGACCGAAGAAAGCAGGTCGAAGTTCCTTTGTTTACATCATACGTCTTCGTTAAGATAGAGGAACATAAGCAATGGGACGTTCTGCAAGTTCCCGGGGCGGTGAAGTTCATCTGGTTCGGAGGAAAGGCAGTACCTGTTCCGGAACACCAGATAGAATCGATAAAAATTCTAATCGAAAGAGAGATGGCATTCGAACTAATGCCGCAGGTAATACGTAAGGGTGATTTGGTAAGAATAAAGGAGGGACCTTTTGAAGGCTTGGTCGGCACGGTGTTGCGTAATGATAATAAGACGAGATTTCTTATTTCGGTTAACTCGATAGGAACGGATATACGCTTGGAGATAGGTGAGGAGGATTTGATTTCAATAGAGAAAGAAAAAAATAAGATTTTGTAATGAAGCAGTTTTTCAAGTTTACTCTTGCCTCGTTTGCAGGCTTTGTGATTGCAGGTATTTTGTTCATATCGATTGCAACGGGTATTTTCACGTCTTTGGTTTCCTCGACGAACACACCTCCGAAGATAGAGGAGAATGCGGTGTTGCTTATCAAGTTCGACAAGGCGGTTTATGACAGGGAAGTCAGCGATTTGTCCTCGTTGAGCGATGTCTTTGGCGGTGATATAGGGGCTTCCATGGGCTTGACGGAGTTTATGGAGGTATTGAACAAAGCCAAAACGGATTCAAAGGTAAAGGCTGTGATGTTGGATTTGTCAATTTTACAGACCAATGGCTGGGCAACGGTGGAGGAAATGCGACAGGCTTTGATCGACTTCAAGTCTTCGGGCAAGAAAGTTTATGCTTACAGCGATATGTTCACCCAATCGGCATATTATTTGGCTTCTGCCGCCGATGAGGTCGTGCTTAATCCTGAGGGAATGTTGACTTTGACGGGTCTCGGTGCGGAGGTGATGTATTACAAAGACCTTTTGGATAAGTTCGATGTGGATGTGGATTTGATAAGACCGAGAAACAATGCTTATAAGAGTGCCGGCGAAAGGTATATAAAGAACAAAATGTCGGAGGAAAACAGGGAACAGATTAAGGTTTACCTGAATGCGATATGGGATTATGCGGCAGAGAACATGGCAAAGAGCAGGCATTTGGACGTAACTGTTCTTAACAAGATGGTTTCTTCGCTCGATGTATGTTTGCCGAAAGATGCTTTGCGTAACACGTTGGTCGATAAATTGAGTTTCCGTTCGGATGTGCAGGACTTGATATGCGAAGAGGTGA
The DNA here is from genome assembly GCA_900545215.1 of uncultured Bacteroidota bacterium. Lineage (GTDB taxonomy): Bacteria > Bacteroidota > Bacteroidia > Bacteroidales > P3 > Onthomorpha. Next base: position 9,779 of record UQXW01000040.1, read on the forward strand.
GAACGAAGTATAAACTCGGCAAGAAGACGAAAGTAAGTTTCGTGAAGTACTCGGACTATCGCAAAACAATGCCGGATATATTCCTTCCCCAAAAGGAGAATATCGCTGTGGTGTATGCGTTCGGTGATGTGAACAGAGGAAAGGGTTCGGAACTGTCCATAGGCAGCGAAACGATAGTAAAGGCATTGCAAAAGGCTGCTGCGAACAAACGTGTTAAGGCAATAGTTTTGAGAGTCAACTCTCCGGGAGGCGACGCTGTCGCTTCGGAACTCATAACCAACGAGGTCATCAAGGCAAAAAAGAAGAAGCCGGTTATAGTTTCAATGGGCGATGTGGCTGCTTCGGCGGGTTATGAGATGAGTTCCAACGCTACGAAAATCGTGGCTTCGCCCATAACCATTACAGGTTCGATAGGTGTATTCGGAGTAATGCCTAATTTTGCCCGCAGTTTGAAGAAAAATCTCGGAATTACGTTCGATACCGTCAAGACGCATGATAATTCCATTGCATTGACTGTTACTTCGCCTGTTTCGCAAGATGTGAAGTCGATGATGCAAAGAAACGTGGAGAATTTCTATGATAATTTCATCACGAGGGTTGCAACAGGTCGTCAAAAGGATAAAGCATACATCGATTCCATTGCAAGAGGCAGGGTTTGGGCAGGTTCGCAAGCCAAGGACTTGGGTTTGGTCGATGAATTCGGCGGTTTGAGGAAAGCTATCGAGCTGGCGGCGAAAGAAGCGGGGATAAAGGGTTCTTACGGCATAGTTGCATATCCCAAAACAAAGGACTTGACAACTCAAATCATGGAAGCATTTTCGGGAGAAGCAAGGTTGAAGAGCTTTACCGAACAACTCGGCAAGCCTTATTCGTTCTTCCTTGAACTGAGAAACGTTTGCATGATGCAGGGCGTACAGGCAAGAATGCCTTACTTAATCAACTTCTGATTGTGCGGCGTTTATGTTCGATAGAAGTTTGTCGAACTTCACTCTTTCTATCGGACTATGCTTGCGGGCTTTGTTGAAGTCTTGTTTTTCAAGACTTCCGTTTTTTATTTTGTCTATGAGGTTCAACATCTCGGAACTTGGGGTAAATTCTTCGGCTCGATATTTGGCGGCTTTCTTATTCCAAATGCAGGCATTCAGGCAAATATCGCAACCATATACGTATCCCTGCAAACGAATGCCGTCAGGAATAGCGGCTTTGTTCTCTATGGTTTGGTATGAGATACATCGGTTGCTGTCTATTATGCCGTTCGGTTTTATTGCATGGTTTGGACAACTTTCAATGCAGCGTTTGCAGGTACCGCATCTGTTCTTCTGCTCTTCGCAGTAGTCGCTGGTGTAATTGCAAACCATTTCGGCAATAAAGGTTCGGCTTCCGAATGTTCTGTTTATCAAACAACCGTTCTTCCCTATCCAACCTAATCCTGCTTTTACAGCCCATTGCCGTTCCATAAGGGGTGCCGAATCCACGAATACCCTTGCCTCAAAATCTGGATAGACGGATTGAATTATTTGCAGCAAATTATAGAGTTTGGCTTTCAAGACTTTGTGATAATCTTCGCCCAAAGCGTAAGCTGCGACACCGCTTTGGGCTGCTTCATTTTGGTTTCCATTGTATGATATAAGGAAAGAGAAAATGGTTTCGGCGTATGGAACAAGTTGTTTGATGTCTATACGTTTCTCTTTGTTCCTTTCCATATATTCCATGGCTGCATGATAACCGTTATTCAGCCAAAGGTTCAATCGTTCGGACTTCAAAATCCCTGCTTTGGCGGCTCCACAAGCTTGAAAGCCTGATTTCAACGCATGTTGTCTCACAAAATCCAACGGAATGTATCTTTCCATCAGAAAGTTCGCTTTGCCAATCTGTACGATGTAATATGCGGCGAAATAGAACTCTTGTTCAAAGAATTATAGAAAGCGGATACATCGACTTTGTGCTTGTTGCATTTCATGCTCAGCATGATGCTGCTATCCTCACTGTCGATGATCTGCACCGAAATAGGGGTTTTGCCGCTCGAAGCCTTGCATAACTTTTCCAAATCATGGACAAAGGATTCGGAAATGCTGTTATCCAAGATACTTATCGTCAACCCGGAGACGTAGTTCTTCAATATATCTTCCAAGAGTTCTATTTTCTGAATGGAGATTTCGAGTTCTTTAGTCTCTTGTTCGCTTTTTGCCCATTGTTTTTCCTGAACGACAGCCTTTACAAGCACATACAAATCCTGTTTGCAGTAATTCGAGAATGTAACATAGCTTTTGCCGAAAAGAGGAATGCGGAAAGAACCGCTTTCGTCCTCGATGACGAACTCGCCGTACGGTTTTCCTATCTTGGTTGTCTTTATCGCAGCCGACGTTATGAGTCCTGCAAAGCATACTTCGTTGCCTTTAAGCAGCGATAAGTCATTCAGCTCTTGCACCTCTGTGTTCGTGAAATTCTTTATGGCAAGTCGGTACATGTCCAATGGGTGTCCGGAAATATAAAATCCCAACATCTCTTTCTCGAAGCCCAAACTCTCCATCTTTGTCCACGGTTCGCAGTCCGGAACAACAGGGTCTTCAACGGCTGTTTCGTCATTCGTATCGAATAATGAGGCTTGTGAGGCCATTTCATTCTCTTTTGTCTTTATGCCGAACTTTATCAACTTATCGAGAAAGTTCGAACCATCGGCACCATCGGGCGAATGGAAATACTGGGCTCTGTGAATGTTTTGAAAGCAATCGAAAGCCCCTGCTTTAATAAGGGATTCTATACACTTTCTATTGATGGTTCTGAGATTTACTCTTTTGATGAAATCGAACGGACTTGCGAAAGCACCGTTTGTCTCACGCTCCTTGATGATTTCTTCTGCCGCAGCGGCTCCCACACCTTTTATTGCAGCCAACCCGAACAGGATTTCACCTTTCTTGTTCACCATGAAATCCAAATCCGATTCGTTGATGTTCGGGCCTAAGACGGCTATCTGCAATTTCTTACACTCGTCTATGTATTGTGTGATTTGCTTTATATCGGAAAGGTTGTGCGTCAGCACGGAGGACATGTACTCTGCAGGATAGTGAGCTTTGAGATATGCGGTTTGGAACGCCACATAGGCATAACAGGTCGAGTGAGATTTATTGAAGGCATACTCTGCGAATTTCTTCCAATCCTCCCAAATCTTTTCCACCTTCTGTTTATCGAGACCGTTTTTCTCGCAACCTTTGATGAATTTCTCTCTCAGTTCCTCCATAACGGCAATCTGCTTCTTTCCCATGGCCTTTCGCAACTTGTCTGCCTGCCCGGGAGTAAATCCTGCAAGGGCTTGTGAAAGTTGCATGACCTGTTCCTGATAAACGGTTATGCCATACGTTTCGGACAAGTATTTCTCCATCACCGGAAACTCGTAAACTATTTCCTCCTTGCCGTGTTTTCTCGCAATGAAATTGGGAATGTATTGCATCGGACCGGGGCGATACAAAGCGTTCATGGCTATCAAATCCTCGAATTTGTCCGGTTTAAGATTTTGCAAATGCTGTTTCATTCCATCGGACTCGAATTGGAATGTTCCCATAGTCAAACCTTTTTGGAATAATTCGAGGGTTAGTTGGTCGTCCAACTTTATATCATTCGGATTTACTTCTATATTATGGCTCTTTTTTATGTTTTCGCAAGCGTCCTTTATGATGGACAGGTTTCGCAATCCGAGAAAGTCCATCTTAATCATACCTACGCTCTCTATCAATTTGCCTTCAAACTGCGTAGCCATCATATCAGAATCCTTACTGTCTGCAACAGGGACATAATTCGATATATCGTCGGGACCGATTATCACTCCGCAGGCATGTATTCCCGTATTCCTTATCGAGCCTTCCAGTTTCTTCGCAAGTTTCAGCACATCCTTTACAAGCGAAGTGCCGTTTTCCAATTCGTTTTTAAGCTCCGGAGATTCATTGAATGCTTTTTCAAGGGTTGTACCCGGTTTTGAGGGAACATATTTCGCCAATCTGTTACTCTCGCTTATGGAAAGTTCTTTTACCCTTGCAACATCTTTTATGGCACTTTTGGCAGCCATCGTACCGAACGTCGTTATCTGTGCCACATGATCGGCACCGTATTTCTGCCTTACGTACGCAAGCGTCTTCGCTCTTCCCTCATCGTCGAAGTCGACATCAATATCCGGCAATGATATTCTGTCCGGATTCAAGAAACGCTCAAACAACAAACCGTATTTCAAAGGTTCTATGGCCGTTATACCCAAACAATACGCGACAACGCTACCTGCTGCCGAGCCTCTGCCGGGTCCTACTATCACACCGAGATGTTCACGGGAGTAGTTGATGAAATCCTGAACTATAAGAAAGTATCCCGGAAATCCCATCCACTCTATTGTCTTCAATTCGCTCTCCAATCTTTCTCTTACATTCTCCGGCAAAGGTTCTCCGTACTTCTGCTTAGCCCCTTCGAAGGTAAGGTATCTCAAATAATCGGCTTCAAACTTCGTTCTGACGATTTTTCTGTATCCTCCTTTGGATTTCAATATCTTATCGACAACTTCTTCTTTTCTCTCTTCCTTTCTGTCTTCTTCGGAAGTCTTTGGATTGTTCAATATCTCATTATACAGATTCTCTCTGACCTTCTCCAAAGGATATTCCTCCAAATATTGCTCCATGGAGCCGAAACTCTCCGGAATATCGAAGACCGGCAGAATCGGGTCTCTCTCCATTTTATATACCTCGACCTTTTCTGCAATCTCCATGCTGTTGCTTATGGCATCGGGGTACTCTTTGAAAAGTTCCGCCATTTCTTCCGGCGTTTTCAAGTACTCCTGACCGGTGTACATCATCTTTGTATTGTCGCTCAATTTAGTACCCGTATTCAGACATATCAATATCTTGTGAGCTTCATAGTCATCGGCATTGATGAAGTGGACATCATTGGTTGCAACCATCTTAATATCCAACTTCTTTGCAATTCTGACCAACTCCACCATGACTTTCTTTTGCAATTCCAGTCCATGATCCTGCAGTTCTATATAATAATCGTCCCCGAAGACTTGCTTATACTCTGCCGCCGTTCGTTCCGCTCCTTCAATATCCCCTGCCGCTATCAGTTTCGGCAAAACACCTCCTAAACAAGCAGAACAACATATCAAGCCCTCATGGTGTTCAAACAATAAATCCTTGTCTATTCTCGATGTTCTGTACTTGGCTTCTTTTGCAAATGCCAGAGAGTCCAACTTTATAAGGTTCTTGTAGCCTGTCTCGTTTTTTGCCAACAGTATAAGGTGGTGTCCGCTGAAATGCACGCCGTCTTTTATGAACCGACTTGTGGGAGAAACATACATCTCGCAACCCAAAATGGGCTTTACGCCGTTTTTCATGCACGTATTATAGAACTCCAGCACTCCGAACATGTTTCCATGGTCGGTTATGGCAATGGCATTCATGCCAAGTTCCTTTGTCTTCTTTATCAATGCACCTATTTCCGCCGCTCCGTCCAATATGGAATATTGTGTATGAACATGTAAATGGGTAAATGCGACTTTCTCGCTGTTTTCGGTAGAATCCATCTCTTACTATGCAACTTAGATAATACGATTGTCTGAAACCGATGAGGCAAACTTTAACCGAAGACATGAATACCGGCAAGACAAAACCTCAACTTCGACATCTGCAAAGTTAGAAAAAAAATCCATATCCTTTTCTCTTGCTTCCCTTGTTTACAAACAATCAAAACCAAATACAAGAGTAGCAAAACGACAAGGACGACCAAGATTTTCCAATCTCATCGTCCTTGTCGCTCTAATCTTCTTCGTAAATGATAAATCAAAAAGGGTTTACTCGTTTACGACCTCTATCAAGACATCATTCTTGCTTACATTCTGACCTTCTTTGATGTTAACCGATTTCACGACACCGTCTATCGTCGAACATATTTGATTATCCATCTTCATTGCATGCAGAGAACAAAGGGCATCTCCTTTTTTCACTTTCTGTCCTTCTTCAACGAATACCTTCATTATCGTACCGGGAATGAAAGCATATATCTCTCCCGGGGCAACCTTCACATACAACTGACGATAATGCGTTCTAATGTTTTTATTGTCTTCCATCTTTCTGTCTTCTTAAATTGTTTGATTTCTATGATACCTTCCAGCACTTCAATTAAATATCTTCTTTCTGCAACATCAGAAAGGAGGAAGTCCGTGTTTCTTTCTCGGATTGGTTTGTTGTTTGTTCTTGCAAACCTCCAAAGCGTGAACGAGGTAATCTCTTGTTTCATTAGGTTGGATAACCGCATCGACATATCCGTAAGATGCCGCAACGTACGGATTGGCGAACTTTTGCTTGTATTCCTCAATTTTCTCCTTACGTGTTTTCGCAGGATTTTCGGATTTCATTATCTCACTCCTGAATATGATGTTCGCTGCACCTTCCGGACCCATCACCGCGATTTCCGCAGTCGGCCATGCAAAGACGAAATCCGCTTTCAAGTGGCTTGAACACATGGCTATATAACCGCCACCGTATGCCTTGCGAAGTATGACCGTTATTTTAGGAACAGTTGCCTCCGAATAAGCGTAAAGGATTTTCGCTCCGTGTCTGATGACGCCGGCATGCTCCTGATCGACTCCCGGCAAGTATCCCGGCAAATCCTCGAGTGTTACCAAAGGTATGTTGAAAGCATCGCAGAAGCGTATGAAGCGGGCTGCCTTATCCGAAGAATTGCAATCCAATACTCCTGCCAATGCAATAGGTTGGTTGGCTACGAAACCGACCGTATCTCCACCTATTCTCGCAAAGCCTATCACTATGTTAGGTGCAAACAATTCCTGAACTTCCAAGAACTCGGAATTATCGACAACGCTCTTGATGATGTTTCTTACATCGTAAGGCTTCGCAGGATCGGAAGGGAATATGTTTCCTATCTTATATTCTTTCGATTTAGGCTTCTTCGTGGCGAAAGGCTCTGCTTTCTTATCGTTGTTCCATGGAATATAGGTAAACAGGCTCTTTATTTGGTCGAAACACTCCTGCTCGCTTTCCGCAAAGAAATGAGCATTACCCGAAATCTCTGCATGAACTCTTGCTCCACCGAGGTCTTCCTGCGATATTTCCTCACCCAAAACGGTTTTTATCACGTCCGGACCTGTTATGAACATCTTGGAAATCTTATCCACAACGAAGACGAAGTCCGTCAAAGCAGGCGAATACACCGCACCGCCGGCACAAGGTCCAAGGATAACGGAAATCTGAGGGATTACACCCGAAGCCATGGTGTTTCGATAGAATATTTCGCCATAACCGGACAAAGCATTGACACCCTCCTGTATTCTCGCACCACCGGAATCGTTGATACCGATAATCGGAGTTTTCAACTTCATGGCATGATCCATTATTTTGCAAATCTTCTTTGCGTGCATGAATCCCAAAGAACCTCCTGCAACGGTGAAGTCCTGAGCATAAATACAAACGGGATAACCGTTTATCGTACCGGTACCTGTAACGACACCATCACCGGGAAGAATCTTTTTGTCCATATCGAAATCCCTTCCCGAGTGTTGAACAAACAAATCATATTCATGAAAAGAGCCTTCATCCAACAGCTCCAAAATTCTCTCCCGAGCAGTCAATTTACCTGTCGCCTTCTGCTTCTCCACCGCTTTCTGACCGCCACCTTGAAGGACAAGCTGCATTCTTTGTTTTAGTTCGTGCGTTTTACTATTAACTGACATAACCTAAGAATTTAATTACACACCAAATAATTTCGGCAAAGGTACGAAAAAAAAGTCATACGGCTACAACGCACGATTTCAACCCACTTACACTCCTCTGTATCCGAATTTTGCGAATCGTAACAATCCGTACTTCACAATATATCGCCCTCCCGTTGAAGCTGCTTTTGTTGACGAAAGCTCCCTTTGGCGACATCTCAAACCGACAAAAATGAAACACCTCTGCACCTGTTGCGGTTCACTCGCTTACACACAAATCAGCCATCACTTTATACGAGAGTAAAGTACCGAAACACTACCTCGGTTCGGCACATAAACGCATCACTGAAATCTAATCGCCGTTCCATGAAAATGAAACGCCGAAAGAATTTCGCCGAACGCCGTTTCGCCGCTATGAATCGGCGTTTTATCAACAAGTTGAAAAGCAACAGATTTCAAAAGTATATTCCTGATATAAAAGCACAGCCATCTACAACATGAATTACAAGAGATAGTCGGGTTTCAGGATAGTCCGTTTTTGCCGTATCGTCTAAAAGCAGTAGGTTATGCCGGTTCGGCACAGCCATGTCGAGAGGAATGGCAATCCGATACTGAGAGATTGCTCGAAATGCCAACGGAATTTCGGCGTTATCTGCCATTGCACACCGCAGCCGCCATTGAGGCACATCAATTTATAGGTTCTGTCGGCGATTTGTTCCTCCGTCATGCCTATTCCGACATATTCGCCGTTTTCATCTCTAATTATATTGCTTCCGAATAAGGCATCAAAGATGCCGTTCGTTCTATATCCGTATGCAAAGCCCACTCCGGTAATGAGATAAAAGCGAAAGGCTCTTTTACCAAACATGATATCAAGATTGGCATTGCAGTCCCAAAGCCTGCCATCATTAACGGTACGCACCTTTGTGGTTCTTTCGTATATGTCCATGGTATTCTCGGCAGTCAGGTAGTACGCACCATCAATGGAAAGTCGCAAACGATGCGAGAAATCGTAATCAAGGCAGGCAGCAATGCCGTTTCTGTACCAGTTGGAGGCGAACTGCACCCCTGCAGAGAATTTACCGTTCCGGGCTTCCGCTTTTGAAGAAAGCATTGCTACAAAAAGAATTGTCGCAATCAGAAATTTGTTCATATTTTTCCGTATTCCATGAATGAAAGTGATTTGATAACGGGAAGATAAGCATACTCTGTATATTGCTTTCGAGAAATATAGAAAAAATCGCTCTTGAAAATTTCAAGAGCGATTAAATCAAATATCGGTGGGACAATAATAGAATCATCTATCCTGATTCCAAATTGCATTACATCCATGCTGTCATTTTCTAAAAGCAATATGCTACGCCTGTTCTCAACATCCACGTAGTTAATGATGGCAATCCAATATTCAGAGACTGCTCAAAATTCCAGCGAAAATTGGGAGTTATCTGCCATTCTATACCACAGCCACCGTTTAGCGATAATCCTATACTGGAGTGTGAAGAGACTTGACTCTCAGTTATTCCCTCGCCTATATAATTTCCATTCTCATCATAAAGTTTGAGATCTTTGAAAGAGTCTAAAAGCCCTTTCACCTTGTACCCTTAAGCAAATCCTATGCCCGTAAGAAGGTAAAAATGGAATTTTTTCTCACCAAAAACAAGGTTTATATTGGCATTGCTTTCCCATAGCCTACCATTTCTTAGTGTTCGCGTTTTAGACGTTCCTTTATATACGTCCAAAGACCTGCTGGAAGTCAAATAATACGTTCCATCAATAGTGAATCTCAAAATGTTGGTAAAATCATACCCATAACGAGCACCTATACCGGCTTTAAGGAAATTATAGGAAGTTTCTATTCCTACAGAATGCTTGTTGTTTTGAGCCTTTACTCCTGAAAAACTCATCGCCACGAGAATCGTCGCAATCATCACAAATTTTTTCATAATTTTTTCTGCGTCCCTATGGCTCGAGGTACATTAATCTTGAACAAAAAAAGAAAGTGGAGCCAAACCATCTACCTATTCCTTAGTGTAGGACCTCGACTTCCCCGTGATCATGAATAAGTTCGATGAATTACCCCACCAAGGCTGTATCGTGGATAGAACGATGCATACCAAAGAGAGCAACTATCTTCATCTTATTCCATTGATCACATTGTGAATTGTCGATGTTCACACTAATCTGGAATAAAGCGAAAATGCGATTTCTCTATCAAATCCAACTATCTGATTTGGCTTTGCAAAATACAAATATTCTTTCATTCGACCAAATAAACACAGCTCTTACAAAAGATTTTCAAATAACAAGACTTCAGTATAAATCGAGTAGGAGGTAAACACTAAT
>UQXW01000041.1 GCA_900545215.1 uncultured Bacteroidota bacterium
CATTTTGCGAACACGGTTTGAAAGGATACTCTTTATATTTTTCACTCGTACCTCTCTTTACTTTCATACATTTTCTACCCTCTCTACTTTTTCTCTTGATTGTGTGTATTGAACCATGAAAAATTCATACTTTTGCAAGTTGAAATCAAACCATTACAGAAAGGAGGCAACAGAAGAAAAGAGTTTACATTGATTCAGTACGTATTTATATGACATAATAAAGCGTTTTTGCTTATACTTGGCGTGTGGAATCTGGACAATTTCATACAATAATATCCTGAAAAGATAAGCGAGAAACGCTCACGATGTATTTCGTGGGCTTTTCTTATTCAGGATATTGGTAGTCCAGAACCACACACCGATAAGACACAAGTCCCACGTTTTTTTTATGTCCGTACGCTAAGGGAAGAAACAAAGCGGGCAAAGCCTGCAAAATACAAATTGCCTTTGGGACTTGGGCAGAAATAAAAACAAGAAAAAATGATAAAATTAAAATTCGGCAAGCCATTGTGCCGATCGATAATTGCAGTGGCAATAATGATGCTTTCGCTCCAAGCGATGGCATACGACTTTTCCTACACCCATCAAGGGAAAACACTCTACTACGACATTACCTCCGAAAATACGGTTGCAGTAACGTATTATACCAATAATTATAACAATTATAATTACGTAAGTGGCGATGTGGTCATCCCTTCAACCCTAACCTACAACGGCACGACGTATAGCGTTACTTCCATCGGAGGGAGTGCGTTTGGGGATTGCAGCGGTTTGACTTCGGTAACCATACCGAACAGCGTTACTTCCATCGGAGGTTTTGCGTTTTCCGGTTGCAGCGATTTGACTTCGGTAACCATACCGAACAGCGTTACTTCCATAGGAGATTTTGCGTTTTTGAGTTGCAGCGGTTTGACTTCGATAAATGTCGCTTCGGGCAATACGCATTATTCATCGATAGACGGAGTGTTGTACAATTACGTTCAAGACACTTTGATAAAATGCCCGGGTGCAAAAACCTCGGTAACCATACCGATCGGCGTTACTTTCATAGGAGAGCAGGCGTTTAGAGGTTGCCGCGGCTTGACTTCGGTTACCATTCCGAACAGCGTTACTTCCATCGGAGAGGTTGCGTTTAGCGGTTGCAGCGGTTTGACTTCGGTTACCATTGGCAACAGCGTTACTTCCATAGGAGATTATGTGTTTTCCGGTTGCAGCGGTTTGACTTCGGTTACCATTGGCAACAGCGTTACTTCCATCGGAGATGGTGCGTTTTACTATTGCAGCAGTTTGACTTCGATAAATGTCGCTTCGGGCAATACGCATTATTCATCGATAGACGGAGTGTTGTACAATTACGTTCAAGATACTTTGATGCAATGCCCGTGTGCAAAAACTTCGATAACCATACCGAACAGTGTTACTTCCATAGGAGAGCATGCGTTTGAAAATTGCAGCGGCTTGACTTCGGTTACCATTGGCAACAGCGTTACTTCCATAGGAGATTATGTGTTTTCCGGTTGCAGCGGTTTGACTTCGGTTACCATTGGCAACAGCGTTACTTCCATCGGAGATGGTGCGTTTTACTATTGCAGCAGTTTGACTTCGATAAATGTCGCTTCGGGCAATACGCATTATTCATCGATAGACGGAGTGTTGTACAATTACGTTCAAGATACTTTGATGCAATGCCCGTGTGCAAAAACTTCGATAACCATACCGAACAGTGTTACTTCCATCGGAGAGGCTGCGTTTGAAAATTGCAGCGGCTTGACTTCGGTTACTATTCCGAACAGCGTTACTTCCATAGGAGGTAGTGCGTTTTGGTGTTGCAGCGGTTTGACTTCGGTAACCATTGGGAACAGTGTTACTTCCATAGGAGATTATGCGTTTTCCTATTGCAGCGGTTTGACTTCGGTTACCATTGGCAACAGCGTTACTTCCATCGGAGGGGGTGCGTTTGAAGATTGCAGCGGCTTGACTTCGGTTACCATACCGAACAGCGTTACCTCTATCGGAAGGAGTGCGTTTTCCGGTTGCAGCGGCTTGGCTTCGGTCAAATGTTTGGCAAGTATTCCACCTTCGATTGGGAATAATTCATTTCAAAACATTTCTGATACTTGTCTTTTGACCGTTCCTTGCGGCAGTTTGGAGGCTTATACGACAAGTGATTGGAATACATACTTTGCAACTCGCATTTCGGAAGATTTGTCCTTTGAGTTGTCTGTATCTGCAAACGATGAGGCATACGGCAGAGTTGAAGTGGAAACGCAGTCTTGCAACGTCAAAACTCTTACTGCCATTGCAAACGAGGGTTACGAGTTCACCGCTTGGAACGACGGCAATACGGAGAACCCGAGAACGGTAACCGTTACGAGCGACACCGCATTCATGGCGATATTCACGGAGGCAGTAAGCACGCCGACAATCACGGTAACGGTGAACGATGCGACTATGGGCAGTGCCTCATATAACTTGGACGGCAATACGGCAGTATTGACGGCAACAGCAAACGAGGGTTACGAGTTCACCGGTTGGAACGATGGCAATACGGAAAACCCGAGAACGGTAACTATTACAAGCGATACAGCTTTCATGGCGATATTCACCGCAAGCGGTTCGTCATCTTTGCAAGAGGTGAATGCAAGAGAGTTCGCATTATATCCCAACCCTGCGAAGAGCTTCGTAACATTGGAGTTCGAGGCATTGAAAGAAAACACCTTGCTGCAAATCCTCGACATCAACGGCAGAAGGGTAAGAACGTTCGACCTCAAAGCCGGCGTTGAGACATTGCGAATAGACCTCGGCGATTTGCCGAAGGGTGTTTATACCGTCATGCTCGGCAACACGACGAAAAAGTTGATAGTGGAGTAAGCAGTAAGCAAGAATACTGCAAACGCAGCGAAGCCGCAGGCATTATTGCCTGCGGCTTTCTTGTTATTGTCTAAGTTCAACTCATATAAGTGGGAAAAGCCAAAATAAAAGCTCAAAGCAAGAGAGGGAAATTCCCTTTCCTTCGAGTTTGAAAAATAACCATCTTTGAATTCGATACAGCAATCGGCAAGAAGCATAAGAAAGCATTGCTTACCATAATGACAGAGCAACCGATATGTGTCGGTTATCCTTGCTTGATGGAAAGGAGGCAAAGTCATCGACAAGAGCAGTGATAGAGAAACTGAAACCAAATGAACCAAGGGAAAACTCGGCTTACTTACTATTCTCGAATGCTGTTTTGCCGGTTTTACGACCGGAATAAAGAGTAGATAGGCTGCAACTGTGAGTTGAATTCGGTAAAAACAAAAATAAGGAGAGGTTGCTTTGCTTCTCTCCTTATTATCTTCGTGGACCTGCAGAGATTCGAACTCTGGTCCAAACAAGTAACACCCCGGCTTTCTACATGCTTATTCCGTCAAGCATTTTCGAGAAAAGCCCAAGAGACGGACACCCCGACTTTTCCTTATCTTCCTTTGATTTCGCTCGAAGTCGGAAGAAGCCTTCGAACTATTTCCGTTTTACTGCACCTCTGTACCCTTGACCACGGAAAAAAGGTCTTGGAGAGATGTCCTGCTCGCTGCACTTTGCAACGACAAGCTTTAATCTACTATACTTCGATTAAGCGGCAAGAGCGTAATTTTCTTCGCCAATTAATATTTTGTAACCCTGTTCAAGGCTTGTGTTACCTTAGCCTGCATGCTTACCGAACCATTAACCCTGCTGTCAAAACCAACCCAGGCCCGATTTGTTAGCGACTGCAAAGATACAACAATCAACCGATTAGACAATGGGTACAATAAAAAATATTTTTTTTCTTCCGAAATGTTTGGTAGTTTGCGAAATTGTCGTACCTTTGCAACTGCAAACAAGGCTGAGACCTAAGGTTAGTTTGAAGGTTCGGTAGTTCAGTTGGTTAGAATACATGCCTGTCACGCATGGGGTCGCGGGTTCGAGTCTCGTCCGGACCGCCAACAAAAGAAGACTTCGGGAATATTCCCCGAGGTTTTTTTTTGCGATGTGAAATTCTTTTGGTAATTCTATGTCATTATCTCGGAAAACAACAGGCATCATTTGCGGAATAACCGCTGCTATTTGCTATGGTACAAATCCATTGGGAGCCTTGGCTCTTTATGCCGATAAGTTCACCCCTTATTCGGTTCTGTTTTATAGATTTCTCTTTGCAACGATAATATTGGCAGTCGTCATGCTCTGCAAAAAGATTTCTTTCAAAGTAAGTCTCAAAGAATTGTTGTTTCTTGCCTGCTTGGGAATTGTTTTCGCAACTTCTTCCATAACGCTTTTCGTTTCTTTCACTTTCATGTCCGCAGGAGTGGCTTCGACACTTTTGTTCGTACATCCGATAATGGTCGCTTTGATAATGGCAACTTTCTTCAAAGAAAAAATAAACTTTGCCGTGGTGATGTCGATATTGCTTGCCTTTTGCGGAATAGCCATGCTGTATTATTCACCGGACGGGGTGGTTCTGAATACTGCCGGAGTATTGCTCGTACTCCTTTCTGCCTTATCATACGCCGTTTATATGATAACCATAAACAAGTCATCGATGGAATTACCATCTCTCAAACTGAATTTTTACGTCCTTTTCTTTTGCTGCCTTACTGCATTTGCAGCGAATTTCTTTCTTTCGGGAAAACCGATACAAAGGCTCGAAAACACAGCCCAACTGTTGCATGCTTTGCAACTCGCAATAGTTCCGACAGTCCTTTCTCTTTGTCTTATGACAATAGCTTTGAAACGCATAGGCTCCACTTCCACCTCCATAATGGGAGCATTGGAACCACTGACAGCCGTATTGATAGGTGTCATGATTTTCGGCGAGCCGTTCTCACTCAACCTTGCATTCGGTATTCTGCTTATTCTTTGTGCCGAATTGATAATCGTATTGTTCAGAGACCTTACACTCAAATGCTTCATAGGAGTTTTCAAAAGACATGCAAAGAGACGCTATTGATTTCGAGAAAGAGAACACGGGAGTTCTTTTCAGGAGAATGCTGATACCTACACTTATAAGTTCGGTATTCAGTATGGTTATGACCATTTCCGACGGTATATTCGTCGGACACGGAATAGGCAGTTCGGCACTTGCAGCCGTAAACATAGTAGCACCTTTATGGCTCATCGGTTCGGGAATAGGATTGATGTTCGGCATGGGAGCCTCTGTCGTGGCAAGTATTCATTTGGCAAAAAACAAACTCAAAGCTGCGAGAATAAACCTTACCCAATCCATACTTTTTTCATCACTCCTTTTGGCAGTGATAGCAGTCGTCGTATGTATTTTCCGTAATGAAGTTCTCAGCCTTTTGGGTTGTCCTGACGACTTAAAATCATTGGCGATACTCTATATGTCGGGTTTTATTCCCTTTCTGCCTTTCAATGCCTTATTGCTATCCGGAACATTCTTCATCAGATTGGACGGTTCACCGCGTTATGCCATGGCATGCACAACCATATCCGCCATCTTGAACCTCATATTGGATTATCTCTTCATCTTCGTGTTTCGATGGGGCATACTCGGAGCAGCCATTGCCACCTCATTGGGCAGTTTGGTAGGAGCCGCAATGATTATCGGCTACCTCTCCAATGGCAAGCACAAACTACGCTTCATAAAAATAAAAGCAAGCCGCAAAAGTATGAAGTTGACATCTCGCAATCTCAAATACATGATGCACATCGGCTTATCCGGATTGCTTGCCGATGCGTCTATCTCTTTTATGATGCTCTGCGGAAATTATGTTTTCGGAATATTGGGCGGAGACGACTTGATAGCCGCATTCAGTGTCGTATGCTATTTTTTCCCTATTGTATTCATGATTTACGAAGCCGTAGGAATGTCCGTTCAACCGATAATAAGTTACAACCATGCCAAAAGCAGAGAAGACAAAAAACTTAAAGCCTTGCGACTTGCCGTATTCACCAACTTGGGAATAGGCATTCCGATATGTCTTCTTGCCTTTTTCTTTCCGGGCATCATAGCCTCCTTATTCCTTCCTGTCGGAACACAAGCCTACCTTTACACCATGGAAGGCTTACCGCTATTCTCCCTCGGTTTTATCTTCTATGCCGGAAACATGATTGCAATCATATACTACCAAAGTATAGAAAAAGCAAACTCTGCCACAACCATAACAATAATGAGAGGCTTCGTCTTCATGGCAATCGCCTTCACGCTTCTTTCATACCTTTTCGGCATAAGAGGAGCATGGTTGGCAGTTCCTTCGACAGAAGTTCTCACACTTCTTCTCGTGCTTCTCATACCATTGTTCGGAAAAAAATCTGCAAAGAAGAAGCGATAAGATGCACTTCGCCTTGATGAATTGAAAAACCTCGGTGCTTACACTCGAAAAGACCTGGTCTTTTACCCCAAAAGAGGTGCTCTTTTACCCCAAAAGACCACCTCTTTTGCAATCTCACCTCCGAGAGAAATCCAAGATTAACTCATAAAAGCGATTTCGGCAAAGGAGAAAATCGATATAAGCCGAACAAGAAAAGAGAAAAGTCAGCTTTTCAATTTACCTTTGAAAGCACATCGATAAGACAGAGTTGTCGAAAGATTCATCTTTCGGAAATTCGACAGGAGAGCAGGCTTACATTCGTTCAAAGTGAGTAATTTTGCAGAATGAAACACTTGATGGAAAGATTTTCCGACTCGCAACAGCTTACTTCTTTTGCGAAGAAGTTGTCATTGCCGAGAGGGAGGTTTGCGTTATGCGGATTGAGGGCTTCCGCTTTAAGTTTGTTCACATCGGCTTGCGTAAAGAAATCCACGAACAGCACTCATCTTTTTCTGTTTGCCGACAAACAACGAGCCGTTTACTTCTATAATGATTTGGAGTTGATTTACGGACAAAACGATTTGCCGCAAGAGGAGAAGAGCATAGTGTTCTACCCTGCCTCTTACACGCATCAAAGCGATGCAGCCTCTGTCGAGAATGCCAATGTGGTACTTCGCAACATGGCTTTGCAAAAGTCGATGTCCGGAAGAGCGGAGATAGTCGTATCGTACCCCCAAGCCTTGTGCGAAAAGGTGATGTCATCGCAGAAACTCGGTTCAAAAATCATACAAATCAAGAAAGGAGATGAACTGAACCTCGATGACTTCATAGAACAATTGGACGATTATGGTTTTGAGCGAGTGCATCAGGTTTGCGATGCGGGACAATTCTCGGTTCGAGGAGGTATCATAGATGTCTATTCCTTCGCTTCGCAGCGACCTTTCCGCATAGAGTTGTTCGGAGATGAAGTCGATAGCATACGAACTTTCGATATAGCCACGCAATTATCCGTCGAACAAAAAGAAAGCGTCGAAATCCTTGCCGCAAATCATGAAACGGAAGTACTGCAACGAAGTGTTACCTTGGAGAACTACCTTCCGGAAGATACCGTAATATGGATAGAGGAGAGAAATTTCTGCTTGTCGGAGTTTATGAAGCTGGAACAGTTGAAAGATGATGGCGGAAGCATCTTTGCAAGCAAGGAAGAGATGGAACGATGGTTCGCAAGAGTGTTGACGGTCGATATGCTGCCAATGCCGCAGGGAGATATGAGCAAATACGATGAAGTCTTGGAGCAGGATTGCGAAGGTCAAATGCAGTTCAACAGTAGTTTCGACCTCTTGATTGCCGAATTGGAGAAATGGTTCGAGCAATCCTACGAATGTTACTTCAGCGTTTGCGACGATAAACAGAAGAACCGCATAGAGAAAATACTCGATGAGTTCAAACCGAAAGACCGTTTGTTGCAGGTGAACTTCATCGATGCAGGTTTTTATGGCGGTTTCGTCGATCATTCCAATAAAACGCTGCTTTATACCGACCACCAGATTTTCAATCGCTTTCATGCGAGTCGTTTGGACGATAATTCCTCCCAACGCGAGAGGCTTACGATGGAAGACTTGTTGAGTTTGAAGCCCGGAGACTACGTTACGCATATCGATTACGGCGTCGGTAAGTTCGGAGGCTTGGAGAAAATCAACAATAACGGCAGAATACAGGAAGCAATCCGCCTCATATATAAGGATAACGATATTCTCTATGTCTCGATTCACGCTTTGCACAAGGTAAGCCGTTACAGCGGCAAGGAAGGCATCGAACCCAAACTCAATCGTCTCGGTTCCTCGGCATGGCAGAGGCTTAAAAACAAGACGAAAAGCAAGGTAAAAGACATAGCGAAGGAGTTGATAGCCCTCTATGCCAAAAGGAAGATGAGCAAAGGTTTCGCCTTTTCGGCAGACAGCTATTTGCAAAACGAGTTGGAAGCCTCATTCCTTTATGAAGACACCCCCGATCAATATAAAGCCACAAGAGATGTAAAACACGACATGGAATCGCCATGTCCCATGGATAGGCTGATATGCGGCGACGTAGGCTTCGGCAAAACCGAGGTTGCAATACGTGCAGCCTTCAAAGCCGCTTGCGACGGCAAGCAGGTTGTGGTGCTTGTGCCTACGACGGTACTTGCCTTTCAGCATTACAAATCCTTTTCCGAACGATTGGAACGCTTCGCATGCAGGGTCGATTATCTGAATCGCTTCCGCAGCCGACAGGAAATAAAGCAGGTATTGAGCGATTTGCAAAGCGGCAAAATCGATATATTGATAGGCACGCACAGAGTACTCGGCAAGGATGTCAAGTTCAAGGATTTGGGATTGCTCATCATAGACGAGGAACACAAATTCGGAGTAAGCGTCAAGGAAAAGCTGAAAACCTTGAAGGTGAACCTCGATACCCTCACCCTTACCGCAACCCCCATTCCACGAACACTGCAATTCTCCCTCATGGGAGCGAGAGACCTCTCCATCATCAACACCGCACCTGCCAATCGCCAGCCGGTCAGCACGGAAATAATACCTTTCGACAAGGAAAGGATAAGAGATGCCGTCATGTTCGAGTTATCTCGCGGCGGACAAGTCTATTTCGTCCACAACAGGGTACAGGACATAGAAGAAACCGCCGATATGGTCAGGCGACTTGTGCCGATGGCAAGAGTTGTCGTCGGCCACGGACAGCAAAGCGGCGAACACTTGGAAGAGGTCATGATGGACTTCATAGAAGACAAGTATGACGTTTTGGTATGCACCACAATAGTCGAGAACGGTCTGGATATACCGAATGCAAACACCATTTTGATAGACCAAGCACAGAATTACGGTCTCAGCGATCTCCATCAGCTGCGTGGAAGAGTGGGGAGAAGCAACAAGAAAGCCTATTGTTATCTTATCGCTCCCGATGCCTGTGTTCTGACGGAAGAAGCTGCCAAACGCCTGAGAGCAATAGAGGAGTTCTCCGCCATAGGCAGCGGCTTTGCCATAGCAATGCGGGACTTGGATATAAGAGGAGCGGGAAATATATTGGGAGCAGAGCAGAGCGGATTCATAAGCGAAATAGGTTTTGAGACCTATCAGAAAATTCTGAACGAAGCAATACACGAGTTGAAGACCACGGAGTTCAAGGATTTGTTTGCTGCGGAAGTGGCAAACGGCAGTTCCCTTGTCGAGAGTTGCACGATAGAAACCGACCTCGAAATTTTCATACCCGATACCTACGTCAGCGACATTGTGGAGAGACTGAAAATCTACAAACGCCTCGATACCATGGAAGAAGACAAACAAGCCGAGGAACTGAAAAACGAACTCATCGACCGATTCGGTAAACTGCCGAAACAAACTGCCGAACTATTCGAGGTAGTCAAACTCAGACGCTTGGCAAAACGTCTTGCGATAGAACGCCTGACAATAAAACGCAACAAGCTTACTGCCAACTTCGTCTCCGATAAGGAAAGCAGTTTCTATTCCGGAGAACTCTTCGGCAGGGTGTTGCATTACGTACAATGTTACCCTCGCCGCTGTGCCTTGCAGGAGCAAGGCGAAAGATTGATGCTTGTCATAAGCGACGTAGCCGATGTTTATACCGCCGTGAAAATCCTTCAAGCCATGACCGGTCTTGACTCTAAAACAGAATAACGGCAGCTTATCGTTTCAAAACCTGCTGTCGGCGTTGCCGGACTTGCCGGCAACTTGAAAAAAGTGTCAGTTTCGATTTGGAAAATTGACACTTTTACAGTAGGAAATTGACACTTTTTGACTGCAAAATTGACACTTTTGCACTACAGAATTGACACTTTTTCACCTTAAAAGTGTCAATTTTCTCACCTTCCCATCAAGTTTGCAAACGGCAGGCTCAAATTCATGTATTTTTTCATCAAGTTCAGCGACGGTTAAACCTCGATGCTATTCACATGTTATTTGTGAATGCAAAACATTCGTGAAAACAGATAACCCCCTTTATTGCTCCCTTACATAAAATCAATGGGAAATATCGCTTCCATGCTTTGTCTCTGAGAGTTTTACTTTTCAGCGAGGCAACAAAGTCTGAGTTCAACTCATAAATGCAACTTTAGGAGATAGGGGAAAGAGACAAAATAAAACTCAAACAAGAGAGTGGAAAAACCCTTCCTGTTCGAGTCTGAAAATGGACAAATTTTTTTCTCGAAAAAAGTTTGTGGTATATGAAAATATTATTATCTTTGCCCTGTGATTGTTCTAATTATCGGGAATATTACTTTTGCGACTTTTATTCGTTCCATGTCTCCCTCTAATCACCGATTTGTCGAACTTATTCATTATTAATCAAAAATATATCAGTTATGAAGAAAACAGTTAGATTGTTGTTGACCATTGCACTGCTTGGCGGCGGTATGGTTTCGGCACAAAACAGGGACGCAGAAAACGATACTTCTGAAGAAACGACATTTAACCTCGTCGAAGAGTTCGCTTCTTTCCCGGGAGGACAGGACGAAATGTACAAATTCATCGCAAAGAATTTGCAATATCCCGAAAAAGCTGAAAAAAAGGGGATAGAGGGTAAGGTTTATGTGAGTTTCGTTGTGGAGGTTGATGGTTCTATCACAGACGTAAAAGTACTCAGAGACATAGGTGGCGGTTGTGGAGAAGCCGCTGTGAGGGTTGTGAAATCCATGCCGAAATGGAATCCTGCCAAACAGAGAGGCGAATATGTCAGAATGCAAATGACATTGCCTTTTTCTTTTATGTTGTCAGATAAAGACAAGCAGACTCAAAGCGAGTAAGCATTTTTCCGCTATCGCTTCAGCATAGCGATTGTCAAGTCGGCATCTTGGTTTACGTTACAGGCGTATGAGAGGATGCCGACTTGGCTTTTATTGCTACCTTTGCAAAAAATTATATCGGTATGCCTCAAAAGAAACTCTATACTCTGACACAGGCTTTGGAATATGCAAAGGATTATTGTGCGAAGGAGGAGCATTGCCAAAGCGATGTGAAGAAAAAATTGCGTTCTTACGGAGTTTTGGAAGAGGAAGCGGATATTTGTCTTGCGGAATTGATAACCGAAGGCTTTATAAATGAGCAAAGATATGCGGATTTGTTTGCTGTAAGTAAGTTTCATCAAAACAAATGGGGCAGGAATAAAATCACCATGCACTTGAAAGCAAAAGAAATTTCTTCGATTTGCATTGGCAAGGCTCTTGATAAGATTGATATGGAGGAATACTTCGATATGATAAATCGTTTGTTCGAGAAAAGAATGCCGAACGGCAAATCCGAAGCAAATTCCTTGGAAAGGAAGAAAACGATAAGTTTTTTGATTGGAAGAGGCTTCGAGTATTCGGAAATAACAAAGGCTCTTGATGTATCGGATGATGATTTCTAAGATACCTTACTTCGTCAGAAGGTTGTTTTCCGGCTGTTTCGAGTTCGGTGTTCCCTGCGAGGATAAGGCGATTTACCTTACTTTCGATGACGGACCGGTTCCGGAGGTTACGCCGAAGGTGTTGGAGTTGCTTGACAGGTATAATGCGAAAGCCACGTTCTTTTGTGTAGGGGATAATATAAGGAAACATCCGGATTGTTTCAAGGAAGTGATTTCGCATGGGCATGCCGTTGGTAATCATACAATGCATCATTTGCAGGGAATGACAACTGCTTGCAAGAAATACATGAACGATGTGGAGCAATGTAATACTTTATGTCGCTCGGAATTGTTCCGACCTCCTTACGGAAGACCTACGGTAAAACAAATCAAGGAATTGAGGAAACAGGGTTACAGAATAATCCTATGGACGGTCATCAGCTATGATTACAACAGAAAATTGAGTCCGGAGAAATGTTTGAGGAACGTTTCCAATCTTCATTCGGGAGATATAGTATTGTTTCACGACAGCATCAAGGCAGAAAAGAACATGCTTTACTGCCTTGAAAATGTCTTGAAAATTTATTCCGAAAAAGGTTTCGAGTTTCGAGCCTTGAATTAAGAGGCTTTACTCTGCAACCAATACGTCTTTGGTTATGGTCTCGTTATATTTCAAACGAACGGTACTTTTGCCTCGTCTCACCTGAGGGTCGGGGCTTATGGTGGAATCGATATAAGAGTATGTTACATCGATGTCGAAAATAGCCTCATTATCGAAAAAGAAATAGGCTTCGCCATTTACGTCCGATGTTCCTGTTCTACGAACATCTCCGGCTTCTTTCGATATGGTTATTTGGGCACCTGTCAATCTTTTGGAGGCGTTTGTTGCATCTTTTACGACGACTGTAAGTCCGCAACCATCGATTTCATCGTCTCCGCATGCCATAAACAACGGGGAAACAAGCATTAACGCCAATACTGTCAAAAAAAATCTACCTATATTCTTCATCATGAACGTTTTTTATTGTAATATTGCAATCCCAATTCGAGAAATTGGTTGCAAAGCTAAGAAAAAAATCGTATGTACACAAAGAAAAAATTACTTTTAATCCTTTTTGCGGGGCTTCTCGCTTTTTCATGTTCTGACAAATTGCCTAACAAAAGCACTGTTCAAGCTCCCGAGAAGAAAGAAATCAAACAAGAAAAGACCATGGTTATTATCAGCACGGATTTTGGCGATATGAAGGCTGTTCTTTATGATGAAACGCCTTTGCACAAAGAGAACTTCGTTAAATTGGCGAAAGAGGGATATTTTGACGGCACTTTGTTTCACCGCGTCATAGATGGATTTATGATACAGGGAGGCGACCCCGATTCCAAAAATGCCAAACCGGGGCAGATGTTGGGGCAGGGCGGTCCCGATTATACCGTTCCGGCAGAATTCAATCCGCAGTTGATTCACAAGAAAGGAGCATTGGCGGCTGCAAGAATGGCAGATCAGGTAAACCCCGACAAAGCTTCTTCGGGAAGTCAGTTCTATATCGCACAAGGAAAGACTTACACGAAAGATGAGTTGATGAATTTAGGCAGCAGAATGGGACGCTCGTTCAATAAAATCCAGATAGACGCTTACACCACAGTCGGAGGCGTTCCTTTTCTCGATTATGAATACACGGTTTTCGGAGAGGTTGTCGAAGGCTTGGACGTTATAGATAAGATTGCAAGAGTGCAGAAGGATAATTATGACCGTCCGACGAAAGACATCAAGATGACAATAAAAGTTGTTGAATAGAGACTAACATGAAACAGAGGATAAAACAGGCGATAGAGAATCTTAAATATTTAAGTGCCAACACTATTGAGGAAATCGAGCAATTAAGGATACAGTATTTGGGCAAAAAAGGTGTAATGAATGATTTATTTGCTCAGTTCAAGACCGTTCCCAATGAGGAAAAACGAGAGATGGGTTCGTTGCTCAACGAGTTGAAAAATTCAGTGCAAGCAAAAATAGACAGTCTCAAAGAAAGAATAGAGGCAAAGAACGAACAACAGGTGCAGCAGGAGGATTTGACCAAACCTGCGTGCTTGGTGGAACTTGGTTCGAGGCATCCGATTTCTCTCGTGAGAAATGAAATCACGGAAATCTTCTCAAAAATAGGTTATACGGTTGAAGAGGGTCCGGAGATTGAAGATGATTGGCATGTGTTTTCGGCTTTGAATTTTCCGCCTGAGCATCCGGCAAGAGATATGCAGGATACGTTTTTCGTGGAAAAGCGTGAAGACGGTAATCATGCGGTATTGCGTACCCATACTTCATCGGTTCAGGTTCGCACGATGGAGAGGCAAAAACCGCCTATCAGAATAATAGCACCCGGAAGGGTATTTAGAAACGAGGCCATCTCGGCAAGGGCTCATTGTATTTTCCATCAGATAGAGGGATTGTACATAGATAAAGGCGTATCTTTCGCCGACTTGAAGCAAAGCCTGCTTTATTTTGCAAGAGAGATGTTCGGAGCAAATACAAGAATAAGGCTTCGTCCTTCATATTTTCCTTTCACGGAGCCGAGTGCTGAAATGGACGTATCTTGCAATCTTTGCGGTGGCAAGGGGTGCAACGTATGTAAAGGAACCGGTTGGTTGGAGATAATGGGTTGCGGAATGGTGGATCCGAATGTTTTGAAGGCCTCGGGAATAGACCCCGATGTGTATTCCGGGTTTGCGTTCGGCATGGGCGTCGAAAGAATTGCGATGTTGAAATACGGAGTCAACGATTTGAGAATGTACTTCGAGAACGACATACGGTTTTTGAATCAGTTCCGCTCATCTATTTAGAGGTAAAAGAAGTATAATTATAAGATGGAAAGGGAGCTCGCTCCCTTTCTTGTTTGTTTTATGGCAAGAATAACGATTGACAGAATGGCATTTTATGCCTTTCATGGTTGCTTCAAGGAAGAAAGCGAAATAGGTACGAACTTTCAAGTGGATTGCGAGTTCGATTGTGATACGGCAAAGGCGGAAGAAAGCGACAGCATAGAGGATACGGTGAGCTATTTGGATGTTTACCAAACCATAAAGAAAGAAATGGAAGTGTCATCGCACTTATTGGAACATGTGGCTCGCAGAATAATAAACGCTTTGTTGGATACTTTTCCTCAAATCGCTTACTGCAAAATACGTGTGCATAAACTCAACCCTCCGTTGGGTGGACAAATGCGGGGAGTGAGCGTTACTCTCGAACAGTACCGCAGATAGGGACTCATGATTCGGAATTTTTGTTCGATGATGTCTTATGAAGAAAAGACTTTATTCCTACAACTCATACAGCAAATATCGCCTATTCATTACTGTCTCTGCAACCGAACGGTAATTTTTCTCTTGACAAACCGAATCAAGGAGATAGAAAAAATAAACAATCACATCAGCAATTATGGAGCTGCGAACTTTCCATACTATAGTTACCGATAAAGGTGAACAGACTTGCGGAGATATTGGTGTTTCCGCCGATGAGTGGCTTGACTTGCTTCGCGAAGAACAAGCCCGACGCTATATAGAAACTCTATCATATTTGCTAAGAGAACAGGGGCATAAAGCTTCGTGTACAATGCTAAGTGCCAAATATGGAGAACCTTCTCAACATTATAATGGGAAAGTAACCGGCTTTGCAAAATGGGTTCAAAAGGAGCTTAATCGATTTAATATTAAGGACACTGAAGGCGATAATGCATATTGGTGTATCCCGATGGAAAAAGGTTGGGATTCTCCACGAGGGTTTATATGGCTGATGCGAAAGGAACTTGTGCAGGCTTTGCAAATGTATCTCATGGAAAGTCTTATTCATCAATTTGAAAGCAGCAAATCGTCTGCTTCAATCAATGAGATGAAAGGCGAGGGCTTTTATGATGATGAACTATACCAAATAATATGCAACTACTTCGGCATTGAATGCGAAGACATAGACAAGAGACCAAAGCACTTTACCGAAATTATCAACGGCTTTGCTGCTAAATATGGCGATAAAGTGCAAGAGATAATACAAATTGAATTGCCAAAGTACGATGCTGTACAGGCATTGTTCCTGTGCATGAAAGAATATATGGGAAATATGAAAAAAGAAACAAAAGATAAGAAATACACTTGGATACCATACTACAAGGAGTTTGCCGAAAAACTATTACAATTTCGAAGCAATCGTAAAGAGTTATTGGTTATGATTTACAATCATCGTAAGGAATTACATGTTGATTATCTTCACGACAAAGAGGGAAAAGATGATTTGTTGACAGATATTGATCCATTTTCCATTTTTGGTATTTTCAATAGACATATAGAACATCTCAATAGGTTAAATGCCGTTCGAATATTCAAGGATTTGTTAAATCTTAAATCTCCTATACCTGATGATTTCGAGGGTGTTCCTATACTTAACAATCAGAAGTCTTATTTCTTCGGATATAGAGATAAACGTAACGAGAATGATATAGAGAACCTTTGGATTATATTGGAAAAAATCATCAATGACGAAAATATTGAGGACGCTTTCAACAAAGTCATCAGGCAATACAATATCAACATAAATATCACAATGGCTTTATTCTGGGTTCGTCCTAACGATTTTCTTGCTCTTGATACTAAAAACCGCACCTATTTAGAAAGATACAAGATAATTCTCCCCAACATTGTGCCGGAATACAAAAAATACAAAAGGATTATAGATGATATTCATAGAAAAATGGAAACAAACGAAATAAGAGAGAAAACATTCTACGAACTATCCGCAAATGCGGAGAAAAATCATCTGATAGATACACAAATTGATAATATTCAATCTAAATATGCCGAGTATATCGAACTTCTTAAAGTAGCTCACAATTTAGTTCTCACAGGAGCTCCCGGCACAGGAAAGACCTATATGTCTCAAAGGATAGCAAAAGATATGGGTTGCACAAAGGAGGAAATGTGTTTTGTTCAATTTCACCCCTCATACGATTATACGGATTTTGTGGAAGGATTACGTCCGATCGAGAATAGCGACGGGCAGATAGGCTTCGAGCGTAGAGACGGTGTGTTTAAGGACTTCTGTAAAAGGGCTGTGAAAAACCTTATCGATTCCAAGAAAAGCGTGGAAAGCCTTACCAATGAGCTGTCTTGGGAAGAAAAGTTGCAACAATTCATTGAAATCGCAATAGAGAACAACACAATATTCAATCTATCCGTTGGCAGCGAATTTACAATCGATGAAATCAGGCAACGTATCATTATTATACATAACGAGCAGAACAAGAAAACCAAGCAAATCGCTGTAAATGCCGACGAAATAATAGAATTGCTCGCTAATGATGTACAACTCGACAACGTTAAAGATATACGAGATTACTTCAAACGGAAATTTCCTACGCAAGCCGACTCTTATGCTTTTGTCATCGTAAAAGCCATCCGTAAAATGAAGACACCGACACCGGACGCTCCTGCAAACAAAGTGGAACGCAAACCTTTTGTCTTTATCATCGATGAAATCAACCGTGGTGAGGTCTCAAAGATATTCGGAGAATTGTTCTACGCCATAGATCCGGGGTATAGAGGCAACAACGATGTACGAGTAAAGACGCAGTATCAGAACCTCGTCCCCGATACAGATGTCTTTGCCGAAGGATTCTATGTACCGGAGAATGTTTATATTCTCGCAACCATGAACGATATCGACCGTAGCGTAGAGAGTATGGATTTTGCGATGCGACGTCGTTTCACTTGGAAAGAGGTTCTTTCTACCGATACAGACGATATGCTTGATGTATTGGATTGTGCAGATGAGGCAAAAGCAACCATGAACCGCCTCAATGAAGTCATATCGACCACCGATGGTCTCGGAACGGCATACCAAGTCGGTCCATCTTACTTCTTGAAGTTGAGAGATAACGGAAATGATTTCGATAAGCTTTGGAAGATGAATATCGAACCTTTGTTGAAAGAATACCTTCGCGGTTTCCGTATGGCAGATGAGATCTTAAAGAAGTTGAACCGAGCATACTTTGCAGACGAAACAGCAGAAGAAAATTGATGCGAATTGATCTGACAGACAACACCATCGGAGGAAATAATTGCAGGACATATTCGAGAAAAGAAATATCTGCACTCTTTCCCATTGCCGACAAAAAGATTTCAGATCTATGTCGTGAGAATGAAAAGTTACTCATTTTCCCTGATAGCCTACGAGAAGCGTATGATAAAATCGGCGATGAAACACTTTTGTCCATATCAACCACAGATGACCCGGAGCGTGTTTATATCTGCACAGGCAACATCATGGGCTTTATCGGAATCGGCAATCTTAAAATCAAAATAAAGTCGAGGTTCGACGAAGGGCGAGATGATTACTTTCTTCATTATATGCTGCAAAAGGTTTTATCTTTCAGCCTTTTCGATTTGAATCATGACAACGAACGGGAAGACATCTTTGACTTCGTCATGTTTATGTTCCCCTACTTTTTGAAGAACGCCTTGCGTCAGGGCATTTACAGAGAGTATCGAACTATCAGGCATAATGACTCCGATGTAAAAGGCTCCATCGATCTTAACAGGCATCTTCGGCTCGATACCCCTTTCATGGGTAAGGTCGCCTATTCCACCCGTGAATATGTGCCGGACAATAATATGACGGAACTTATTCGTCATACAATCGAGTTCATGAAGACAAAGAAATACGGTAACGCAGTACTCGACATCGACATGGAAACAATCGACAACGTAAACTCGATTATCAGGTACACCCCCTCTTACAACAAACAAGAACGCAGTAACATTATCAGCAAAAACCTGCGGCAAAAGAGCCAACCATACTACACGGAATACAGACCTCTGCAATGCCTTTGTTTGCAAATTCTCAAAATGGAAGAAATCAAGTATGGAGACAGCGATGATGAAATATGCGGCATACTCTTCGACGGAGCATGGCTTTGGGAAGAGTATTTGAATACAATTCTCAAAAAAGAAGGATACATTCATCCGCAGAACAGACAGAAAAAAGGTCGAATCTATCTGTTTGAAGACAAAAGCGGAATCCGGTATCCAGACTTCTACAAAGATGACATAGTTCTCGATGCGAAATACAAACGGCTCGGCAGCTATGATAAGGTATCGAATATCGATAGAAATGATTTGCACCAGCTTATTACATACCTTGCGGTATTGAAAGCATCGAATGGCGGCTTTGTCGCTCCGATAAGCGAGAGGCAAACGAATATTCCCTCTGCCACGCTGAATGGTGTAGGCTCCACTTTATTCATCTTCGGCATGGAGATATGCAAAACCGCAACATCTTACAAAGACTTCTGTCGCAAGATGAATGAAACGGAAATGAAATTTTTGGAATCGCTGAATTGTTGTTTCCTGCAAACTCACGATTTTCGATAGCGAAGTCCGGTACCTTCTCCGAATAGATGTGAGTTCGATGAAAACGGCAGAATGCCGACCGGCTGTCGAACACGCGGTTCTCTGAAATAATCCGGTTTCTTGTGGAAGAACCGATATGCAGCCGATACACCGAGAGTATCGGCAATAAAATCCCCCGACAAGCGATGTTTCGATTGTTCTCCTTGTGCAAAATCGGATAAATCCTCATGTAAAAATTTTTTCCTCGGAACTTAAGTGTCGAAAAAGGGGCTTTTTGCATACAAAAAAGCCCCTTTTTATAGCGTAAAAAGCCCCTTTTTCTTATACTATGCTCCGAGGAAAATTTCTTCCGCACCGCTCTTTTAATTTTCCGATGAGGTTTTCTCAGGCTTATCGACCTCACGTTTCCGGTCGGAAATCGTCCGCAATCCGGCAAACATGAACGAAGGTACACATCTTGGCAGACAGCCGATGTATAACCGGCTTATAGAGCCGCTTGACAACTCGGAAATTCCCGA
>UQXW01000042.1 GCA_900545215.1 uncultured Bacteroidota bacterium
GAAAAATATAAAGAGTATCCTTTCAAACCGTGTTCGCAAAATGGCTCTGTAGCCTTACCCTATTCACATTCTTTATCATTTCAGCCCTTTCGCAAGCATTGCAAATTAACCATTTTCAATTCTTTTAACTTCATAGCTCACGAATTTTCCGCCGGAGGGAGTTTACTCGAAATTTTTCGAGTATTCAAGGGTTAAACAAAAGATTGTATTTCAACACCTTGCAAACATCTCGAAAACCGATCGGAAAAAGACGGCGTTTTGACGGTCGAAAAACGGCGTTTTTTTCCGAAAAAACGAAGAGTTAGTGATGCTAAAACGAAGTCTTTCGAGTCAAAAGACTTCGTTTTCTTCAGAAAAAACGCCGTTTTTTCATTCGAGGCAATCTTCTTATCATTTTGAAAGTGCCGTTTTGCACGAAAATCACCTCAAAACACGAAAAAATTCCGCCGAAATTCTCTTTTTGTACCCTTGTTTCATTATTAAGGAAATAATGATGTATATATTCTTGTTTTATCAATTCGACAAAAGCACAGGCGAATGAAAACAATCATTCCTCCAAGATTGCTTTTTTTGTCCCTGCTGCTCTTTCCGTTCTTTTAAAGTTACATTTATGAGTTGAAGTTTGCGAAAGCACCCTTCGGGTATCAGGGCAGACGCACCATATTTTGTTTGAAGGTGTTTTGCTCACAGGTTTCGTAGTTTTTCTAATTTTGCAGTTCCAAATAGTTTGAAAGATGACAGAGGTTGAAATCATAAACATCGGTGATGAACTTTTGATTGGTCAGGTGGTGAATACGAATGCCGCCGATATGGCAAAGATGTTGAACAAAGCGGGTTTCGATGTGCGAAAGACAAGTGTGATAGGGGACGAAGCGGAGATTATTCGCAGCAGTCTGCAATCCGCAATGCAGAGAGCGGCTGTTGTGTTGATTACCGGCGGTCTCGGACCGACGAAAGACGATATAACAAAGAAGGTTCTTGCCGAAGAATTCGACAGTTCTCTTATCATGAATGAGCAGGTGCGTGTTCATGTGGAACGTTACTTCGCAAGCAAAGGCTTGCCTTTTACTCCGACTAATGCGGAACAAGCTTTGGTGCCGGATAAATGCCGAGTGGTATTCAACAGTGTGGGTACGGCTCCGGGTATGTGTTTTGAAAAGAACGGCAAGTTGGTATTTTCCATGCCGGGTGTGCCGTTCGAAATGCGTACGATGATGCCGGAAGTCATCGAAATAATGAAACAACACTTCAAAAGCGAGGCAGTGGAATACAAAACCTTGCTTGTATCGGGCATAGGCGAGAGTTTTTTGTCCGATAAGTTGGAAGGCTTCGAGGCAAACCTGCCGAGGGGTATTTCTTTGGCTTATTTGCCGAAAGACGGGACGATAAGATTAAGACTTACTGCCAAGGGGGCGGATAGGAATAAGGTTACAGACATGCTTGGCAAGCAGACCGAACTTTTGCTTGCTTCGGTCAAGGATTATTTTATGGGCTTCGAGTGCGACAATCTTGCGGAAACACTCGGGGAAAGGCTGTCGGAAAATGGGAAAACGGTTGCCACGGCAGAGAGCTGCACAGGAGGTAATATTGCTCATTTGATTACGCTTGTTGCAGGCAGCAGTCGATATTACAAAGGCAGTGTTGTGAGCTATGCAAACGAGGTCAAGGAAAAAGTATTGGGAGTTCGTGCAGGGGATTTGCAACAATACGGAGCCGTAAGCGAAGAAGTGGTGAAGCAAATGGCGGAGGGTGTGAAAAAACTTTTGAAAACGGATTGTGCCATTGCCACATCAGGCATTGCCGGTCCGTCGGGAGGAAGCGACGAAAAGCCTGTCGGTACGGTATGGATTGCCGTTGCAGGGGAGCGAGATTGTGTTGCAGAGAAATTCCTATTCAATACCACTCGTGATAATTTCATCGAGAGAACATCGAATCAGGCAATACTCATGTTGCTGCATCAAATGAGGTAATCCGCAGGGTGGAGCTTGCCACAAATCAGAATTGGAAATAAATGAAGGCTTGTATGCCTGCGGTCTTGAACTGGTACAACATCACTGCAACAAGAATTGCAATGAGTAATTGCAATATAAGAGGCGTTTTCATGAAGGTTTCCCGTATTCCGTTCTTCATTCTGCTTGGCAGAAAGTGTATGGCAAAACCCAAGAAAATAAGAACGAACGGTTTCCAATAGGAAGTGAAGATTACGGGTATTTGCTCGAGATTATAAGAAGAGAACAATTTCCCTATGATTTGAAGAGCCGTAGGCGTATCTGCGGCTCTGAAAAATATCCAACAGAAACAAACGAAATGGAAAGTAAGCACCATTGAAATCACCTGCAAGAAGACTTTGGTGTCGAATGCCTTGGTGATTTTGTGCAGCAGTTTGTCGAATATCAAAGCCAAACCGTGCAATCCGCCCCATATAACAAATCTGAGATTTGCCCCATGCCATAAACCTCCTATAAGCATTGTAAGCAGCAAATTCAAATAACGTCTGAATTGTCCTTTGCGATTGCCGCCCAGACTTATGTAGAGATAGTCTTTAAGCCAAGAAGAAAGACTTATGTGCCAACGCCGCCAAAAATCGGTTATGTTTCGGGACTTGTAAGGCGAATTGAAGTTGGGCGGCAATCGAAATCCCAGCAACAGAGCCAAAGCAATGGCAATATCGGTGTAGCCGGAGAAGTCGCAGTATATTTGTAAGGTATAACCATAAACGGCGATAAGATTTTCAAAGGAAGAATACATCTGCGGCATTTCGAACACCCTGTCCACGAAATTGACGCTTATGTAATCCGAAATGACGATTTTCTTTATCAATCCGTTCAAAATAAAGAACAGACTCCAAGAGAATTCTCTTTCGGACAAGGAATAAGGCTTTTGTAACTGCGGGAGGAACTCGTTGGCTCGGACAATGGGTCCGGCAACAAGCTGAGGGAAGAAACTCAAATAGAAAGCGAAATCGATGAAAGAGGGTTGTCGTGCAATACGTTTGCGGTATATATCGACCAAATAGGAAATGGCTTGAAAGGTATAAAAGGATATTCCGACAGGTAGCACTATTTTATCTATGGAGAAGCGTGTGCCGAATATATCATTGGAGAATAATGCAAGATAGTCCACAACCTTTATGTTCGTTGCAAAGATGTGGTTTATCAAATCCGCAATGAAATAAGTGTATTTGAAATAAGCAAGGAACAAAAGGTTGACTGTTACGCCCAACGTGAGAACAAGCTTTTTCTTTTTGCAAGTTCCGAATAGCAATTTGCCGAACAGGAATGTCAGGAGGGTTGTCGTCAATAGCAGAATGACAAAGTTGCCGCTTGAAAGATAATAAAACAATACACTGACGGCAAGAAGATAAAAGTGTCTTGCATTAAGTTTGTTTCTTATGGGAGAATATATCAACAGAACGATGGCGAAGAAAACCCAAAAGACAACTTGTGTAAACAGAAGCGGATTGTCCTGCGAGAAGTTTAGGAAGTTCATTATGATTTGATGTTTTCCGTCCTCTTTTATACTTGTTCGATATAAGAAAAGAGCATCTACATGCCGTAAATGCTCTTTCTATCTTGTGGGAGTACTAGGATTCGAACCTAGGACCCTCTGCTTGTAAGGCAGATGCTCTAAACCAGCTGAGCTATACTCCCTAAATCAGAGAGGTAAACTGCTTCGTTTGTCCCTCGTTTGCGTTTGCAAAGATACGACGCTTTTCCCAATCTACCAAATCTTTTTCCAACTTTTTTCGTCTTTTCATATCTTCATGGCATTCCGACGGTCGGAAACAAGTCCGTTTTCAAAGACTTTTTCGCCATTAAGATATGTGGCAACAATCTTGTTATCAAATATTTTGCCTTCAAAAGGCGACCACTTGCACTTTGATTGCAAAGAATCTTTCGTAACGATTGTTTTTTTGTTCGGATTTATCAGTACAAGGTCTGCAAAATACCCTTCTTTGATGTAGCCTCTGCCTTTTATGCCGAACAATTTTGCCGGATTGTGTGCCATTTTCTCCACCATTTTACCTAATGTCAACTCACCTTCTCCGACCAATTGCAACATCACGAGTAAGGAATGTTGTATCGAAGGTATGCCCGATGGGGCTTCAAAGTAGGGTTTCTGTTTCTCTTCCCATGTGTGAGGAGCATGGTCTGTCGCAACAATATCTATTTTGTCCTCTCGCAAAGCACGACGCAAGGCAGCACGGTCGTTTTTTGTCTTTATGCTCGGATTGCACTTTATAAGGTTGCCGTATTTTGAAAAATCATCAGCTTCAAACCACAGGTGAACAGGTGAAACTTCCGATGTTATCCGCTTTTCCGAAACATCTCCGCTTTGTAATAGTGAAATCTCTTTTTCAGTTGTAAGATGGGCTATATGCAAGTGTGTTCCATGCTTCTCTGCCATGCTTACGGCGAAGGCAGAACTTTTGAAGCAAGCCTCGGAACTTCTTATGAAAGGGTGGATTGCAGCTGTGGCATCGTCAGGGTGCAGTGCCTTATATTTGATTGTATTTTCCCTTATGATATTCTCGTCTTCGCAATGAGCGGAAATAACTTTGTCGGTGATGGAAAAGATTTTTTCCAATGTTTCATGGTCATTCACCAGCATGTTGCCCGTCGAAGAGCCGAGGAACAACTTCAAGCCGCAACATTTGTCGGAAGATATTTCTTTTGCTGCTTCATAATTTTCGTTCGTAAGCCCGAAGAAGAAACCGTAATTGCAATACATGTTCTCTTCCGCAAGCCGTAATTTCTCCTCCAAGCATTCGAGGCTTGTCGTTGCAGGTTTTGTGTTCGGCATCTCCAAAACCGTGGTTACTCCTCCGGCTATTGCCGCCTTGCTTTCCGAACTCATATCCGCTTTATATTCCATTCCGGGTTGACGAAAATGCACATGTGCATCAATGACTCCGGGGATAAGGATAAGCCCGCTACATTCCACATATTCCGTCTCAAAAGGCAAATCGGATAGAGGCTCCCTTGAAAGCACCTCTATCCGATTTCCTTTTGTCAATATGTTTATGTATTCCTCTCTACCTTCGTTTACAACCAAGGCATTCGCAAAATACTTATACATTTTCTTCCGATAATTCCGATTCCACTTCTGCCGCTATGGATTGATCGACCAATATTCTTCCGCAATATTCGCATACGATGATTTTCTTGTGCATACGAATATCCATTTGTCTTTGATGAGGTATTTTGTTGAAGCAACCGCCACAGGCATCTCTGTCAACCGTTACCACGGCTAAGCCGTTTCTCGCATTGGAACGTATTCTTTTGAATGCGGTAAGGTATCTCTCTTCGATGAACTTCTCATTCTCGGCAGCCTTTTCCATCAACACTTTTTCTTTCTCCTCTGTTTCTTTGATGATTTCGTCCAATTCCGATTTCTTTACCTCCAAATCTTTGAGTTTATCCTCGTATTGCTCTGTGTATTTCTCTATCTCTACCTTATAATTCTCTATGCTTGCCTTGAACTCGCGTATTTTCTTTTCACAAAGTTGTTTCTCCAATTCTTGAAACTCAATTTCTTTGGCAAGAGACTCATACTCTCTGTTGTTTCTTACATTGTTTTGTTGGTCGGAGTATTTCGCAACCAACGCATCGCACTCCTGTATCTTTTGTTGCTTATCTGCAATGGCGTCTTCGCAAGAGGAGATTTCGTTTTTGAACTTGCCGATTCTCGTTTTCAAACCTTCCGTCTCGTCCTCCAAATCCTGAACCTCCAAAGGCAATTCTCCTCTGATGATTCTGATTTTATCGATTTGCGAATCGATTTGTTGCAACTTATACAAAGCTATTAATCGTTTCTCAACCGCCAAATCCGCTTCATCATTCTTGAATACCGGCTTCGGAGTTTCTGCTTCTTTCACTTTCTTTGCCATCTTTATATCTTATTATATGTTCTTCACTCTGTTGGATGTTCGATCCCAAAACAAGGGTACAAAATTACAAAAGTTTTTCGATATTAACGAGACGATATGACGTTTTACTATTGCCTCGCTTTCAAAGTGTCCTATGTCGGCAAGCAACATACGATTTTCCATATCGAGGAAATCATGATACTTCAAGTCTGCCGTCAGGTAGCAATCCGCACCCTTCGCCGACGCAACAGGAATAAATTCTCCTCCGCTGCCGGAACACAATGCCACTCTTTTGATACGTTTGCTTCTTCCGCTCACATACCGTATATTATGAGCATTCAATTTCTCTTTCACATTCTCCAAGAACTCCCTTTCCTCCATCTCTCTCTTCAATTCGCCTATGCCACCTATACCGAAGTAATTCGCCTCCTGTCTTTCATTGGAAAAGGGGACGAAGTTCTCAATCCCGAGTGTTTTCGCAAGCAATGTATTCACTCCGTCTGCCGCAGCATCGAGGTTGGTATGGGAAGAATAAAGCGTCATGCCGTATTGCAGAGCTTTAAGCACACATTTGTTTACGTTGGAAGTAGGAAGCAGGTTTTTCAGCCCGCGAAAAATCAAAGGGTGGTGGGAAATTATCAGATTGCATGACCTTGCTTTTGCCTCCTCTATTAAATTCTCGCTCACATCAAGGCAAACAAAAACACCTGTACACTCATCGTCTCTATCGCCGCAAAGCAAACCTGCATTGTCAAAGCCCTCTTGAAAAGACAAAGGAGCAACCACTTCCAAAACGTCGATTATCTTACCGATACTTATCTTATCCATTCTCTCGAAATTACCGAATTACAAATTCATACATCAATCGATAAACGGCATTTTGTCGAAAAGAGTGTGGCAACAAGGCATTTTTTCGACACACCCACAGCATAATAGCACAAAACGCCGTTTGAATAAAACGACACGCCGATTCAATTAGAATAAAAGAGGTTTGTATTATCGTGTAATGCCGGTCGGTAAACACAAAGGTGGTAACGAATTATTCGCCACCACCTTTGTGTTTATAGATGCCTTATTGTTATCCTTAAATTGTTCTTCCGGGATATATTTTCAAGGCTTCCTCCAAGCATTTTACTGCTGCGATAAGGTCTTCTTCTTTTAAGACGTATGCCATTCTGGCTTGTTTGCGACCTTTTTCGGGGTTTGAATAAAATCCTGTGGCAGGGGCAAGCATTACCGTGGCTCCGTTGTAGGAGAAGTCTTTCAACAGCCATTCGCAGAACTTATCCGAGTCGTCTATCGGCATTTCTATGATTGAATAGAATGCTCCGGTAGGCATAGGACAACGGCATCCGGGGATTTTGTTCACTGCATTTATCAGTGTTTTACGTCTGCTGTCGTATTCTGCCGCTACTTTATCGAAATATTCTTTCGGCGTATCCACTGCTGCTTCCGCAAAGATTTGTCCGAAGTAAGGCGGACATAATCTTGCTTGTCCCATTCTCAATGCAGAGGTCATTACCTCTTTGTTTTTGGAGATGATGACTCCCACTCTGGCTCCACAAGCGGAATATCTCTTGCTTACGGAATCCAAAAGTACGACATTGTTTGAGATTTCGTCCAATTCCATTACGGAGAAGTGCTTTCTGCCATCATAGCAGAACTCTCTGTAAACCTCATCTGCAAAAAGGAAGAGGTCGTGCTTCTTTGCCAATTTTGCCAAAGATTGCAACTCTTCTTTGGTGTAAAGATAACCGGTAGGGTTGTTAGGGTTGCAGACCATGATTGCTCTTGTCTTCGGTGTGATTGCTTTCTCGAATTCCTCGATTGGCGGAAGAGCGAAACCATTGTCTATCGTTGATGGTATGGTCTTTATAACCGTGTCGGAAAGAATGGCAAAAGAGTTGTAATTCGTATAATACGGTTCAGGTATCAATACTTCATCGCCCTGATTGCAACAGATGGTGAATGCGAATTGAAGAGCCTCGCTTCCTCCGTTGGTTACCACGATTTCATCAGGGGTTATGTTGATGTTGTGCTTTGCATAGTATTCGCAAAGACGCTCCCTGTATGAAATGTTTCCTGCCGAATGGGTATAGGCAACGACGTTCATCTCTGCTTTACGAAGGGCATCTACCGCTCCTTTTGGAGTTTCAATATCGGGTTGTCCTATATTGAGGTGATAAACCTTTATTCCTTTTGCCTTTGCGGCTTCTGCGTAAGGCACCAACTTCCTTATCGCAGAAGCAGGAAGAATTGTGCCTTTTCTTGATATTTGTGGCATTATGTTTTTTGTGTTTGTTATTTCTTTATTACTGTTCCTTTGATTTTCAGAATGACTCTGTTGTTCGTGGCATTCGATTCGACCGTTATGGACTTGTTGATTGGTCCGACGTTGTTTGTGTTGTATTTAACGGTAATCGAAGCGGATTGTCCGGGCATTAGTGGTTCTTTGCTCCATGATGGAACGGTACAACCGCAGGAAGAACGTACTTTTGAAAGAACCAACGGTACTTTTCCTGTGTTTTTGTACTTGAATTCCGTTACACCGTTTCCACCTTGTTGAACTTCGCCATAGTCGTGTTCCAACTTCTCGAATGTGATTTCCGCTTGTGCGGCATTAGACTTTTGTTCTGTTTTTTGCGTTTGTGCATTCGCTCCGAATATGAAAGCGAACACTAAAACCAATGTTGAAATAAATCTCTTCATCTTTGTATGTTTTTACGTTTATAACTATTCTTCGATTTCATCATCTCTGACTTCGCCGGTTATAAGCAGGAGTGTTCGTTTTTGTTTGCGGTCATTGGTCTTTACAACGACGCTTCGCTTTATTTCTCCTACTATGTTGGAATTATAGCTGACTTTTATCTGTGTGGTATCTTGCGGCATGACAGGTTCGTTATTCCATTTTGCGACAGTGCAGCCGCAGGAGACCTTTACGTTTTCTATAACCAATGGTGCCTGACCTTGGTTTGTGATGGTAAATATCGCCACTGCCTCCTCTCCTTTCTCTATTTCACCGAAGTCATGCGATAGTTTATCGAATTTTGCAACGGCATAACGTTCATTATCTGCAATAATCTCACTTTGAGCCAAAGCAAAAACCGGTAACAAAACCATTGTAACGATGGCGATAACAACGTTAGCCTTTTGAAAGCATCTAATACCGTAAAGGTTCATCATTCCACTGTTTTTCCGTAACAACGGGCAAAGTTACAACATTAGTTTCATATTCTGAAAAAAAATATCCTTTTTCGTACGTTGCTGTTTTGACGCAAAGTATTCGGATAAAAACAAAGAGGAAAGAACATGCGTTCTTCCCTCTTTCTATATTAGATATGTTCGTTCCTAATAGAATATCGTAAAATAGTTCTTTATGTCCGCCTGCATTTGCAATACCTGCATCGTCATTTGTGTTTTTTGCATTGCTCTTGTCTTGTATTGCTGTTGTATAAGACCTGCATTCTCTTTCACAGGTCTTGTATATATCCTATCAACGTTTACAACATATACTCCGTTAAATCCTCTGATAGGCTTTTGCATTCCTGTTTTCTTGACAGCGGACAAATTACCTATAACTCTCATTTCGGGACCCGCTGCTGCGAAATATGGTGAAGAAAAGTCGATACTCATTGCAGAATCTATTTGAGAGTTCGCACTTGCTGCAAAAGTCTCTATTGTTTTGTTGCTTGCTTGCAATTTCTCGGCTTTTTGCATCAATGCTTGTGCCTTTTTCTCGATTTTGACTTGTGATTCTATGTAAGGTTTCACTTGTTCAAGAGAGAGTATTCCCTTTTCCTTTACATCTTTCAAGCCGACCACAACAAACATATCCGCCAACTGATAAACCTCAGGAGCAACATCACCTTTCTTTGTATCCTTATTGAATGCCCATCTTACGATTTCTCTGCAATAAGATGTTCCACTAAGTTGATAATCCATCTCTCTGACGCTTGAAGACAAGATATTGATGTTTTGTTTTTGAGCTTGTGCTTTCATGTCTGCCAAACTCTTAGACGCACCAAGGAATATATCTGCTTTATCCTTTATTTCGTTGATTGTTTTGTCGCTTGCTCTGACTCCCATCACTATCATCGCAACCTGCATCTTGGTTTTTGGTTCGGTCTTTTCTTTCAATTTTATCACGTAATGACCGACTTCATTCGGCAAATCATAGACAAATACTCCTCCGATATTCGTATTCCTTATTTGATTGTACAATTCGGATTGAAGTTGTCCGTCCATTATCCATTGCGAATCGCCGAAATTGTTTTTTGCTTCAGGGTCATCAGAGAACTTTACCACACTCTGTTCAAACAAATCCGAATTTGCCTTAAACGCTCCGCACAAACTATCTGCAAGGTGTTTCGCTTGCTCCGGCGTACGCTTTATATCTTTGGACGCTTTGTTGTTAAGGATAAGAATTTGCGAAAATCTGACAGAATCTGGACGGCTCTGAATATCTGTTATCTTTGCCATTATCCAGTTGGCTCCTTGTTGGAACGGAGCTATGAAGTCTCCCGTTTTCTTACCTGCAAGTATTGAGTCTGCAAATACGTTCTTCAAATCATCAATCTTGTAGAACGTACTATCATAAGTTCTGTCGGAAGAACCGGATACGAAGCCCGGAATATCTTCTTTGCTCAATGTTTGAAATTCTGCGTATGTCCTGACTACCGAATCATTGATGGCTTTTACGTCGGCAGGCGAAGGCTGAACGGAAAACTTAACGAACTCCAAATCTCTTATCGGTTCGTACAATTTATATTCGTTCTTGTGTTCCTCATAGTACTTTTTGTAATCCTCATCGGTTACTTTTATCGTATTATCTGCCACAGACTGATAAGGCAATACGACATATCTCGAATCCGTTACCTTATTATACACATCGCTTATATGTTCCGCAATTTTCTTCGGCATATAGAAACTGCTTGAAACAAGTCCTGTATATTTCTCTTGAAGTCTTGTTTCCTTGACGTATCTTTCAAATTCATTCCAACTTGCTTTCTGCTCCTCCGGCAACTTATCGAATTGGGCAATGTATTGCTTTATCGCCTGCGAATTGTATTGTCCTGTCTTGGGGTCGGAAAAGTTTTGTCTGACAATTACAGGTATGAAATCGCCAAAGAACATGTCGTTCATCTCATCCTCTGACACTCCGAGACCCAAGCCAAGGCATTCCTGATGCAATAGTTTCTGGGAAAGCAAACTTTGATAAGCCTGTTGCTTTGCAGCAAAACTTTGTTCCTGTGAAAGATTTGCAATACCGTATTGCTGTTTCATGTTATCTTCCGCATTTTTTACGGCTCTCTCATACTCGGCGAATGAAATATCCACCCCATTAACCGTTGCTAATTTAGTTGGTCTGTCTCCGGCGTTGCGTTTCCATAAATCACTGAAAATAAATGCCAAAATCGCAACTGCAATAAATACTACTGCAAACCCTGCTCTTTTTCTGATTCTACCAATTATAGCCATTTCCTCTTTACTTTGTTTATCGTTATTGTTAATGATTTCGCGGTAAATTCCGACTTGCAAAAGTAGGAAGAAAATTCTGAAGATGAAAATATTTGAGAAAAAAACTTGTCTTCCCAATGCTTTTCTTTGACGTTTGCCTATCTTTGTACCGAAATTAAATCTCTAAAATCATGAGGATATTACGAATTTCCATTTGCTTTTTTGCGATGACGGCTTTCTCGATGGTCGGTTCTCTTTACGCACAAACAAAGAACAATGAAGACAATTATTTTGAAACGAATAAAGCCATAGAAACTTTCGGCTCGGTTTTCAAAGCATTAAACTCCAATTACGTAGATGAATTAAATGCAGGAGATTTGACCAAAACGGCAATAGATGCGATGTTGTTGAAGCTCGACCCTTATACGAACTTCTATCCCGAGTCTGATATGGAAAACGTGAAATTGCAACTTTTGGGACAATATGGCGGAATAGGTGCTTTGATTCATTATAGGGACAAGCAAACCGTCATTTCCGAGCCTTACGAAAACCTTCCTGCACAGAAAGCCGGTCTTATGGCAGGGGATGTGATATTGAAAATCAACGGGGAAAGTTGCGAGGGTAAAACCAGCGACCAAGTCAGTGAAAAATTGAGAGGACAAGCCGGAACCGAGTTGACGATAAGCATAGAGCGTAACGAAAAACGTTTCGACAAAAAGTTGAAACGAGCGGAAATCCAACTTCCGAACGTATCCTATTCCGGTATGATAGGCAATAAAACCGGTTATATCAAGTTGGACGAATTTACAAAGAACGCTGCAAAAAACGTATTGGAGGCTTGCAAGCAACTCAAAGCAAAAGGAGCGGAAGCATTGGTGCTTGACCTCAGAGGGAACGGCGGAGGCTTGCTGAACGAGGCTGTCGATATTGTAAATATTTTCGTTGAAAAAGGTCAAATTGTCGTAAGCAAGAAAGCAAAGGACATTGCCAAAAGCAATACTTTCAGAACAATGCAAAAAGCCTTTGCTCCGAATATGCCGCTTGTCGTTTTGATCGATGCTTCTTCGGCTTCGGCTTCCGAAATTGTGGCAGGCAGCCTGCAGGATTTGGATAGAGCTGTCATAATGGGCGAACGCTCTTTCGGCAAAGGGCTTGTTCAGACTGTCGTTCCGTTGGTATATAACGCTCAAATGAAAGTTACCGAGTCCAAATACTACATTCCTAGCGGCAGATGTATTCAAGCCATCGATTACTCACACAGAGACGAATACGGAAGAGCGACCAAGATTCCCGATTCTTTGAAGACCGCATTCAGAACAAAGAACGGAAGAACCGTATATGCAGGTTCGGGAATAGAACCCGACGTTTTCATAGAACCCGAGTATGCTTCCAATATTGCAATCTCGCTTATAAGCAAATATCTTTACTTCGATTATGCCACAGAGTTCGTAAGGAAGCACCCGTCGATAGCTCCTGCCGGAGAATTCGAGATAACGGATGGGATTTACGATGATTTCGTTTCTTTTCTCAAAGATAAGGATTACAGTTACACCACGGCAAGCGAGAAATCCATGGAAACCCTGCTCTCCGTTGCCGAAAGGGAACATGTCGAAGCCTCAACCATTGAAGAAATGAAGCGAATAAAGAGCGAACTTGCGGAGGACAAAAAGAACGATATATACAAATTCAAGGACGAAATAAAGACCTTGCTTCTCGGAGAGATAGTTTCCAGATATTATTTTCAGAAAGGCAGGGTCGAAGCCTTGTTAAAGCATGACAACGAACTGAAGAAAGCCGTTGAATTGCTGAACAACGAAGCGGAATACAAGAAAATACTTGACAAATAACAAATCCTATTTCAATCCATGAGAAACACATTGTACATCTATTTGGTTGCATTGCTATGTATCTGCAATCTATCAGCTCAAAACCCGAGAAACGACAACAAAATCTTCGATGAAAATCTGACAAAACAGGAAAGCGAATATCTGCATTTCCTTTACGATTACATGCCTCTTTGCGATTTGGCGGACTATGATGGAGAATTTTTTCTCAATCAGGTAAGGTATGCAATCAAGGCAAGAGAGACTTTCAGCTGGGGCAGCAAAATTCCCGAGGATATATTCAAACATTTCGTTCTGGTGTACAGAGTAAACAACGAAAACCTCGATACGGCGAGAATGTTCATGTTCGAGAGCCTTAAAGACAGGATAAAGAACATGAGTATGTACGATGCTGCTTTGGAAGTCAACCATTGGTGTCATGAAAGAGTGAATTACAAGGCTTCCGACGGCAGAACTTCCTCTCCTTTGGCGACCATAAAAACCTCTTGGGGACGTTGCGGAGAGGAAAGCACTCTTACTGTAACAGCATTGAGGGCAGTGGGACTGCCTGCAAGGCAATGCTACACACCGAGATGGGCTCACACCGATGATAATCACGCATGGGTGGAAGTATGGGTCGATGGCAAATGGCACCACCTCGGAGCCTGCGAACCGGAACCCGAACTCGATATTGCGTGGTTCGATGCCCCTGCCAAAAGAGCCATGATGGTTCATACCACTGTGTTCGGAAAATACAACGGACAGGAAGAGAAAAATCACGAAGGCAAACTTTACGACAAAATAAACCTGTTATCGAACTACGCCGCAACGAAAAAACTGAAAATATCGGTCAAAGACGAAAACGGGAAACCGGTTAAAGACGCACAAGTCTCTTTCGGCTTGTACAACTATGCGGAATTTTATCCTCTTGCGAAGATAAAAACAGACGAAAACGGCGTGGCAAGTCTTACGACAGGCTTGGGCGATTTGATGATATGGGTGAAGAAAGGCGACAAATCGGCTTCCGCCTTGGTCAAAGCCGAAACAGATATGGCAGAACTTGTTCTCAGAACCACTTTTTTTTATCCCCACACCGAGACTTTCAAGGTTTGTCCGCCTGTTGCCAAACAAGTCAAGCGTCTTGCGGGAGAAAAAGTTTCCGAAAACCTGAAACGCTTCGAGTATGAAGACTCCTTGCGGGAGGCTTATTTGAAGACGTTTCCGCGAAACGCCGTTTCATTTTCCTCAAACGAAGAAACAGAAAAAGCGGAGAAGCTTATAGCCGATTCATGGGGCAATTACAAAGAGATAAAACGGGTCTTGACAAGCGGAGAAGAGCATTCCTCGGATATATTGAGCCTGTTGTATGAGAAGGATTTGAGGGATATTGAAGCAGATGTGGTTTTGAGCCATTTGAAAGCCTATAAAAATTATCCGGCAAAGGAAAAGGCTTTGCAGGACTTCGTTCTCAATCCGCGGGTGCAGTTGGAGAAAATAACGCCTTACAGAGGCTTTTTGCAGCAATACTTTGCCGACCATGCGGAAGTCTTTATGGCAAATCCGCAAAGCATAGCCGATTGGATAAAGCAGAACATTGCTTTGAACGATGAGGAAAATTATTACGGGGTTCAAATATCCCCTGCGGGCATTCTAAAACTCAAACAATGCGATGCTC
Source organism: uncultured Bacteroidota bacterium (assembly GCA_900545215.1). Lineage (GTDB taxonomy): Bacteria > Bacteroidota > Bacteroidia > Bacteroidales > P3 > Onthomorpha. The sequence continues at coordinate 14,825 of UQXW01000042.1, forward strand.
TTTCCCGTGAGATATTTTTCGTTGCCGTTGCAAGGAGCTTCGGAATAGCCGCAAGGTATGACTGGGCTGTCGGAAAGGCTCAGTACAAGACCTCATCGGCTGAGGATTGGAAGTACCCTCGATTCGAGCAGGAAAAAATCGAACCCATGGGCTTTGTTACTGTAAGCAACTCTCCGAGAAACAAAATCAAGCCCGAATATTACTCACACTTCACTCTTCAAAGGCTTACGGGCAATGAATACAAGACATTGGACTTCGAATATGACCCGAAGTTCGCTTCGTTTCCCGAAACGCTTCGCATTGCGGCAGGGAATTACAGACTGATGAGCGGAAACAGAGATGCGGACGGCAATATCTATGTGAGAGAAGAATATTTCAGCATCGAGGAGAACGACACTGCCAAAGTGGAAGTTGTCATGGCAGAGATAAAAAGCGACTTGAAAGCATTCGGCAAAGTGGATTTGCGAAAACTATTTTCCAAAACGACAATCGAAAATGCGAATACCAAGAACATCAAATACGGAAAAGGATTGATATTGGCCATAACCGATTCCTATTCCGAGCCTGAGAAGCACCTGATGGCGGATTTGGAACTCGTAAAGAATGATATGGAGGCATGGGGCGGCGATATAATATTCGCAACCGTCAAAACGCCGGATGAAAAACTCCTCAGCCTTTATCCCGACTTGCCGAAGCAAACAATCTTCGTGCAAGATAAGCACAAAAACATTCAAAAGCAGATAATCAAAGCCACAGATTTCGATTTCTCCGACGAATATCCTTTGCTGTGCTTCATAAGCAGGACGGGAGAAATATTTTTCTTGTCGGAAGGATACCGAATCGGCTCGGGAGAGAGTTTATTGAAAGTGATACATCAACTGAATTTGGAGGGTAAAAAATGAAAAGAGTATTGATTTTATGCCTTGGGCTTATTGCATTCTTTTCTGCGGATGCACAGTATATCCAATCTTCACAAGTGAAAAGCAGCAAAGAACCATGGAAGTACGGAGTAAAAGCAGGAGGCAGTTTCGACAGACTTTCGATAAAATCGGGCTGCACATCGAAGTTCGGGTATAAGGTCGGACTTGTTGCAGAGAAGCGTTTGGTCTATAATTTGTACTTCCAGCCCTCATTGTCCTTTGTGAAGAAAGGCTTCGAATACGAAATACAGAAAGGCTTTCGGTTGAATGTCAATGCCATGTTGGCAGAGATAGACGCAGGTTTATTGTTGAAATTCGGAGATGACAGATTGCAAAAGGGCTTCTTCCTCTCGCTGACACCTTATTATGCTTACGGTTTCGGCGGAAAGAGCAGAAGCACAGACCTTAAACCGGATTCCGAAAACTACAACAAAGAAACGGAATACTCCACATTCGAGAATAACAATCGTGGAGACATAGGCTTCAAATTAGGTTGCGGGTACGATTTCAACAAACGTTTCGAGGTTGCAGGCAACTACACTTTTGGAATGAACAAATTCTCAAACACGGTCAACTATCGCTGGCGTGCGTGGAGCGTTCAACTGATATTATTCTTCTGAACCGGCTATCTTCTTTGCTGCATTTATGCCGTCCATTGCGGAAGAAGTAATTCCGCCCGCATATCCGGCACCCTCGCCGCATGGATACAGGTTTTTAAGTTGCAAATGCTGCAAACTGTCCTTATCTCTCGGTATTCTGACAGGCGAAGATGTGCGAGACTCCAAGCCAATCATCAAAGCGTCATTTGTTACGAAGCCTTTCATCTTCTTATCGAAAGCGACAAAACCCTGCCTCAAAGAATCGGAAATGAATTTCGGCAACAAATCGCTCATATCAGCCGACCTCAAACCGGCAGGATAGGAAGAGTTGCAAAGAGAGCTTGAAACCTTTCCTGCGACAAAGTCGGATATTCTTTGAGCGGGAGCCACCTGCCTGTCCGAATACATATTTTGTTCGCATTCTTCCTGAAACCTCATCAATGAAAGAGTCCCATAATGCAAATATTCCGGCACATCTTTCTCCGAAACAGAAACCACAATTCCCGAATTGGCATAAGGAGAATTACGAAGAGATGAAGACATTCCGTTGACCACCAGACACCCCCTCTCCGTCGAAGAAGGAATTACCATGCCTCCCGGACACATGCAGAAAGAGAACACTCCACGGTCTCCGATATTGTGTGCAAGAGAATAAGTTGCAGCAGGCAACAATCTCGAATACTTATCGGTGTGGTATTGTGTGCGATTGATAAATTCCTGAGCATGTTCCACTCTTACTCCCATGGCAAAAGGCTTGGATTCTATCAACCATGATTTTTCCGAAAACAACTTATAAACATCTCTTGCCGAATGTCCGCAAGCCAAAATGACGGCTTTACCCTCCAAAGTGCTGCCATCGGCAGTTTTTACCCCATACACCGAACCGTCTCGAACCAACAAATCCACCACCTTCGAGTTAAAGTGGTATTCTCCTCCGCATTCCGTTATCTTGTTCCTTATGTTCTTTATTATTCTCGACAGTTTATCCGTCCCTATGTGGGCATGTGCGTCGATCGATATATCTTCGTCTGCACCGAATTCCACGAATGTTTCCAACACTTCGCCGATATTTCCTCTCTTATTGGAACGTGTGTAAAGCTTTCCATCGGAAAAAGTCCCTGCTCCACCCTCTCCGAAGCACCAATTCGATTCTTCATTCAGCTCCTCGTTGCGAGCAATCAAGGCAATATCCTTTTTTCTTTCCTCGACAGGCTTACCTCTCTCCACTATGACAGGTTTCAAGCCGTATTCCAGCAATTTCAAAGCCGCAAACAAACCACAAGGACCTGCTCCGACTATCACCACTCTTTCCGACTTTGAAACATCATGATATATCTTTGTTTTGACTTCTTCTTTCTTCTTTTCGGTGGAAGCAAATACCCTCAAACAAAAACGCGGTTCACCTCTGCTGTCGATACTTCGACGAAGTATTTTGAAATAAGCCAAATCCTGAACTTTCAACCGGCATGCAGATGCAATCCTCCTTTTCAAGCAATCATGCGATAAAGCCTCGTGCGGTTTCAATCGCAGTTCCAATTCTTTCTCCATTTATTCGAAAGTGAAATTGATGTAGAATATTTGTGTCTTTACCTTGTCCAATACGTCCGAATACATGGTTTTGTATCCGTGAACGAGAATATCGTTCAGTCCGTAGGAACTTTTTATCTCTATTCCGAGTTTTATGTAATTCAGATAGAAGTCAAAACCTACTCCAAGGGTATAGAACCATTCCGAATTGTTGACTTTCATCAGTATTTCATCGGGAGAAGCTTTCTTTCTCTTTATCGATGCCAAATCATAGGCGAATTTGCACCCTGCTATCAGATATGGTCGGAAGTTTCTCCATCTTTTGGATTGTATCTTGAACTCCAAAGGGGCTTCGACGTATATTACCTCCATCGGAACGTTGCTTTCTATATATTTCCCGTTCTTATCGATGTAATAATTCAAGCGTCTGTCGCTGAAAATTATCGAGGGCAGAAATCGCAATCGCAAATATTCGCACAATCGTAAGTCTCCGATAAATCCGAGTTGAAATCCGTTGCTCCTCTCCGAGTCAAAACCCATGACGGTATCAAAATAGGGTCTGTTCTCTTTCTCGATCATGTTGGAGAAAAGTCTGTTATATCCGAGTATGCAGCCGAAATGAATGGTTTTGTCATCATAATGAGGAAGATTCGGCGGGGAACTCTGTGCATAAATGCTTCCGCAGCAAAATAACGACAGCAAAGAAAAAAGCAACTTCTTCATTCTACTTGCTCTTTAATAATTCCGACAGTAGTTTTTCTTTGTCTATCGGCACCACACCTACGGATTCGCAAACCAAGCCACCGGACATGTTGCTTATCTTGGCTGTTTCCAAGGCATCCAAGCCTAATGCCATGCAAAGACTTGCGACACTTATAACCGTATCGCCCGCTCCGCTCACATCCGCTATCTTTCGCAAATATGCCGGTTGCATTTCGACTTTCGGTTCTTGGGAGGTAAAATCAGCAATGAACACTCCGTACTCGCTCAATGTAATGAACACTTTTTCTATTCCCTGCTTTTGGTGAAGTGTAAGTGCCGCTTGATACAACACTTCTTCTTTCGGCGTTTCTATATCTGCCTTTAAGCCCTCTCTCAACTCCTTTAAGTTGGGTTTGAACAGACTTACGTTTTTGTAGAATGGGAAATTTCTCTTTTTGGGATCGACACATGTCGGTATGGATTTGGATTTCGCCACAGCAACAAGGCATTCTATCAAGTCTTTTGTAATAACTCCCTTGTCGTAATCTTGAAATATTATGGCATTCGGCTTGTTCGATTCGATGATTTTCTCAATCCTTTGCAAGAATGCGGTTTGTTCGTTATCAGATAAGGGTAATTCCGTTTCTTCATCTATTCTCAACATTTGGGATTTGTTGCCGAGAATTCTTGTTTTCACCGTTGTGCAACGCTCCGTGGAGAAAAGCAATCCGTCCGTATTTATATTTTGTTCTTGAAACAAACCTTTCAATATTCGTCCCTCCATATCGTCTCCCACAACAGAGCAAATTATCGGCTTTGCTCCCATTGCAGCAACATTCAATGCTACATTGGCAGCTCCTCCGAGGCGGTTTTCGCTTGTGGCTATTTCTCGGCAATCCATGACCGCAA
>UQXW01000043.1 GCA_900545215.1 uncultured Bacteroidota bacterium
AGCCAAGGCAAGGAAGTGCCGTCTGCCGTCTGCCGAAAGAAAGGATTCGCAAGGGATATGCTTCTTGGGTAAAATCAATTATAATGATTTCATACGTCGATACCTTGGAGAAAAGGAGGGAAAGATAGTCGAGTTGGAGACGGGCAGGATACTCGGAACGCATAAGGGCTTTTGGTTTCATACGATAGGTCAACGCAAGGGTTTGGGGCTGTCGGGCGGTCCTTGGTTCGTGGTTAAGAAAGATATGGATGAGAATGTGCTTTATGTTTCCCAAGGCTACGACCCCGATACCCAGTACGGAAAGACGATAAACCTCGGTGCGTTCGAGTATATCACCGAAGACATTTGGGGAGATTTCAAAGATGAGAAAGACATCTTGTTCAAAATCCGCCATACTCCCGATTTCACACGAGGAAAGCTGAGGAAGATAAATGATATATACAGAATAGAGAGCGAGGAACGCATTCAAGGTATAGCGGCAGGACAATTCGGTGTCGTTTATTCTCCTGATGCCAAGTTGTGTTTGGGCAGTGGAGTGATAATAGAGGATTGAACGGGAACGGAAGCATGAAACGAAAGGTTGTTCATATAACAATAGTTCATCGTCGTTACGATTCGCGGATTTTTCATAAAGAATGCCTGTCCTTATACGAGGCAGGTTATGATGTAAGCCTTATTGTGGCAGACGGTCTTGGCGATGAAGAAAAATCAGGCATTAAGATAATCGACATAGGGCGGGCGGAGAGCAGTCGCTTGAAGCGAATGATCAAGACAAGTCGCAAAGCAGTCAAAGCGGCAGCAAGACTTAAAGCCGATATTTACCATTTTCATGACCCGGATTTACTGATTGCGACACTTGAATTGAGAAAAGAGGCTTGTGTAATCTTCGATTCGCATGAGGATTTCCCTGCTCTGATGTTGCAAAGGGATTATATTCCGGACATTGCACGCAGATTGCTTTTTCGATTTGCAAGTTTTACGGAAAGATATTCGGCAAAACGTTTGTCTGCTGTTGTTTGTGCAACGGAGACAATACAGAGGAAGTTTCTTTCTTATGGCAATATCTTTACGGAAACGGTGAAAAATTATCCTGTATTTGCGGACAATGGAAACGATAAACCGCATTGCTTTCCGAAGAAGGCTGTGGCGTGTTACGTAGGAGGCTTGACCGAGGTCAGAGGTGTCAAAGAGATGGTGGAAGCCTGCGATAAGGCAGGAGTGAAACTCCTTTTGGCAGGGGAGTTCGATGATATGGATTTTTTCAATGGAGTGAAAGCCATGCCACAGTGGCAAAATGTTGAGTTTCTCGGCTATGTGCCTAATGCAGAAGTGAGGGAGAGGGTGTATGAACGCTCATCCGTAGGGTTGGTCTTGCTGCACGAAGCACCGAATCACACATATTCCATTCCGATAAAGCAGTTGGAATACATGCAGGCAGGACTTCCCGTGATAGCAAGCAGGGAAGTGTTGTTTTGTAAGGAAGTAACAGAGAAAGAACATTGCGGATTGGTAGTTAATCCTCTCGATATCGATGAGGTGGCGGAGGCAATAAGAAAGATAACAAATAATCCGGACTTGGCAAAGCAAATGTCGGCGAACGCCGTAAAGGCTTCTGCCGACAAATATAATTGGTCAAGCCAAGAGAAAGTGCTGCTTGGCTTTTACGAAAGGCTGCTTGCTTAGCCTTTCTTCCCTATTTTTTTTGATTTTCCTTGGGAAAGACTTTGAGGATAAGTCCTTTAAGCATATTCCTTTGCCAACATAAGGAATGACAAAGCAGGAATGGGGTTATGCGAACTTATTTTCTGTAATCCCAAATCATGATTTGCAGAAAAATAATGATTTATTTGGTGGTTCAAAATATTTTTCGTATGTTTGCAGCGTGATTTCGTTCTTATCCACCTCCAAGATTTGTCTTTACTTGGAAGTCCGCTCTTAAACGGACAAGAAACGAACAAAGGCATCTGCCACAAAGGCAATACGAAATCGCACGGAATTTGCACTCGCTTGCAATAGTGAATAACAATAAGGAAAGGAGGTGGCTTTTTATCAGAGGAATATAATATCGATAAACAACTTCAAAGCAAGGAATGCTTTAAGTACTTGCATAAATCAGAGAATAAATAGTTTGAACAAATAAAAAATAGAAAGCAAATGATTAAAAAGAGAATAATAATGTTGGCATCATCCGTATTAGCTTTATCGGTGATGGTGTCTTGTGAAGATTCCGAGAATAAAGATGTGGAAACTTCTGTTAAAGGTGTAACTCAGCTTAAGGTTGCTCCCGGTGGTGAAGGCTGGGGCTTGCATAGGCATTTTGAATGGAACAATGGAGATTGTTATTGTGCATACAAACAACCGTATGATTGCTTTGACGATATCGTAATCGTGGCAACGCCTATAGATCCTAAGGAATTAAGCGGATTAAGAACCCAACCGTTGACGAGTTCCATCGTTTGGGATTTGGTAGTTCCTTATATCGAGAGAGACCAAAAGCTCTTTGAAAAACTCAAAACAGGGGATTATATGGTGCAATCTCTGCCAAGCAGAGATGCTTCAAGAGTGCTTTGCGGTGTTTCCAAGAAAGACGGCAAGGAGATTGAGTACACATTTCAATTTGTTACCAAGTAACATTTATCGGGAGAGGGTAACCTCTCCCTTTATACGTTTTACACATTACAAATATGGTGAGATTATTACTTGGTGTGATATTATCAGTGCTTACTATCTGTTTTTGTGCTTGTAACGGAGATATAGTGAAAGAACCGGAAAGTTTTCTGAAACAAAAGGATGCTTTGCCGTGGTTTTCAAGGAACAATATTTGTGATATTGAAGGAAGAGAGTATGTAATATTTTATGCAGATAGTATATTTTGTACTCTCGATATGGAAACAAATAGAATTGATACTATCTTTACAGGTGCGTCAAAGGAAATATGTGAGTTTTGTTATGATTCAGATAAGGGGATAATATTAGCTATGTTGGATAATCATAATCATGATATTTGGGACTCGCGAACCTGTACAAAGACACCATGTCCCATTACAACGCATCATGGAGAATTAATTAAATGGTTTGGATTTGGAGTATCTGACCCATTTTTCACTTATGGAAATGTGCTCTATACAGGTGTTCTTTTATCTTTCGATTCCGATGCGGATTTTGCAGATTTCAGGGCAAAATCGGATTTGATTGCAGCATGGGATATAAGCAACCCTGATAGCGTAAGGTGTGTAAAGATATTCGGAAAGCGACCGTCCGATCAGCCGAAAGATATGTTTATTGATGATTGTTATCAGACTGCATTCAATGTCGAGGATTCCATAATCGTTGCGGGTACGGAATTATCGCAGAATGTAGTTGAGATGACGATGAGTGGCAAGACGTTAAGAGAGAAAAAACTCAGTTCGAAGTTCTATGTCAAACCGCAGAAGAGAGACTTCTCACAGAATCATTCTGCAACGGAGAAGATACAATATTGGGAGGATAACATGCTCTTTCGAGGCATGTTCTACGATAAGTACAGGAAACAATACTATCGCATATTGCAACTATCGAAGCAAGAAGATAAGAGTTCGTTCATAAAGAAGAAACAAGATTGGGTTCTTATCATTGCAGACTCAAAGCTAAACAAGAAGTACGAAGTTAAGTTTGATGGAAATAAATACAAGTGTGCAATTCGAGTAGGGAAACAAGGAGTGTATGTACTCAAAGATAAGACAATGGATTTGTTTGTTTTCGATTAAAATAGGTAAGGAGATATGGTGAGATTATTACTTGGTGTAATATTATCAGTGCTTACTATTTGTTTTTGTGCTTGTAACGGAGATATAGTGAAAGAACCGGAAACTTTTCTGAAACAAAAGGATGCTTTGTCATGGGGCAATATAAAAGATGCTAACATTTATGATGTAGACGGGAAAGAATATATACTGTTTGTTACAGATAGAAGAAATACAATATGTTCTCTTGATATTGAAGCAAATAAAATAGATACCATTATTACAATGCCACAAACGATAAATGACTTATGTTATGATTTAGATAGTAAAATAATATGGGCAACAGTAGGTAGTCATAGAACAGTTTGGAATTCGAAAACACATACAACAATACCTTGTCCTATCACAAAACATTATGGAGAATCTATTACATGGGCAGGCGTTAGAGCGTATCATCCGTTTTTCTCAAGTGGCAATATGCTTTATACAGGGATTATTCCAACGGAAGCATTGACTGATTTCAAGTATGATTATGCCGGATTTAGAAAAAAAATAAATCTGATTGCAGTATGGGATATAAGCAACCCTGATAGCGTAAGGTGTGTAAAGATATTCGGAAAGCGACCGTCCGATCAGCCGAAAGATATGTTTATTGATGATTGTTATCAGACTGCATTCAATGTCGAGGATTCCATAATCGTTGCGGGTACGGAATTATCGCAGAATGTAGTTGAGATGACGATGAGTGGCAAGACGTTAAGAGAGAAAAAACTCAGTTCGAAGTTCTATGTCAAACCGCAGAAGAGAGACTTCTCACAGAATCATTCTGCAACGGAGAAGATACAATATTGGGAGGATAACATGCTCTTTCGAGGCATGTTCTACGATAAGTACAGGAAACAATACTATCGCATATTGCAACTATCGAAGCAAGAAGATAAGAGTTCGTTCATAAAGAAGAAACAAGATTGGGTTCTTATCGTTGCAGACTCAAAGCTAAACAAAAAGTACGAAGTTAAGTTCGATGGGAACAAATACAGATGGGCAATTTTGATAGGGAAACAAGGAGTGTATATACTCAAAGATAAGACAATGGATTTGTTTGTTTTCGATTAGTATGGTTTGTTTTTATGGGCTTTTTTTTCAAGAATAACAAGTTTTAGTTTTGCAGGAGAGGTTCGAATATATGATTTTAATTGATAAGGGGTATCTTATGTGCAGAAAAACGAGATTATGGATTTATGTGTGTGCAATAGGCATGCTGTTGACTTCGAATGCTTGTTCCAAAAAGCAAGTTAGCGACAAAGATGTATTCCTTTGGTATATCGAACAGATTGATTACAAACTTCCAAAAGGAGAGCATAGTGTTATTATCGTGCCGACGGCTTCTTGTATCGGTTGCAGGAAGGCTGCCGTCAACTATGGTGCTTTGCATAAGGGTAAGGTTACGGTGATTGTATCAGGAAGCATTGCTTCCGAATTTGAAGGCTATCCGATGATTGTGGACAGCAACTTTCTCTGCAACGACCTTAATTGGTTGCATTCAAATATTATAGAAGTGTTTTTGAAGAATGGAGAGGTCAAAGGGGTAAAGAGTTACGATGCAATGGAGAGCATAAAAAGATTTTCGGGAGTCGATGTCCCATCGATAGAGAATTGCACAGACAAAAACTGCCGGATAACCGAATGAAAGTGTTATCCGACAGTTTGAAACCGTTTTGCCTGACAGACAATTTCTATCTCGACTTATTGAAAACCGATATGTTTAATCTTTCTTCTTGTACTCTTTGTATTCTTCGTTAAGTCCTTTGATTATAACATCTGTCAAGTCCATTCCCTTATCGATGTAGAGAACAGGAGAGCCGATGTAAGACTTCGCAAGAATGATGTCGAAGTTTTGGTGCTTTTTGTTGTAGTCTTTGATGAAAGCATAGACTGCATCAAGCAACTTCTTGTTATCCGAAGCCTGCCTTTCCTGTAATTGTGCCATCAACTTCGGTTGCAGTTGTTGCAACTCGTTGCCTCTTTGTTGCAATTCCTTTTCCGTTTGTTTCTGTTGGGTAAGCGTAAGGCTCGCTCCGTTCTTCATGTAATTCGCATAGTCGTTTTCAAACTTCTTTTGCTTTGCCGCAAACTCGTTTTCGACTTTTTTCTGATAGGCTTTCAAGCTTTCTTCCATATCTTTCGCCATGTCATATTTGGCAAGCACGCTGTCCGTATCCACGTATGCCACTTTCAAACCGCCTGAAGTCAGCGTTTTGTTGCCTTTCACTGTTTTCTCGGCTTCTTTTATGTCCTCTTTTTCTGCACTTCTGCCATTAAACAGCATAATGAATAATACTATCGAACAACATATCGAAAGGCAACAGCCGATCCATAAAGCCACATTGGAATTCTTTTTATCCATTTTCTTTTTCTGTTTTTTACTCTGCAAAGATAGCCCATTTTCCCGTTTTGTCAAACCATTGTTATGCAATTTTGCATTACAAGACTTCGGAACGAATGTATCGGAGCCGTCTTTGCGGAAAATCAATACTTGTATTCGGCTCTCAAAAAGCCTATGAAAGAATCGTAATCGTTGCCCGGTTCGCGGTAATATACATATATATTATAATAGTTCTGCGTTTCGCTGTGATTGCCCTCCGCTTCCCTGTAAGAACCTGTCGTGTAACCGTTGGGAACGTATAGTATCTGGTAGTTGTAATAGCCTTGTTTCAAAAGCATACGAAGAACGTATTTATTCAGCGTGTTGTCGAAGGTGAATTTGTTTTGTTGCGAGAAACGCCAATCGCTCAATTCTCCGACAGCATAGTAGCTTCCTTCAAGGCTCAGAGGCTTCGGCAGGTAGAAATACACCCAAGCGTAATCGCTGTGCAGGACTTCATCGTCATCAATCTCATTTCTTACGTAGTACGCTCCTTTCAAGTCTGCCTGTTCCACAAAAGGGGAACGGTCTTTTATTTGTTCCTCTCTCAGCCTCACCACATTTTCGCCTCCGATGTAGTCTATGTTTGCAATGAAGTTGGAACGATGTCTCAGAGAAGAGAAATCAAAAGAACGAAACACGTTGCCGCCGTCAAAAATATTCTCTTGTCTGAAATTGTAAACCAATTCGGTACCTCTGTTTTCGCTCAAAGGCAACAGGCGTTTGGTATCCTCTCTGCCGTTCTGTTGAATGACGAGTTTCACCCTTTCGTTCGGACTGTCGAATACATGTTTCGATGAATACACCCTCACGTCCGTTTCCTGACAGGTGCTTCTCAGTGCCGGCTCTCTTGCCTGCATTACCTCTGCTGCCACTTCCGCTTTCCTGTCCATGCACATAAATCTTTTGGTGAAGACGACATTGTCAGGTTCTCCCTCGACATAGACTTTCAAAATGTAGTTTCCGCTTTTGGTAAGGCGTGTCATGGAATTTGGAAGTAATTGTTCGTAATGCACGAACCTTTGAAGAGTGTTGAACGAGTTCGCAAAATTTTCCACCATAGCCGTTTCAAAGCCCTCGACATAGTCGGAGTATTGCAGTGAACTCTCTGTCCAATCGCTGTTGCAGTGAATGAAAGTGTATTCGAAGCGGTGAGTCTCTTCCGACAGCTCGTCGAATGACAGCAAAAGCCCTTCGCTTTGATTGATATTCAATATCGGCACAAGCATTCTGGAATCCATGCTCTCCAATTTGACGGTTTTGACAATCGGAGAGTAAACTCTGTCCTGCCAAATAAATTGGGCGTAAAGCGGATTTACGCCCAAAAAGACAATTATGAGAAAAAAAATTCGCATGATTCGTTTACGACATTTGCTCCTCTATTTCGGCAACCGTCTTAGGTATGTATTTACCCAACAAACGGCAACCGTTCTTCGTTACAAGCAAGTCGTCTTCTATTCTTATACCGCCGAAATCCTTGTATTGCTCCACTTTGTCGTAGTCGATATAGTCTTTGCATTTGCCTTCGGCTCTCCATTTGTCTATGAGTTCCGGAATGAAGTAGCAGCCCGGCTCGTTGGTCAACACAAAGCCCTCTTGCAATTCTCTGCCGAGACGAAGCGAAGCCAATCCGAATTGGGTGGAACGAACGTTCTTCTTGTCGTAGCCCACGTAGTTCTCGCCGTAGTTCTCCATATCGTGAACATCCAATCCCATCATGTGCCCCAAGCCGTGCGGCATGAACATTCCCATCGCTCCTTGTGCAACGGCGTCCTGCAAATTGCCCTTCATCAAACCCAATTCTTTGAGTGCGCTTGCCAAACGTGAGACCGCTGCAATGTGAATGTCGGAATATTTAACCCCCGGAGCAATCAGGCTCGGTACAAGAGTTTGTGCTGCAAGCACAGCTTCGTAAATATCTTTCTGTCGGCTTGAAAACTTTCCGCCAACAGGCACCGAACGAGTTATGTCGGAACAATAACCTTGCGGATTTTCGCAACCTGCATCGGAAACAATCATTCTGCCTTTTTTTATCTGCAATGAGTGGTCGTGTCCGTGGAGAATTTCTCCGTGAGTGGTCAATATTATCGGGAAAGACACAGGACCGCCGCCCGCCAAGGCTTCTCCCTCCATGCGTCCCGCTATTTCGTATTCGTAAGTACCCTCTTTGGCAGCCATTTTCATCATGGTGGTGTGCATGTTGTAAGCTGTTGCGATGGCCTTTTCGATTTCTGCTATTTCTTCTTCGCTCTTGATGGAACGCTGTTTCACACAGGCTGCAATCAATTCCACGGAGACGTAAGCCTTCACGTAATGACGGTCGATATGAAGAAGTTCCGAAATAAAATTTACGTTTTCCGCTCTGTAAGGCGGCACGAAATGTACTTTCCTTCCCGCAAACACCACGGCATCCATGAATTTGCGTAAATCGCTTATGCTGCCGCTGTTTTCAACTCCCACTTCCAATGCCCTGTCATGTATGCTCGGAACGGGACCTGTCCAAATTATGTCGTCCATATCGACATCCTCTCCGAAAAGGTACTCCTTTCCTTCGTCTATATCGATGACACCGACAAGGTTTTGCAAGTCATGAGCGAAAAAATATCTGAATGTACTGTCCTGACGGAACGAATAAGTGTTGGCAGGATAGTTGAACGGACTGTCGCCGTTGCCGAGTATCAGAATGACACCTCGTTTGACATCTTTCATGAGCTGCTTGCGTCGCATCATGTAAGTCTCTTTGCTGAACATAATATCTCTCTGTTTTTATGAATTAAAACTCCTTTTTGCCGAAACTAAGACCCGTTTTGCCGAAAGGCCGATTCGCTGAAATGAAACGCCGAAAGAATTTATCGAAACGCCGTTCCATTCTCCGTAAAACGGCGTTTTATCTTATCCCTTTCAAAGGCTTGTTTTTCGGCATGCCTTTTCCGACCTTGCAAGTCTTGTCATCGGACTGTTTTTAATCTGCTTTCGGCAATCCGCCTCTTCTGCCGGCTTCCAGAATGGGAAGATTGGCCTCGGTAGGTATGTATATCACCGTTTTCTCGTTAAGGTTGTTCTGGTTTCTGACCCAAAGATATTGAATGTAAGTCTGTGTCAGAGTTCCGTTTTCAATCTTGATTGCCTCCGCAGCTCCTTTTGCTCTTTCGATTTCGGCTTTGGCATTCAACTTTTCGGCTTCGAGGTTCGCTCTTGCTTCCTCCACTTTTATCCTTCTGTTCTGTTCCGCCTCCGCAAGTTCCGCCTTACCCTTCATCTCCTGCGACCAAACCCTGTAAACAGGCATTCCGAACATTCCGATGCCGATAAAAGCCAAGATTACGACAATGGCTATGATTGCATGCTTCAATTGAAATCTGTACATGGCTTAGATGTTTTTCAGAATTTCCAAAGTATGACGCCAGAACAAATCCACCGTTGCTATCTCAAGCCTTTCCTCCGGAGAATGCACCCCTCTCAATGTCGGACCGTAGGAAATCATATCCATGTTTTCGTATTTCTCGCCTATCAACCCGCATTCCAAACCCGCATGTATCGCTCTTACGACAGGTTCCTTGCCGAAGAGCTTCTTATACGCCTCGACGGCAACCTTCAACACATGACTGTCCGTATTAGGAGCCCAACCCGGATAACCGTCCGTATGTTCCACCTCTGCACCTGCCAACATGAAACAACTCTCCACTCTGCTTGCGGCAGCCACCTTGGCACTCTCCACGCTCGAACGCTGCGAAGTAGTGATGAAGAAGTGATTTTCCTCCGTCTTTACACTTGCAAGGTTGGTCGAAGTCTCGACGAAATTCGGAATTTCCCTGCTCATCGCCAACACACCGTGAGGACATGCGTACAAAACGTTGAGCAAGTTATCCTGACTCAACATATCGACAACGAATGCAGGCTTTGCAATGCTCTCCAACGTTATCTGCATGTTCGGTTCGGTGGAACGAAATTCGTACTTCAAATCTCCGCTGAACTTTTCGACAAGTCTCCTCAAGTCCTCAGCCTCCTGCTCCGTTACAACGACCTCCGCATACGCCTCACGGGCTATCGCATTACGCAAATTGCCACCATTGAAGCAAGCCAACCGCATATCCATCTCCTTATCCGCCTCCCACAAAATACGGTTCAACAATTTGTTCGCACAACCCAAGCCCTTATTGATGTCATCACCCGAATGTCCGCCCTTCAAACCCTTGACGCAGATTCTGAAATAAGCACCCCGAGGCGTATCCTCCCTCTCGAACGGCAACTTTGCCAAAGTATCCACACCACCTGCACAACCTATAAACATCTCACCCTCATCTTCCGAGTCCAAATTAAGCAATATGCGGCTTTTAAGAGCAGTAGGACTCAACGCATTCGCACCCGACAAACCCGTTTCCTCGTCAACGGTGAACAAACACTCGATCGGACCATGCACAACGTCCTTTGCATCCAATATAGCCAAAGCCGTAGCAACCCCGATGCCATCATCAGCCCCCAAAGTAGTACCCGTCGCCATCAACCAGCCGTTTTCGATACGCGGTTCGATAGCATCCTTCATGAAATCGAAACACTTGTCGCCGTTCTTCTCGCACACCATATCCATATGAGCCTGCAAGCACACCCAAGGTTTGTTTTCCATACCCTTTGTGGCACTTTTGCGAATGATAACGTTACCAATCTCGTCCCTTTCATGCTCCAAACCACGCCGATTCGCCCAATTCAAAAGAAATTCCGTCATTTTGCCCTCATGCTTCGACGGTCTCGGAACCGCAAGTATCTCTCCGAAAAATTCAAACACGCCTTCCGGCTTCAAACCCTTCAATACACAGTTGTTTACCATAATTATAACATTTTATATTCGTTCAAAAACAGCCTCAAAGGTACGACATTCCACCCAATACGCCAAAAAAAAAACACGAAAAAACGCCCGATAACATCACTTTTCCACCCACCAAGCCCCAAACCGACGCTCTCCCGCCCCTTCCAACAACCGAAAAACAAAAAAGTTCCGCCCCTTCCCCGCCTCCGAATACCATTCCGCCCCCTGCATCCTCCACATTCAAGAACGCAAAGCCCGAAAACAAATACAAAAACCCTGTTTCTCACCCCGCAACCCCGCATTCGCCGACCGCAAACACCACATTCACAAATGAATTCCTGCGAACCAACCCGGAAAAATAAAGAAAACGAAACACGAAAACTCCGTTTTTACAATCCGAACAACCATTTTCGAGATGAAAAGCCCGATTAAAACCACTTCCAACCCTCCGAACCCGATTCGCAACCGCCAAAACCCACCTCGCAAACCCCATAAATCGCAACCATTTCGGCACTCTGAACCACACTTTCGCCATATCGCCGACCGCAAACACCACATTCGCAAATAATTTTCGGCGAACAAACAATGAAACATAAAGAAAACCAACCCAGAAACCGCCGCTTCGCCAACCAATATCGCCGTAATCAAGAACGCAAAACCCGAAAACAAATACAAAACCCCCGAAACCCCAATTCAAACCCTCCGAACCAAGCTCCGAAACCATCAAACCGAATTCCAAACCCCAGAAACCAACATATAAATCGGTAAAACCCACCACAAAAACCCCCGTTTCCAACTCCGAAAACCCGCATTCCACCACCCATTTCGCCACTTTCAACCACGCAAAAAGAAGAATTACAACAATCATTTCACAAAATTCACATACCGCAACCCCAAAACCTTAACCGCAATGCAGGAAAGTGAAAGACGCATTTCGGCGGAATTTAACACACATTTCGCCGTCCGAAAAACGGAAAACGGCACTTTTCAACACAAAATCGAAGACCCCCGGTTGGAAAACGCCGTTTTTTCTTGAGAAAACGGCGTTTTTAAAGAGAAAAACGGCGTTTTCGGATGGTGAAAACGGCGTTTTTTCACCTCGAATTCGGCGTTTTTCCATCCGAAAAACGGCGTTTTCCGACTCCGAAACGCCGAAAGCCCTGATTGACAACGCCTTACTCAACTCCTTATATTTCGCATAATTCACGGCAAAACGGCCCTCGGCGAAAAAGAAACGCCGTATCGAGTTAAAGAAATTGAAATTTACAAATTTCCGAACGCCGCATCCACCACTAAATCATAAAGAAACCAAACACTAAAACCCAGCAACCACACCACCAACCGCCGTAATCGCACCACAATTTCGCCACCTTGGCAACTGAAATACAGGAAATCACCACCGCATTCGCCGCAACGCACCTCGCAAACGCTGTTTTGAGTGTGAATTTTGCTGTTTTGAGTGTGGTTTTCATCGTTTTTGAACGTGGGTAAGGCGATTTTTAACATTGTTTTCGCCTGTCCGAGTGCGGGTTTGGCGGTTTTGGCAGATGGGAAATGTCGATATAAGATGCTGATTTGCTGTAAAATGGAGGTGAGAACGGTGGAATGCTTTGTAAAATTCTGGAAATCATGGTTGGAAACGCCCGAAACGCACCACGCAACCGTCGTAACACAATGAATTTCAGCCGAAATCGCACCACCATTTAGCAACCTTGGCAACCAAAATGCAGGAAATCAAGCATGTACACGCCGCAAATACACCGCATTTTCGCCGTTTCCGCACCACAATTTCGCCATTTCCGCACCATATTTTCGCCGTTTTCGCACTGCATTTTGCCGTTTCCGCACAGCATTTTCATCGCAAATAAACATCGCAAACGCCTGAAAAACACATAGAAACCGCCGCAACCACGACAGAACATGCCACAATCAATCATGAAACCGCCGAACACCGCATACATTTTGCCGTTTTCGTACAGAATTTTGCTGTTTTGAGTGTGGTTTTCATCGTTTTTGAACGTGTGTAAGGCGATTTTTAACATTGTTTTCGCCTGTTCGAGTGCGGGTTTGGCGGTTTTGACAGATTGGAAATGTTGATATAATGTGTTGATTTGCTGTAAAATGGAGGTGAGAACGGTGGAATGCTTTGTGAAATTCGGGAAATCATGGTTGGAAAATGGTGGACGGGTAGTGGGAACCGGTAAATCGGTGTTCGGAAAGGGGGGAATCTTGGTTTGGAAAACGGTCATGTGGGGTTGGGAAATGCTGTTTTCGTGTTCGGAAATGTTAAATGTGGTGTTGGTTTGCTTTGTTTTGGTGTGGGGAATGGGGAAGTGGAGGTTTGAGAACGGGGAGTGCCGGTCGGTTTATCTTGCTTTCGTGTTTGGTTTTGTGTGTTTTACAATTGTTTTTCCGGTTCTTATGAAGAAGATAAGCAGGATTATGGTGCTTGAAATGACTGATAAGGTGGTGTGGTTACTTGTGTTTTCGAGCCATGAAACGGGGTTTTGACTTCCGAAAATTTCGGAATGGGATAGGCAAACTAAAAAATTATTTATGAAATGGCTCAAAATGCAGTACCATATTCCGCCTTTTCCGCTTAGGAACTGCCAACAGAGGATCATGGATAGCAGGAAGCGGGGTGCGAAGGCGAAGGGTTCGAAGTGGATTAAGGAGAAAATGAGGGAGCAAAGCACCGATCCGGTAATGGGATTCTTCAACCACTGTGAACAAATCCTTAAAAATATGCCGCGAAACCATAATTCCTCGCAGAAAGCCGGCACTATGGCCATGGCAATCGTTCTTCCGATAAGTCCGATGGCTGTTTCGGATCTTAACAGCCTCATTGCGTGGTTTTCGTTTGCTGTTTGCAGTTCTCGAAACGCCGTGTCCCATTCGAAATGCCATGTGTTGTTCCATTCGTTCAGCCATTCTACGCAGGGTATGGCTGCTATCGGTAGGGCGATTGCCCATATCAGGTGCTCTTTTTTTGCTTTTTCTATGTGGAAAATTTCATAATCGCTGCTCGAAAGCAGGGTTTTGCTTGCCAAATATGCCGAACCGAAGACGCTAATCGTCCCAATGGCTTGTAAAACAACCATTCCGGAGGTGGATGTTGCCCATTGCGGGGCGGAAATTGTTGCTATGCTCATCACTAACGCCGAAAGGGAGAAGCAAATCATCAGTATCGCACAGGAAAGCAGTACTTTAACAAGCGGTGAGAGGCTTTCTGAGAGGAATTTCATCGTAATTGTGTATTAAAATTGCTGTTTTGTGTTGCAAAGGTAGTGATTTTCGCATGGATAAAGGGCCGGTGTGGGTTGTGCTTTGCCGTTTTTGGGGTTGATTTTCTTTGTGTCGGAATGGGGAGAGGGGGATTTATTACTTATTTATAGTGAATTTGCATTTGGGGTAATTGGAACACCCGTAAAATGAGCCATATTTACCTTGACGCAAAACAAGATTTCCTCCACATTGAGGGCAAATGCCTTGTTCTATCAAATTATCGGTCTGATATTGTCTTGTTCTTACGTTGTTTATGTGTTGTTTCAAGGTTTCCTCATTTGCTATTTTACTGTTCGAGCGAATGATTTGAACTATCGTATCTACTGCCTCTTTACTAAGGATAGGTGTTTTGTACTGTTGTATTGAGCTATTTAAATAGTATAAATTCACAACGATATTATTCCCGAAGTGTGCTTTTATATCTGCGGAGTTATCGAAGACGACAATCGGAATAAATGTAACTGGATTCAGCAAATGGCGAAGAAAACGCACATGTCCGGCATTTTGTTTGATGGGATTATAAAATTGATATTTGCTGTTGAATATTGTCTGTGTCCAATATTCAGAGTTTTCGCCGCCTGTTATCCAACCTTTATATCCTTTAGACTCTATGACAAAGACCCCGTACGGAGATGCTATGATGTGATCTATTTGCGTTGAATGCCCATTGTTCTCAAAGAAGAGATTATTGAGAACTATATACTCATCAGGGAGTTGTGATATTTTATTGCTAACGCATTGTTCAAAGTACTTCCCTTTACTTATCGGCTTTATTCTCCTAAGAATTGCCGATGAAATTAAAAATAGGAAGAATAGAAACAATATAATGAGGAAGAGAAGCATCTGCGATTAGTTACAGCCGCTAAATCAGTCTTTATTCATTAACAATATCAATGATTGGAACAGTCTTCTCTATATTGTTTCGTGTCATATATCTATATGTTCCGATTTGTCTTGCACATTTTCCGGTAGAAACTTCTATTTTTTGATCATCGTAGTATGTAGCGTTTTTATTAGCGAGAAGCATTACTATCATACCGAAACTTTCATTACTTTCTACCGTTGCTAAGGCATTGCCATCAGGAAGAACTTGCAGAACTTCAAAACTTTTTGCATCAATTTTTTGTTGCGGTTGTTCAAAAATAATCATGTTATCATTTGATGGATTATCACTGTTACTTTTTGCAACAAATAAAAGAATTACAAAGGTTAGAATGATGCCGGTTACAATACCTCCGATATAGATTAAAACCGATTTTGTACGTGTATTCATTTTTTGAGTTTTTCTATTTCCGTTTCTTTCGTTCTTTGCTTGTTATTCAAAGATTATTTCGCCTCTTGCTCTCGAGAAGGTGAATGTTCCGAAGTCTTTCAAGCCGTTTTTGTTGACAATCATGTTGTATTTCATGCCTTTGCGGACGATTACTTCGTATTTGTCGGCGAAGTACTTGCCGATGTAGGCGTTTTTGAATGTCAAGACGGCGTTGTCCAAGATGTTTCCTTCGTCGTCGAAGGCTTTATCGCGGTCGCGGAAGTCGTCTTTCGTTATTCTTCCGGTCAAAAGAAAGTCCATTGCCATGTCCCAATCCAAGACTGCGGCGTCTTTGTAGCGTTCATCGTAGATGCATGGCACCGCTCTGCCGTTCAATATTATGTATATTTGTGCTTTATTGCCGTCGATCATGGTTACCTTTATGTGGTTGTCGGTATAGACAATGGGTATTTCGGTGTCGGGAGGGGGGATTGTGCCTTTCACCATATCGACAATCGGGGCTTTCAATGCGGCGTCTGCCAAGCTGTCGCGTACGGATTGAGGTACGTAGTCCGTCCTTAAAATGCGGAATTCCGTGCGTCTGTTCAGTTGGTGTGCGGCTTCTTTTTCGTTCTTTGTTTTGAGTTTGGAGATGTATTCGTCAGTCAGTGTTACGCCTTTCGGGAATTTGTATGTTTTGCCGTTCATTTCGACTTCGCAATCGGCTTTCAATGTTCTCGGAATTCGGTCTCCGTAGCCTTTGGGTACAAGCCTTTCTCTTTCTATTCCTCTTGCGTAGAGGAAGTCGACGACGCTTTCGGCTCTTCTTTGGCTGAGGGTGTCATTGGTTACTCGCAAAAACGGACGGGAATCGGTGTGCGATGCCAATTCTATGACGTAAGTCGGGTTGTTTACGAGTATTACGAGCAGGTCGGAGAGCGAGTCCTGATATTGATCCTTCAAATCCCATTTTGCAAGATCGTATCTTATCTCGGGTAAAACGACGGGTTCTTTCGGTATGGGGGTAAGACGGAAATCATGAACGAGGTCTTTGCTCGTGGTAAGTCCTACGGTGTTTTCTTTGCCTTCGGTGTTGAAGTAATCGATTTGGGAGACTTGGATTTTGTAGTTGATGTTGTATTTGATTTGTTTGTCCGTAAATTCGTATTCTCCTTTCCTGTTGGTTCTTGTTTCCAGTGTGGTGTTGTCATCGCCTATCAGTTTGACTTTTGCACCTTCGATTGCCTGCATGGATTTGTCGTCTTTCACTTTTCCTTTCAAGGTGAACAACAACGGAGCCCGATAGAAAGAATAGATGTCGTCTCCGCCTGTGCCGCCTTCTCTGTTTGAGGAGAAATAACCGCTTTCTTCGGCTGCTATGGTTTCTTCTTCCACATGATTGAAGACGATACCTACTTCATCGTACGGGCTGTTTATCGGGTACATGAGATTTTGTGGTTCGCTCCATTCTCCGTCTTTCAATTCGGTGTAAAAGAGGTCGAATCCTCCTAAGCCCGGCAGACCGTCGGAGGAATAATATAATCTTGTGTCGGAACGAAGTGTCGGAAATTCTTCTTTGCCTTCGGTGTTTATTTGTTCGCCGAGATTGGTTACGTTGCCGAATGCTTCGTCTATGGAACTTCTTGTTGCTTTCCAAAGGTCGTAGTCTCCTTCACCGCCCGGGCGGTCAGAGGAGAAATACAGGGTTAATTCATCGGAACTTATTGCAGGGTGGAAGTAGTTGTATGCAGTGTCTCCCAAGTCTATCATGACGAATGGTGATACGTTTTCGTCTGTTTTGCTGCTTTTGTCGCTCTTTTGCTGTTTGTTTTGTTTGCCTTTCTTTTCTTCGGGCTTGTTGGTATATATGGCACAACTGAGTTGCTTGTTCTTTTTGATGTTACAACGAGAGAAATAAACTCTTTGGGTCTTTGCTCCTGTAACCATGACAAGCTCTCCTTCGTTGGCATCTGTATTCACTTGGTCAACAGAAATCAAGTCCGGTTCGGATAATTCACGATTGTTTCCTTTTGTCGTTGTATATATATTGGAAAAATATTCGCCTGTCCATACATCTCGTTCTGCTTTTTCTTCACTTGGTCGAGAGGAGGTGAAAGTAAGTGTGGTTTGTTCGTTTTGTCCGAAATAACGAGGTGCCCATTCGTTCCACTCCGTGTTTACGTTTTTTTCCTCTCTTATTTGATGTCTGGTAGGATTGTCTATCCATTTTTTCGCTAATGCTATGGATTGCAAACGTCTTTTTGCGAGGGCATCATCAGGAACCAGTTTCAGGTATTCCTTATAATTATACTCGGCTGCGTCCCATTCGCTGTTGAACTTTTGTATGTCTGCCATATATAGGAATATCTTCGGCTGTTCTGTATAGTATTTTGCCTTTACAAGCCGCTTGTAGGTTTTTACAGCTGATTTTTTATCATCGATTAAACGATAGCATTCGGCTTGTTGGAACATGATTCTGTCTTTCTCTTGCCTATTTCCTTTTACTTTCGTATAGGCTTTTTTGTATAGGTCAATGGCTGTTACATACTGCTTGGATTCGAAAGCTTCGTCTGCAAGCTCTGTCAAACTTCGTTTTTGAGCAAAAGTTGTTGCACCAACGATTACAAGTAATAGGAAAAGAACTCCTCTCAATCTCATATTGCGTGTATCTAATCTGTTATACTGTTTAATAAATAGGCTCATAGTCAGTTTTCTGAAAAGCATAAACAGCCTACGAACTCAAAAATTTGACCACAAAGGTACGAATTTTCTTTTTGTTGCATGGATTTTATCGGAGTATTTTTGGAGAGCATGCAATAATGTAGGATATGATGATGAGGGATTTTCTCTGTTCTTATTTGGAATAAGAGTGTGTTCTCGCTGGACGATATTGTTGTAAACGGATTGACCCAAGAATTTGTCTGCAAAAATAATTCAAGTGATTTTCAGTGCTTTGATTTGGAAATGGACTTTTTTTCTTCGATTTATTTTGCCGGTATGGATTTAATTGCTAATTTTGCACCCTCGTTTGACATGAGACTTAACTAAGAAAGCAAGTAAAAAATGTACGCAATAGTAGAAATAGCAGGACAGCAATTCAAGGTAGAAAAAGAGCAAAAGATATTTGTTCATCGCTTGAAAAATGAAGAAGGAGCGGAAATATCTTTTGACACCGTGATGCTGAAAGATGAAGATGGTAAGATTACCGTCGGTGCCCCTGTGATTGAGGGAGCAAGCGTGAGTGCCAAAGTTATCAAGCATATCAAAGGCGAAAAAGTATTGGTTTTTCATAAGAAGAGAAGAAAAGGTTATCAGAAGATGAATGGTCATCGCCAATACTTGACGCAAATATTGATTACGGATATTAAGTAGTTTGGTGGTTTTGTACTAAATTGGTAGTAACTCAAATAAGGGAATAAGAGATGGCTCATAAGAAAGGTGTCGGTAGTTCAAGTAACGGACGTGAATCGGAAAGCAAGCGTTTGGGCGTTAAAATATTTGGCGGTCAAAAGTGTATTGCAGGAAATATTATTGTAAGACAAAGAGGAACGCTTCATAATCCTGGTGTGAATGTAGGAATGGGAAAAGATCATACTTTGTTTGCATTGGTTGATGGAGTGGTGGAATTTAGAAAGAAAAAAGATAACAAGTCGTACGTCTCGGTTAAGACCGAAGCATAGCTTGTAAAAACACTTAATAAAGCCCCTAAGGAGAGTGTTTAGGGGTAAAAGTTGGAAAATATTGTATTGTAAGGTTTTAGTAGATAAGCCTTACACATAGAAGTCCTTTAAGATGATAATCGTAAAGGAAAGAGGAAAAGATCTTTGACAGACTGGACATACAAGAGAGTAAGAGAGAAGAGAG
>UQXW01000044.1 GCA_900545215.1 uncultured Bacteroidota bacterium
AAGTAAGCGAAGGAATGGTTGTTAATCTGAAAGAAGTGGACCGCCGCAAGAGCCGAGCATCAGTACCGCCACCAATATGGAATGGAAAAGAGTTTTCTTCATCATCATGGTTTATTCCTTTTCTATCGGAAAACGCATTTTGTATTTCACGGTATCGTTTTTAGGAGCAAATGAAATCGTTGCCGTGTCTTTATTATCTACTATGACACGTTGCGTGCATCTTGCACTCTTGTTGAGTGATAAAAAACCATCGGCAGCCCATTCCCCATTGTCATAACATTCTTTTCCATCTTTTCTCATTTTCTCAGAGTGAAAACGACAGTATCGCCGGCATATAACACAATATCGGAGATGCCCAACGTATTCCCAAGTTCAAAGTCTATCGAATGCGATGTATGCTGTGCCGACTCTTCGGTGGCTGTTTCTGTTGGGCTAACCGAGCCTCCGCCCACCTTATCGCAAAGATAAAAAATCAAAAATAATACGAATGCCGACAATACTCCTATCAACCATATATTGCATCCTGAAATCCGTTTTTTGAATTTTGCCACCCCTTGATCCACCGGATTTTCTTTTTTTCGACGCTGTTGCCCCATGCTTTCGTAATTCGGCATGATCGATCTCATGTCTTCTCTCATCTCGGAGAAAGAGTTTTCCATCCCTTGCCACCATTCGTTTATTTCGGAGAATGTTTTTTGACGATCTTTCAATTTATCGTTTTCCCGTTTCGATTCATCGATTCGCCGTTTCAGTTCATCAATCCGCCTATTCAGATTTTCGTTTTCCCCTTTGTATCGGTTTAGTTCGTCAGTTGTTCGTTTTAGTTCATCGGAGGTGTTTTCAAATTGAAGTTTCGTATTGTCGAGTTGTTTTTGCAATGGTGCTATTCGAGAGATTGTTCTTGGAATTTCGGGAGCAAGGGATACATTTCCGCAAGCGAACAATTCATCGGAATACAAATCGCAACCGTTTTCCGACACATGACGTTGCAAGGTTGAGCCGTCTGTCTTTATTTTGCCCGAATTGCTTTCCAATTTGGTGAAACTACCGCTGAAATTGCTTGCAAGCAGTTGCTTGAAAAGCTTGATCAACTCTTCGCATTTGTCTTTCCGTGAGGCAAAGGTGTCGATAAGAAACTTCTTGTTCTTATTCAGGAAAACGCCTGTAACCTTATTGTCGCAAACCTGCTTGAATAGTTGGTAAAGACGCGAAAGGTCTTCGCAGTAATGCTCCTTCATTTTGAGGGTAAGGGCGAAATAACCTCCGCTGCGTTTGTCGCTATCCGATGTATTGGGTATCAGGTAGCTGTAATAGAAGTAGTATTTGCCTTCTTCCTCTCTTACGTTTATGATAAACAGATTATATTCCGCAGAAGTATATTCCTTGCGATACAAACCTTTGGCATAATTCGCAACCGGCTCGTCTCCATGGATGCTCTGCCCTTTCGGCACACCGCTTATTGCGATTGCCATATCTTTCGTTTCCATCACTTGCCTACGTTTTTGAGTATCGTTTTCCAAAGTTTGGTAGGATATTTGTCGCTGGCTTCATCGAACTTCCTGCCTTGGCTTGCTTCTGTGTAAATGCCTGTCATGAAGGGTACGAAGTCGCAGTTGTATGGCTTGAACCAACTGATGACTGGACGGTTCTCCCTGAATAGATTGAACAAGCCGGGGTACAATCCTCCGTTACCATCGAGAGAAGAAAGATGTTCTCTGTACTTATCCGTGTTCACCACGCCTTGTGCCTCGATGAACTCATCTGCCTTATCCACCTTATTGCCGAGAAAAATTATTCTGTCTTTCGGACTTATGTTGCTTTTCAATCGTTTTATCCTATCGACATAGTTTTTTCTGTCTTCGGGTTCTTTCCAATCCGGTTCCAAAAGGATAACCCACACCTTGCGGTTAGGCATCTGCTGTATCTTGTTAAGGTATCGCGGACTGTCGTCGTTCGGTTTGTTGGGGTCAAAATACAATTCGCCCGGAGCTTCCAAGATTTGGCAGACAGGCTCTCCGGCATTGCGGGTTACACTCACCAACATGAAAGACATCTTATCCGTACCCTTGGCTGCACTATCGCTATTCAGCATTTGTGGAAATTCGTTGCACATCAGGTCATAGTCCTTGTCATCGCTCGGACGGAATGTGCGAATGGGCTTAACCATGTAAGAACCTCCCTGAATATTTTTCAGAAATCGGGACAACCTTATCAGCGTCATCGTTTTTCCGCAGGAAGGAGGACCGAACAATATGACGATAGGAGTTTTGCGGTCTGAGACAGTAACGCTTATGTCATTGAAACCACCGTATGACTTCATCACGGTTGCCGCCTCTGTCTGCGATTCCTCCTGTCCGTAATCGTTTACAATCTCTTCATTTTCCAAAGGTTCTTCATTTTGACCATTTTGTACTTCTTCCTTCTGCTCTTCCTTTACCTCTTCTGTAGCAGTAGGACGTTCGTCGTTATCAAAGAAATTTGCCATTATCGTATTTTTTGCTGTTATTACTCTGTTTGCACTAATCCTTCTCTTTGAATGCCACATTGAAGAAGCAGAAAGCCGCAAGGTCGATGACCAAGGAGAAAAGTATCCAATAAATCAAGCCATAGTTCTTGCCTTTGAACTCTCCTTTGAACATGTCCGACCATACCTCCGTGACGTTGGTCAATCTTTCCGAACGGTATCCCTTGTAGTCGTCCTTGATACCTTTTGCGGAAAGGGTTCCTGCGGCTGTTCGTATCAGCTGACGGGATTGAGCCAAGGTCTTTTCCTCATCGTATTCCGGATTATCCAGATTCGATATATTGGCGTTCATGTTGGCGATTTGAGTGTTCAGTTCTCCCGCTTCTTTTCGGAAGTTCTTCAAATGGCTTGCCAACTGTTGAGCCTGCTGTTCTTCTTGTATTTTCAGTTGGGTGGCTATCTGATTGGAGTAAAACTTGATTGCGGTGTTTATTTCCCTTTGGCTGCGTCCTATATGCGAAAGACGGGTGATTGTTCCAACCTTTACGCCCAATTCGTTCTCGACTTTCTGCAAACATCTCTCCGCTTGGTCTCCCACGCCGGGGCGTTCAGGGTGTTCTATCTCTGCTTCAAGAGCCGTTTTTGCAGCATTCACCTTTTCTACCTTCTTTACAAAATCTTCATTGAACTTTCCGATTGCCGTTTCCTCGTTGGTCAACTGCTTGAACTGGTTTATAAAGTACAGTTGTTCGCTCTTGGCAGTCGGTTTTGCCATCTTAAAATAGAAACACGAGTGGGTGTTCGTCGGAAAAGAAACGAACAACCATGTTATCAAAACAATGATAAGTCCTCCGACAAATTTACCCGTGCGATTATCCATGATTTTATTCCTATCGAAGCTGTCCATAATCATCTTCGTTCCGTAGGAAGTCAGGACATAAAGCCCGACAATGGCTATCCAAAAGCACCATCGCGGCACACTCGGAAGTGAAAGGTGGATACTCTCTACCGTGAGGAGGCAACTGACTGCTGCAAATGCACCGAAGGCAAGCAGACAAACGATTTGAAAGGGCGTTTTTCTTCCCATCGTAATATATGTTTTGCTTGTTCCGATGGCTCCGGGGGAACGTTAATATTCAAACACAACAATTAGGAAGCGTGGAACCACCTGCTTGAATACCAACATCTGAAGGTCCTAGGAAAACCCAACTTGTAGTAGTAATAGAAAAACAACAGCAGTTCCACGCCTGTGGCGTGAACCCGCTGTGCCTCCCTCTACAAGTTTTGAAAATTTCCTAGGTTTTCAGATGTAGAAGAAGCACACTAACGCTTCGCTTATTAACAAATCAATATGAACGGATTGCTCCGTTCAGTCTGCAAAGGTACAACTTCTCAACGGATATGCAAATTTCAAGCAAGGATTTTTCATCGGACTTTAACAGGAAAGTCTCAAAAGACCCTGCCGGCAAACAACGGCAATGGCTTACTTACTTTTCAAAATGTATTTAAGATAGAACATGAAATTGTTCATCGGATTACAACCAACACCCGACCGCATAAAGCGGTCTGTTCTTCTCATCACAACATTTTTTCGCACGAATAAACGTAGTAAAGTTACATTTTTCCGCACGAATATACGGCTCTTCATCACACTTTTCCGCACATAGCGACATATTTTGCGGAAAACGCTTGCAATCGAAACTGTGCAAAACTTTTCCCAAAGCGAAGATGATAAAGCAAATTCACCTATTTCCTGAAACGAAAGAGGCTGCGGGGCTGCGAATTGTTTGTACCTTTGCGGCGTTTGTTCAATCATTCGATTGTGATCGAAAAAAAAAACGCATATCCTGCTTTATGGAAAACAGACAGACGATTACGATAGAAACGATTTGAAAATTCCGCATATCGACAAAACTTGTCGATGAGGTTTGATAAAGTTTCTTGTGCTATTTTTAAGGTGAAGCGACTGTGCTTTCAGGAGTTTAAGCGAGAAAACATGGTTAGATTACTTCCAACATATACAAAAGTTTGGTTAAACCACAAATTCGATGTATCTTTACAAACCGAAAGTAAGTTTAATCTTAAACAAATTACACATGAAGACAAGAAAACTAAAAGTATTATGTATCTGTGCTGCGGTATTGCTTGCAGGCACTGCGGAGGCACAGATTTTGAACAAACTTAAAAATGCGGCAGAAAAAGTAAACAAGGTTGCCAAAGCTTTGGAAGATGATGACACCTCTGCCGAGAAGTCATCAAAATCGACGGAGAAGTCTTCCGATACATCTAACAAACCTGCCAAATCCACGGGAAGCAATGTCGGAACGGCATACAAGGCTGTCGTGTCGGGCAACGGAAAGACGGTGTATGTAAGTCGGGATAACGGCAACAACCGTAACGACGGTAGCAAATCCGCTCCTTACAAGAACCTTCAAAAAGCCTTGGACGAAGCACCTGCAGGCTCTGTAATCATGGTTGCAGAAGGAAATTATTATGGTATGCTTAATTGCGGCAACATCAATATCACCAAGCCGGTAACCATCATGGGCGGTTATAGTTCGGACTTCTCCAAGAGAGACATCTTGACATACAGAACAATGATTCAACCGACACCGGAATCGAACGGTTCGCACACCTTAAAGGGTACAATCACTCTTACGAGCATCGTCGCTCCGAACAACAAGGTGGTTTTGGACGGTTTGATTATCGACCGCGGCAATACCGTTTCCTACAACAAGAACGGCAAGGGGCAACCGCAAGGAGTGCAATCCGCACAGATGAACCCGATAGGCACGGAGGGCGTAGGCGGCGAAGGCTTGAACGAAAAGACATTCACCAAAGAATCCTCACAGATTTACTTCAATGGAGAAAAAGGTGTTTTGAACAATACCAATATTATAATTCGCAACTGTGCTTTTCTGAATGCTCCGAATTATGCAATACTCGGCTTGTTGAAAGCAGGTTCACTCACGGTCGAGAACTGCATATTCGTCAATGTGCGTATGTCAACAATGGACGTTCGCGGTTCAGACCCGAAGGTGATGACCCCTGTAACGATACGCAACAACACCATGCTCTTCACATGGTCGAGATTGAAAGACCTTGCCAGCATGGGCTATGGTTACAGAATGCAACCCGGCACTTGCAACACCATAGAAAGAAACATCATCGGTTGTTCCGTCTTCTCCGGATTGGATCGTACGCATATAGACTCGGATAAGAACCGCGAGGCTTTGAGAAAGGACTATGTGAACGACAATATCTTCTTCCTCAACCGACAAACAGACCTTACACTCCCCGGAGGGGGCATGTTGTTAAGAGTAAAATGCAATGACTTTGACGATATTGAACAGTTGGCAGGAACGAAAGGCAACAAATCGCTTACAGACCCCAAGGTGTTCGACGGAAAGATTGACAAAGCATACTTGGAAGGCTTCATCAATTTGGAATACAAGGAGTCTTACAACGCCGATTACAATTCCTCCGCCAACACATTCCGTCAGGCAATGGGCTTGAACATGACAGGCACGATGACAAGCGAAGGTACCATGTTCGCCAACCGTTACCCTTGGCAGGAAGCCTTGAAACTCTTCGGAGCAATGTCGGGATACGGAGCCCAATTACCGAAATAACAATATCGAAAGGTCGAAAGAAAATTCCGAAAGGCTGAAACAAAACGGCAAAAGACCGTATAATACAACAAGGGAGCATGTCTGCTCCCTTTATTCGTAAACGAAAAAGAAGAATGCAGAACATACCGTTGTTTTTCAGAGTGGCAATACCAATGGTGCTGTTGGTGCTGATGTACACCAAGCCTTTGGGCTTATGGTTAAGAAGCATGAACACATTCTTTCATGAATCCGCCCATGCCTTGACGGCACTGCTCGTCGGGAACAAAGTGAAAGAAATCCGTTTGGAACCCACCGCCGAGGGCAGCTGCAAGAGTTTGAGCGGCAATCGCCTGAAAACGGTATTCGTCGCCCTTGCCGGTTATGTCTCATGCTCCCTCCTACCCTTGCTTATGCTCGACATGATAGAGCGACACCACACGGAAATCGGCTTTCTTCTGATTGCTATATTCGCTTTCGCCGTCCTGCTTCTATACATGCGGAACACCTACTCCCTTGTCTGGACGACAGCTTTTGCGGCACTCAACCTGCTGCTCTATCTCCTGCCTATACCTACCGCAGTCAACACATACATATACTATGCCTGCATTTCAATTATTGCAACGGACAACACCGCCGCCTGCCTCCATATCCTGCAACTCTCCCTGCTCAATCCCTCCAAAAGCGGCGACTGTGCCATACTCGGTAAAACCACCCGTATCCCGCCCCTCCTTTGGGCA
This sequence comes from uncultured Bacteroidota bacterium, assembly GCA_900545215.1. Classification (GTDB taxonomy): domain Bacteria; phylum Bacteroidota; class Bacteroidia; order Bacteroidales; family P3; genus Onthomorpha. Next base: position 6,813 of record UQXW01000044.1, read on the forward strand.
ATACTCTTCAACGCCACAAACATACTCGTCCTCATTCATCTTTTCAAAACGATTTTCTGATTTCCCACCCCATCGCTCATTTCCATTCTTTTGCTTTCCCTACCTTATCCGTCATTGCATCTCTTCATACACCCCTCCGACAACATCGCACTGACACAAAACCTTTCTGCTCCGTACACTTGCCCCAAGAGCCGATAAGCCAACTCCTTCCAAACTCTCGGAAGACTTGGCAAAGCACTTCCAAACAGTTCTTTCCGACGTTTTTCGGCATTCCACGAAAATAAAACGCCATCTCAAAAAAATCCTTCCGCCGTTTCATTTTGTCGGAACGGCATCTTATATTTGCAGTTCGATTTTGCGGTTCGGGCTTTTTTTACGACCTTTGCAAAATATTATTGACTAACAAAATCGATTTTGAAGATGAAACAGCTAATCGAATGTGTACCCAATATTTCCGAGGGTAGAGATATGAATATCATCAATCAGGTTGTTGCCGAGGTTGAGAAAGTTGACGGAGTGAAGCTCCTCGATGTGGATCCGGGTGCTTCGACGAACAGAACGGTAATCACCTTCGTGGGAGAGCCTGCAAACGTTTGCGAAGCGGCTTTTCGCTTGGTGAAAAAAGCCCAAGAGCTTATCGATATGAGAAATCACCACGGCGACCACCCGCGTTTCGGTGCAACGGACGTTTGTCCGCTTATTCCGGTTGCCGACATCACCATGGAGGAAGTGGTGAAATATGCCAGAACTTTGGGCGAAAGAATAGGCAAAGAGCTTGAAATTCCTGTTTATTGTTACGAATCGGCAGCTTTCGAGCCGAAAAGAAAGAACCTTGCTTCTTGTCGTCAGGGCGAATACGAGGGTTTGAGTGCCAGAATCGTTACAGAGGATTGGAAACCGGACTTCGGACCGAACGCATGGTGCGAAAAGGTGGCAAAGAGCGGTGCAACGGCTGTGGGTGCAAGGGATTTCCTTTTGGCGGTAAACTACAACCTCAACACCACTTCGACAAGAAGAGCCAATGCCATTGCGTTCGACGTTCGTGAAAAGGGTCGTCCGCAAAGAGAAGGCGGAAAGCCTAACGGCAAACCGATGAAGGACGAAAACGGAAAGACGATAATGATTCCCGGAACTTTGAAAGGAACAAAGGCAATAGGTTGGTTCATCGAAGAATACGGCATCGCACAGGTTTCGATGAACATCACGGACGCCAATGTTTCACCTTTGCATATCTGCTTCGATGAAGTATGTGCCAAGGCTGCCGCAAGAGGCGTGAGAGTTACCGGTGTGGAAATCGTAGGTCTCGTTCCGAAGAAAACACTCATAGATGCAGGAAAATATTACCTTGCAAAACAACAACGTTCCTTGGGTGTAGATGAGGCCGAGTTGATAAAGATAGCCGTAAAGTCCATGGGATTGGACGATTTGAAACCTTTCAATCCGCAAGAGAAGGTTATCGAGTACATGATAGAGGACAAGACTGCAAAGAAACTTGTCGATATGACCTGCACAGGCTTTGCCAACGAGACGGCTTCGGAAAGCCCTGCTCCGGGTGGCGGAAGCATATCTGCTTACATGGGAGCATTGGGAGCAGCATTGGGAACAATGGTTGCCAATCTGTCGTCTCATAAGGCAGGTTGGGACGAAAGATGGGAAGAGTTCTCCAAAGTGGCTGAAAAAGGTCAGGCAATAAAGGACGAATTGCTCTTCTTGGTCGATGAAGACACTCATTCGTTCAACCTGATTATGGAAGCACTCGGCTTGCCTAAGAAAACAGACGAGGACAAAGCCAAGAGAACGGAAGCAATCCAAGCCGCAACGAAATATGCCATAGAAGTACCGTACAGAACGCTTTGCAAATCGTTTGAAGTCTTCGATGTATGCAAGGCAATGGTAGAAACCGGAAATCCTAATTCCGTTACAGACGCCGCAGTCGGCATTCTATGTGCAAGAGCTGCCTGCATAGGAGCTTTCATGAACATGCAAATAAATTGTTCCAGCCTTAACGACAAAGCTTTCGTCAAAGACATCATTGCAAAAGGTCAGGCGATTGTGGATAAGGCAGAAGCAATAGAGAAAGAGTTCACTGCAAGGGTTTTGAAGCAGATTTCAGAATAAATCGATCGGCAAATGCCGAATTCTTTGTTTAAATTTTCATTTTATGTATGAGGGAGGCGGAGCAGTAATCTGCCTCCTTCTTTTCTTTAAGCGGCAAAAGACGAAAACGATATGTCGATATTCAACGAATTCCTCGGCGAAAGGGTGTTCTCTCTCTCGGAAGTGGCATCGAGTATCAAGCGAACGCTGAACGATCGCTACTCTTCATTCTTCTGGGTCAGGGCAGAAATGCTCAAATTGAACTATTACCCTTACAGCGGTCATGCTTTTCCCGATTTGATAGAGAAGAACGATGACAGAATAAGCACTCAAATGCGGTCGGTTATCTGGAACGCCGACTTGAAACGAATACGCGAGAAATTCATTGCCTGCTCTCTCGGAGATTTATGCGACGGCATAAACGTCCTGTGCCGTGTCTGCATAATGTTCGACGAATTCTATGGTTTGAGCCTGAGAATAACGGACATAGATACAAATTACACTCTCGGGGAATTGGAAAAGGAGAAACGTTTATGCGTGGAGCGTTTGCAAAAAGAGGGTTTGTTCGAGTTGAACAAACGTCGCACTCTGTCCTCGCTGCCGAAGAGCCTTGCCGTCATATCGGTTACAAGCAGCAAGGGCTACCATGATTTTCTCAATGTTCTGAATGCTTACGCTCCGAAATACAAAATCTCCCACCATCTCTTCACTTCGCTTCTGCAAGGCGAAGGAGCCGTCAGCAATATGCTCGATATATTCGACAAAATCAACATTGTGAGCGACTTCTTCGACGCAGTACTCATCATAAGAGGCGGAGGAGGCGACGCAGGCTTGAGTTGCTACAACGATTACCGTCTTTGCCGGGCGATAAGCCTTTGTCCGTTGCCCGTATTGACAGGAATAGGGCATGCGACCAATCTTACCGTTGCCGAGCAAACGGCATGGCACAACGGAATAACGCCGACAGACTTGGCAGACTACATAATATCGTTCTACAAACAGGCGGAACAAAACATCAAAGAGGCTGAAAACCTGCTGACGATGAGAACCCGCAACAGGCTTGAAGCCGAAAAAGAGAAAATCCGCATGAACGAGAAGTACATCGGCCTGCTCCACCCTGCCCTTCTGCTGCAAAAGGGCTACACTCTGACGTATCACAACGACAAACTGCTGACCGACAAGCCCGATTTGAAGAGCGGCGAGAAGATAAAGACAAGATTTCACGACGGAGAACTCGTTTCCGTAATACAATAACAAGAAAGAAAGCAGATGGAAAGCACAACACCGAAGAATTACGAAGAAGCATACGAAGAATTGAAGCAAATCACAGCCTGTTTGGAGAACAGCGAGACCAAGATAGACGAGTTGGAACTGAAAATCGAGCGTGCGGAAGAACTCATAGCCTTTTGCAAACAAAGACTGCACGAGGTGGAGGACAGAACCGAGGAACTTCTCCGCCGTCTCGAACAAACAGACGTGCAGTAGGGCTTCTTTTCCAAGTCTTTCTCGAACAGCCGAATACCGAAACGGCGTAAGAATTTTACGAAGCGGCGTAATAAAAAATTCTTTTCGGCATTTCGCCGGAAGCATTCATACTGCCTACAATCCACCTGCCGTATCGGCTTCGTCGGCTTTGCGAAAAAATCCATACCTTTGCAAATCGGTAAATTTCAACGGATATGAAAAAATTATGTTTGTTGCTTTTGTCATGCGTAAGCATGCTGAGCGTTTTCGGACAAAGGGTTGTGGAAGAGTTGAACGTCTTCGGCGAATATACGGCTGTGCTTCCGATAATGTTGGATTCAACGGATAATAACGGCAAGGGCTTCGACGCTTTGAGCGATTTCGCTTTTGCCGGAAACAACAAGGACTGCATTCGCAGCATTCGTGCCGATGAAGCAGGTTTCTTTCGTCTTAACGAAGCGGGTGAGGGCAGGAAGATTATCGCAGCAGGTTTCAAACTCTTTGTATCCAAGCAGGAAAACATCAAGTTCTCGATTATTGCCTCTTGTGCCTTGAAGGCGGATTTCGCCATCGGGAAAAAGGATAAGAAAAACGACGGAAAGGATACTCTCACCTTCGAGGGAGAGTACGAGAGCGGTGTTTATGATATATGTATTGCTCTTTCATGCGGCAAGGACAGCGAATTGAAACTCCTGTATGAGGCTGAGCATGCGGAGGCGAAGCCAATGGAAGCGAAGCAAGCCTTGTCCTTGGAGGCGATGTTGGGCGGCAGACATCTTTATTCGGTGGAATTGTCTCCCAATGCGAAGTACTACCTTTTGAAATTCTACGATACGGACAAACAAGGCAGGAACCGATGGGCTTGGCAGCTGAGAAGCACAGATGGAGACAGGCTCTTGATGGAAAGCGACAAGCATTTCCATACGGCTTGGTTGCCTGAGAGCGATTTGCTTTACCACACGGAGGAGATAAACAGCTGCAACAGTCTGGTGGTTCTCGATCCGCAGACTATGGAAAGCAGCGTCGTGGCGGAAAATGTGCCGTATGGCGAAATCAAATTCTTGGATAACGAACAGGCTTTCATCGTTTCGGTAAGTGAGAAGTTCGCAAAAAAGAAAGAGGATTTGAATCGCTTACTTTCTCCGGAAGACAGGGCAAATGCAAATTGGCGTGATAGAAGCGATTTATGGCTTTACCGTTTGGGAAATAAGAGTTTGCAAAGGTTGACATTTTCTCATCGCGGGGTGGCTTTGTGTGATATTTGGAATGACGAGCGCTTGCTTATATCGCTTGGCGAAGAGGATTATACCAAAAGACCTTTCTTGTATCGCAGCTTCTACGAGTTGAATCTCAAAACCATGACTCTTGATACTTTGTTCACTGATGCTTTCGTGGAGAATGCTAAGTACGCCGACGAGAACACCCTTTTGCTACTTGCTTCCTGCGAGGCGTTCAACTCCGTTGCGGCAAGGGTGAAGAAAAATCAGACACCTAATTTGTTCCAAAAGACGATACTTTCATGGAACAGGCAAAGTCGCAAGGCGGAAGCGGTGTTGTCTGATTTCAATCCCTCGATAAACGACTTCGAGATAAAGAAAGACAGGGTGATATTGACTTGTACGGACAAGGATTCCGTAAACATTTATGCCTTTTACCCGAAGAATAACAACAAAGTGGAGAAACTGCCTTTGCCTTGCGACGTCGTGAGTTCATATTCTTGCACAGAGGACGGTTCTCTCAGCCTTTTCATCGGACAGAACTACGATAAGCCCGACCGTTTGTTCGAGTATGCTTCGGGAAAGAGCCGTGAGATTTATTTCCCTCAAAAGAAAGAATACGAGAGTTGGGCATTAGGCAGAATGGAAGTATGGAACAACAAGACGAAAAGCGGAACGGTCGAGGGCAGATACTATTTGCCGAGCGATTTCGACCCGCAAAAGAAATATCCTTTGATAGTTTATTATTACGGAGGCACATTACCGAGCGACAGAACGTTCAATTCTCGTTACAGTCCTTACCTTTATACGGCGAGAGGCTTTGTCGTCTATGTTCTCAACCCCTCCGGCACAATCGGATACGGACAGGAATTTGCCGCAAGGCACGTCAACTCTTGGGGAGAAGGCACGGCTGACGACATAATAGCAAGCGTGAAAGCCTTCTGCAAGGAACATTCGTTCATAAACAAGGATAAAATCGGTTGCATGGGAGCAAGCTACGGCGGATTCATGACCCAATACCTTATAAGCCGAAGCGATATTTTTGCGGCGGCAATCTCTCATGCCGGAATATCGAACATAACTTCTTATTGGGGCGAAGGCTATTGGGGATACAGCTATTCGGCTGCGGCAAGTGCGAACTCCTACCCGTGGAATGCGGCAAAGCTCTACACGGAACACTCCCCTCTTTTCTCGGCAGACAAAATCGACACGCCGCTCCTGCTCTTGCACGGAACCTCCGACACAAATGTACCGATAGGAGAAAGCATTCAGATGTACAATGCCTTGAAGATTTTGGGTAAAGAGGTTCAGTTCATCAGCGTAAAGGGAGAAAATCACGGCATAACGGACTATAAGAAACGCCTTGCTTGGAATAAGACCATCTTTGCTTGGTTCGAGAAGTATCTGATGGACGATGCCGGTCTTTGGAAGAGCATGTACCCTGAAACAACCATAGAGAAATAAGACATGAGAGAAGAACTGAAAAAATACTTTCCTTTTCTGGAAAAAGAGCAACTGAATTTGTACGAACGTTTCTGCGAAGAGTTCCTGCAATGGAACGAGAAAATAAATCTTATCTCCCGAAAGGATACGGAGAACCTTTTCGTACATCATATACTTCACTCCTTGGCAATAGCGAAGGTGTGCATGTTCAAACCGAATTGCGAAATTCTCGACATAGGTACGGGAGGCGGGTTTCCGGGACTTCCTTTGGCGATAATGTTTCCCGAAACGAAGTTCTTTCTTGTCGATTCCATCGGCAAGAAAATAAAGGTTGTGCAAGCCATTACGGAAGCTTTGGGTTTGGAAAACGTGAGAAGCGAACAGACAAGAGCCGAAACGGTGCAGGGAAAGTTCGATTTCATAGTCAGCCGTGCCGTTACGACTTTCGAAGACTTCATTCCGTGGACACAAGGCAGGATTTCAAAAATTCAATATCACGACCTGCCGAACGGTATCCTCTATCTGAAAGGCGGAGACTTGACTGAGGAACTCTCGAAGGTGAAAAAGAAATACAGAGTCTTCAATATAAGCGATTACTTCGAGGACGAGTTTTTCGCAACCAAGAAAGTAATACACATCGAAGGCTGAAAGAACAAAGGCAAAGGCTTATCAAAGCTCAGTGAGCGGCGATGAAGTCGAACATCTGCCTGTAAAATTCGTCCCTTGCGGGCTTTATGCTCAATGCAAGGTCGTGTTTTCCGTGATGAATGGTGCGTTTGCAGATGCTGTTGCCCAATTTGTCGGCACGTTTCATGATATGCTTGTAATTCAAAACCCGATCCGTTGTTGCCGCATCGCCGTTCGAGGCATCGGAACTCAATACCAAAACCGGGCAGGCTATGTTCAGTCCTTTCTTAACCTTGCGGTGTCCCCTCTTTATGGCACTCAACCAGTTTATGCTGACAGATGGGGAAACGGGAAACTTCATCAGCGTATCGAATTCCCACTCTCCCTCATGGTCTTTCAAAAGACTGTTGGCATAGACACGGCTTTTGCCTTGCGATATCTTCACCTTACCTGCCACGGGGCGGAAAAAAGCCAAGGTGGGTATCAATCCGTTGCGTACAATGCCCGAAAGGTTGAAATCCAAGAAAGGAGAATTGAAGACGGCTGCCTTTATGCTTCTTTCTTCCTGTCTGTCGTTCAAATACAATGAGGCTATCAAACCTCCGGTCGAGTGTGCAAGGAAGTAAATGTCCTTTGTGCCTTCCGCCTTTATGCGTGCTATCGCACTGTCTATGTCGGCGTAGTACTCCGAAAGGTCTTTCACCTCGAACCATGTTTGATTTTCCAATTTGCTTCTGCCGTATTTTCTCAATTCCACGGCGTAAAAGTCCATGCCATGGGCTATGACGCTGTCTCCCATTTGGTATTGGAAGAAATAATCGTTGTAACCATGCAGGTAAAGCACCGCTTTGCTGCGGTGTTCGTTGCTTTTATGGGCGATGAACGTGCTGACTACTTTTCCTTCATAGTCGTCGGCTTGCGGTACCGTGAAGAAACGATACTCCTCCACACTGCTTTGCGAAACGGCAACCGCCGCAACGAAAAGCAGAGAAGCAAATGCGAAAAACGCTTTCATATCAATATTTTTGTATATCTATCAATCGCACTCCGTCCAACCAGACTGCCACGCAGCCTACGGCTCCGTTCTCGCTCGGACGCCTGATCGGTTGAAGGGTTTTGGCATCTACTATCTCGAAATACTCCAATTCAAAATCCTTTCTCATCGCAAACTCGCCCTCCACATAGCTCTTGATTTGGGAATACGACATATCCTTTGCCAAAGTTGCCGATTTAAGGAGGATTTCATGTATCTTCGGTGCAATCTTTCTTGCTTTGGCGGAAAGCCTGCGGTTTCTCGAACTCGTTGCAAGACCGTCTGCGTCCCTGTATATGGGGCATTCCACTATTTGAACGGGAATGGAGAATTGTCTTACGAGGTCTTTGACGATTGCAATCTGCTGGTAGTCCTTTTCTCCGAAGTATGCACGGTCGGGTCTCGCCCATTTGAAGAGTTTATGCACTATCGTGGCAACGCCGTTGAAGTGTCCCGGTCTTTGCGGTCCCTCCAACACCTGTTCCAAGGCTCCGAAGCTGTATTTCTCCGTCGGTTCCTCGGCATAGACCTCCTCCGCGGAAGGTGCAAACACCACATCGCAACCTATACCGTCAAGCAATGCCACATCGGCTTCCAAATCTCTCGGATACTTTTCCAAATCCTCTTTGTTGTTAAACTGTATAGGATTGACGAAAACGCTGCATATCAGAACATCGTTCTCTTCCTTTGCCCTTTTCGCAAGAGAGAGATGTCCCTCATGCAAAGCTCCCATCGTGGGCAACAAACCTATTGTCTTTCCTTCTCTCTTGAATGTATCCACACAAGAGAGCAATTCATCTATCTTATGACAAACCTGCATAATAGCTTTTTTGTTTAATCCTTATTCTTGTTTTCTTCGTCCGTATCGCCGGTTGCGTCTTTGTCCTCCACCTCTTCATAATCGGTGAACACCTCTTTTCCGTCTTCTTCCTCCTTTTCGCCGAAAGTCAACGTGTCTTTTATCCTCTTCACTCTTTGAGGCAAATCCAAAAGGAAGCCTATGAGAGTAACTACTATGCTGAACAGCACGGCATCGAGAAGTCCGTCCACATGAAATCCCTTGACCAAATGCGAAGCAAGAAGAACTATCACGGCATTTATAACCAACTGAAAAAGCCCGAGGCTCATCAATATGAGCGGTGCCGAAATCAACATAAGCAGTGGCTTCAAGAAAGCATTCAACAGGCTTATCACCAAAGCAGCCGCAACAGCCGAGAAAATGGAACTCACATCGACGAACTTAAAAAGCAACGATGCTATGAAGATGGCAAGAGCCATGACGAGCGTCCTTGTCCAAAACCCTTTCTTCAATGGAGAGGGAGAACCGGACGAGAGGTTTATTCTTATACCTTTCATATTGTCGGTATTTCTGTTTGAAGCGGCAAAATTACTAAATTATTTCATTGCACCCAAACAAAACAAGCACTCCATATATTCCGCACTTGCTTTCCGCTCTGTCTTTCTCGCTTTTCGGCAATTCACGATATATTCCGATGTTGCACTTTCAGCAAAACTTCCAATACCGAAACAATGAGTTGCGATGCGAAACCAAGCATTACAAAACCGGTTTGAAAAAGCCGTTCACAAGAATCAGGAAATCAAACTCTGCAAAGCCGGAAACGAAACGCCGCTTCGCCAAAGCAGAGTGGGTTTCCGCGGACTTGTTTCGTGCTTTTGCGGAGGTAGGGAAATAATTCGTATCTTTGCCACGGTATTTCAAGTGTTTAATATGATGGCGGAAGCAAATAAGAGTTTGAAGGAGTTCAATACGTTTTCGATAGACTGCGTTGCAAGAGAGTATGCGGAGTTCAAGGGTGCGGAGGATTTCGATATGGTGCAGGAATTGTATGCTCGAAGAGGCGGTTTGAGAATTTTGGGCGGCGGAAGCAATACGGTGTTTACCGAAGAGGTGTTCGATGGTTGCGTTTTGAGGGTTTGCAACAGGGGTATCGAAGTATTGGAAGAGAATGAGGATTTTGTCGTGCTGAGAGTTGCAGCGGGTGAAGTGTGGAGGGAGTTCGTGAGGTGGTGTTGCGAGAAGATGTATTGCGGTTTGGAAAATCTGGCTGCCATTTACGGAACCGTAGGTGCGGCTCCGGTGCAGAACATAGGGGCTTACGGTGTGCAGGTTGCGGATTACATAGAACGGGTCGAGTGTTTCAACATGGCGACAGGGGAAATGCGTAGTGTGAATGCAAGGGACTGCGAATTCGATTACCGTTATTCCCGCTGGAAGAAGGGAACCGGAAACGAGTTGATTTATTCCGTTGTTTTCCGTCTGCGGAAGCATTTCGTGCCTCAGACAGGCTATGCTGCGGTTGCAAGAATGTTGGAAGGAAAAGAAGTGAAGGATTTGACGCCTTTGGCAATGTGCGATATGATTACGAATTTGAGAAATTCCAAATTGCCGGACGTAACGGTGCTTGGCAATGCAGGTTCGTTCTTCAAGAACCCCACCGTAAGCGAAGAGGTATTCAAGAGTTTGAAAGCCGAAGATGAAAATTTGGTTTCGTTCAAAGAGGATAAGGGAGTGAAACTTTCGGCGGCTTATCTGATAGAACACTGCGGTTTCAAAGGCAAAAAGGTCGGCAATGTGGGCATGCACTCCAAACAGGCTTTGGTATTGGTGAATTACGGCGGAGCTACGGGAAAAGAGATTGTGGCTTTTGCAAATAAGATTATCGAAAGCGTATATGACAAGTACGGAGTAAAATTGGAAATCGAGGCTCACATAGTATAAAAGCAAAGAAAGAAATATTATTCAACTAAAATAGAAAGACTGATGAGTGCAGAAGAATTTTGGAAGGCGTTTACGGAATACAAGGATTTGTTGATGGATATTGATTCCTTGGAAAAAATGGAAGCGGATAAACTTTTGAAACGATTGGACGGTGATTTGAAGAAATATTGCGAGGGTTTGGAGTTTATTTTGGGCGATTTGACGGAGAAGGGACGTACTTTGACTTTCACGGCAGAGGGGGATGTGGAGTTTTTCGGCTATGTGGAAGAACTTTGTGAGGAAGCTCCCATATTGGATTTTTGGGAAATCATCGCCTTCAAGCCTGCAAAAGGAAAAAATGTGAGCATTACTTTCGGCAAATACCGGTTGAGCAGCAAAAATCTTTGGTTTCTTCCTTTGGAAAGCGAAGACGAGAAAGGAAAATTGGGTTTGCGTATTGCCTTGGAGGGCGGCAGGGAAGACGATGAGGATTTGCTTGTGGCTGTTTACTCTCTTCTGGAAGAGATGTTGGGAGAATATGATGCTGCAATGTACTTGGAGTACTTTGAAATCTGTCCTCTCGGCAGCAATCCGAAAGAAGAAGGCTTTTATCCTTTGAACGATTTGCCGGAATATGCGGATTGGTTCATCGAGGAGGCGGAAAAGAAAGATAATTCCAAATAAGAGTACTTGAATAAAAGACTTTGCCGATGATGGATTACATTGCCGGTTATTTGGTTGCAGTCAATATTCTGGCATTTCTGCTTTACGGAGCGGACAAACGAAGGGCGAGAAAATCGCAAAGACGTATTTCCGAAAGGACTTTGCTTTCTGTTGCAATGATTGGCGGCAGCATAGGTGCCATTACGGGCATGCGATATTTGTTCTACGAATATACGAAATATTTATTGGTCAATGCTTGATATTCCTTATCTTTGCGCCTTGATGATACATATTCTTGAGTCTGAAAATTAAATATTTATGTTATTTAATTCCATAGAGTTCCTTATATTCCTGCCATTGGTTTTCTTTGGTTACTGGTTTGTTTTCAAGTCTTTGCGGTGGCAAAATCTATTTGTGGTAGCTGTTAGTTACCTGTTCTACGGATGGTGGGACTCGCGCTTTTTGCTGCTGATCCTGTTTACGTCGTTATGCAGTTACTTGAGTGGAGTCTATTTGGAGAAATGCGCTGGCAACCGGTCGGTCCAAAAGTGGATAAGTGCCGGTAATATTTTACTGAACCTTTCGATCTTGGGTGTGTTTAAGTACTTTGATTTTTTTACCGAGAATTTGGTAAATGTCCTTCACCTATTGGGCTGGGATGCCGATTACGTGACGTTGAATATCTTGCTCCCTGTCGGGATCAGCTTTTATACGTTTCAGGCTTTGAGCTATACGATTGATGTTTACCAAGGTAAAATCAAGGCAACTCATGATATCGTGGCATTCTTCGCTTATATCAGTTTCTTCCCCCAATTAGTGGCGGGCCCGATAGAACGGGCTACCCATTTGTTGCCTCAGTTTCTCCGGCCTCGTAATTTCGATTGTGATCTGGCGTTGGATGGTATACGCCAGATGCTTTGGGGATTTTTCAAGAAAGTGGTGGTTGCCGATAACTGCGCTTTGTTCGTGAACGGTGTGTTTGAGAATTACCAGACGTTGGATGGGAGTACCTTGTTTCTGGGGGCTTTCTTCTTTACGATACAGATTTACGGTGATTTTTCCGGATACTCGGATATAGCGATCGGCTGTGCCCGGTTATTTGGCATAGACCTTATGCAGAACTTTAAGTATCCTTATTTCTCCCGGGATATAGCGGAGTTTTGGCGGCGTGTCTATGAATAAAGATGAATTTAATAAAAAGTTAA
>UQXW01000045.1 GCA_900545215.1 uncultured Bacteroidota bacterium
GTGCAAAGTAAACATCTATACCGAGTGCAGTGGCAATGTCCTTATGTCCGCTTTTCCATTGTCTGTTGTGGCGGTGTGTAGCAATGTGCAGATTGGTTTTTGTTTCTCTATTACTTCTCTTGTCAATGATTTTGCGTCCTTTCCTTCAAGTTCTGTTCCGGACTGTAATCCTCTTTCAACATTGTCTCTACAAGCCGGTATAGCTCTTTTGTGAACTTGATCAACTTTGGTTTACCGCAGTTCCGCCTTAATTCTCGATTATCTTTACCGATAACGTTTGCGATTTGATTATTCCTGAAACCTTGTTGTTTCATCACGAAAATTGTGAACCTTTGCTCCTTGGTTAGATGACTTATATTTTGCAGTATTTGGTAAGAGCAAAGACAGTCATTTTTCAGACTCGAACAGAAAAGGAAATTTCCACTCTCTTGTTTGAGTTTTATTTTGCCTCTCTCACCGCACTCCTAAAGTTGCACTTATGTGGGGAACTCAGCCAACAATAAAAACATAGAACAATGTATTGGACTTTGGAACTTGCATCTAAATTGGACGACGCACCGTGGCCGGCAACCAAGGAAGAATTGATGGATTATGCCGTAAGAAGCGGAGTACCGGCAGAAGTGCCGGAAAATCTTGCGGAAATCGAGGACGAGGGCGACATTTACGAAACCATTGAGGACATTTGGCCGGATTCCGACCAAAGAAGACTTCTTCTTTCACGAAGACGAATATTGATATCGTCAGAAAAGCCTCACAAACAAAGTTTTAACTACACAAACCGCAGTTTCGCCTCTTTTGAAACTGTGGTTTTTCTGTATCTGCACAAATAAGAACCATCCAATCAGAACCTGAAAAAGCGTCGATACGAAAGAACTTCGTATCTTTGCAGGTAGAACAACAATTAAAAAGAGGAGAAGATAGAGAAAAAAGGAGATAAAAATATCGTTTAATATGCTTTTATAATACGTCAACAGCGTTTTTGCTTATAATCTTGGTTGTACGAAACCTGGAAAACTTCATACATATCCACCATAGAGAAAGCAAGTAACGCTCACGATTGTAATATCGTGGGCTTTGCTTATTTGGTGGATTAGGTAGTTCCAGGACCTCGTATAACCGATAAGATGAAGAACCCACGTTTTTGGTTCCCATATCATCGATTATTGAAGCAAAGGCATTTTGTAGAATACAGAGGAACCAATAATAGTATGACAGAGAACACTAAGAAAGAAATCCACATAGGATTGAAAATAAGAGAGGAACTTCGCCGACAAGGAAGGAGTAATCGTTGGTTTGCCGAACAGTTGAACATCAATCAGAGAACAGTAAACAAGATTTTCGATAAAGTATGCATCGATACACAGCAGTTACTTCGGATTTCAAGAGTTTTAAAAGTAGATTTCTTCAAGTATTTTTCCGAAATTATTTAAGGAGGATACGAACTGAAAGCAACAACCCGCCGTAATTTATCACCTTTGTGATTTTTTGCAATGCTCCCATTGCCCAAATTGGGCTTACAGCCTGTTTCGGGCAATGGTTTTTCTTTGAAAGAGAGTGGAATTTGCGTTACTTTGCCGACAAATTCGGTCAGTAAGAAGCAAACATACAGCACAGAATGCTTTTATTCTTGTGAAGAAAGAAATCAATAAACTAATAATTCATACATCATGGAAAACACAGTAAAGAAATCTGCGACCTATGGCGATTGGACTATCGACTTTATGAGCGATAAAAAGTTGGTGATAAAGAAAAACGGCGAAGTTTGCAACAAAGTGAGAACAGAAGCGATTGCAATCGCAAATGCAATCGCTTATGATTATAATCCGGAATGGAGTAGCATGTATTTGGGATGTGCCTTGCTCGATATCATCAATATGAAGAAAGCACAAGCTTTGAATATCGACGGACGCACGAAAGTAAACAAACTAAAACGAGACTTTAAATGCTTGTTCAATGCTTCATTACGAGTTTATGATGGAGCAAAACTTGCAGACGAAGATAACAAACTCAGTGTATTACGCAAAGAAGGTTGTATAGGTGGAGAAATGGTGTGTACACCAAATGATTCTGTGGAGTACTTTAAATATTTTATGAAGCATCTTTTCGGTATCAAAGTTGAAGTTGCAACTTGCGATGACAAAATGTTGGTTATTGACGAAATGCCTCTCGGTATGATAAGCAAAATCAGCAGCAACCCTTCCAAGGAAGAGATGAAAAAACTCCTTGAAAAAAAATAAGGCAACAGAGCGTCTTGACATTGCATAGCGAGAAGAAGCAAAGTGCAAATCAAAAAGAAATCATGAGAAATATGGAAGATTTATCAACTCATCAGTGGAATTTACTCCGTCAGATTATTGATGCAAAGCAACCAATAGTTATTTTCTCTACCTCGCTGACAAAGGAGGAATTACAAAGCCGGCTTGGAAACAAAGAAATCAAATGGTTTGATTGCAAGTCGCTCACTAACTTGGCAGAACTGACAGATGTTTTAAGTAAAGATAATTCGGTCATTGTTTTGGAACACCTCAATGAATCTCCTGAGATATTCGCAAGCATGGCAGAGAAGAAGAATGATTTCCAGTTGTGTCAAACAAATATTCCTCTGACCAAAGAGCTTGTCAAGAAAACTTTGATTGAAGAAGCAAAGCGAACTCTTAAAACAGAAAAGCCATTTGCCAATGTCGGGGAAAATAAAGACGAACTGCAAAGCACTGTATTCAACATAGAGAAGTATCCGCACCTTTTCGTGTTGGGTTGCTTGATGGATAAGCAGATAACGGCAGAAAGAGCATGGGCGATTCCATTGAAAGTATGTAAAGAAACCAACAAGTGGTCTGTTGACGAACTCTCTACCATTACAAAAGAAGAGATGATTGATTTATTTGAGACAAATCATCTTCACAGGTTTAACAAGGGCATGGCGGAAATATTTGTCTTGGGAGTCAAGAAAATCAAAGAGCAGTATGGCGGAGATGCTTCGAGGATTTGGAGCGACAATCCTACAAGTGCAGAGGTTGTATATAGATTTCTCGAATTTAAGGGTGCAGGTATCAAGATAGCCACCATGGCAGCCAATATTTTGCAAAGAGATTTCAGTGTGCCGTTTTCAGATCTCAGTGCCATAGATGTTTCTCCGGATATTCAGGTAAGGAGAGTATTGTACCGTTTGGGCTTAATCGAGGATGAAAACAATGTAAACATGGCTGTTTATATGGCAAAAGCAATCAATCCTGAATTTCCCGGTTTGATAGACTACCCATGCTGGTTGTGGGGAAGAGATTATTGCCACCCGCAATCACCCGAATGCGATAAATGCCCGTTAGCAACAGCCTGCATATACAACTTGGAAAAGACTATGGAGACCTTTCTGAATAAATAGCAAATAATAAATTCAATCAAATCGTTCAATAATAAAACATAAGATTATGGGAGAAACAATGTGGATGGTGAGAGCAAAGATGGACATTCAGTGCTCTCCCAGAATAGTAAAAGGATTTACAGTGTTTAATGTTTATACCGTGGGCAATATGCCGAATATGAACGCACTTATTAAAGTGCTAGAAAGCATGGGGTATAAAGGTTGGGGAGGTTTTGGTAACCATAGCAGTTGGGAATGGATTAAACAGAAATAATTTCCCCAATAAGAGTTGAAACAAGAAAGCCTAAAACAAGACAATTCGTCATGTTTAGGGCTTTGTCATCTTGCTACTCATCTCAAACAATTACTTCGTTGAACTTTTTCCGACACACTTCTTGCCCGGATTGGGCTTACTGCCTATTTCGGGCAATGATTTTTCTTTGAAGCAAAGTATTTTTTCTATTACTTTGCAAAAGTTTAGCAATAACAATATAAGGTAGAAACAATTCTAAGGAGGAAAATTATGGCGATAAAGAGAACTCAATCGGGAAAGATTGACAAACGTACCAAAGAGTACAAGGAAATGTGTGCAAATCTTGCAAAGGCTCGCAAAGACAAAAAAGCAAAAGAAAAGAAGACTGCGGCAAAACGCACAATCTCCGGAAAGATGGACAAACGTACAAAGGAGTATAAAGAAAGATGTGCGAACCTCGCAAAAGCACGCAAGAAAAAGAAGAGTCTGTCCAATCGCATCAAGAAGTTGCTCAAATAGGCACTTCATGCGGATATGATAGTAGTAAGAGAAAGTTTAAATATCATAAGGAATCAAAGGAATATGAAAACAGAAATGAAAAATGTCGCAGCGATAGTTGCTTGTGTTATATGGGTAGATGAAGAATATTCTGATGAGGAAAAAGAATGCTTGGAAGAAATCGCCGAGGCTTTGGAGTTCAAATCAGAGGATTTTATCGCTGTTGTTGAGAGCGAGCTAAATAAAATTAAAACCTTAAGTGATGATGAGGTAAACAAGTACCTTTTGACTGCGGCGGACGCTGTTGATGATGAGGAAGTCGGAATTGTTCTGGAAGTTGTAATGCAAGTAGCAATTTGCGATAACGTACTCACATCAGACCAAACGGAAATTATACATATTATAGCGGCAGCATTGGGAATATCTCCTGCAATGACAACTTTACTTGTCGCCGATATGGTCAGGGAAGAAGATGTAGAGGTCATAATAGAGTAAAATCTCACAGAAAGAAAATCATTATAACAAAACGATATGGGAATACTAAACAATATCAAAGACCATTTCAACACGGCTGAATTTACTGTTTCGCCGAGTAAGAAGATTAAGACGATTTGTACCGACTTCAAAAGAGCGTTCGGTTGTTCTTTGTGCATATACAAAGGCACTCATATAGCAGATGAAAATCTAACGATCAACCAACTGAACGAACAGGTAAGTGCAAAAATTGATGTCAAAAGCGATAAGGAAATAAAGGTTAAGGCATCGATGAAAGTTAGAGAAGCAGAGAAATTGTTCAAGACCACCTATGGTCTGACTGTCCAAGTCAAAAATCCTGAAGGAACGATATGTGTTCCTAATGGAATTACCATCGGGCAAGCAGCACGCGGAGAATACAAGTAGTCAAAAAAAATACAAAGAGAAAGGCGAATATGAGTGCTGAATATTATCAAAAAAAGTTGATTGACCTCAGAGCGAGTTTGGCACGAGAAAGGGAGAAAAAGAAAGCCGATAATGCCCGTTATGCCGACTTGGTGAAGCAAGCTTTGTCTCCTTCATCAAAGGCTACGTATCGCAAAAATAAAATTGATGCCACTGTCAGACACGACAGAGCAATTGAAAACTTGAAACGTCAAATAGAGTCAACAAAGGAATCATTGGCAAGGGAAAGAAAACGCAAGTGATTATCTCTTTCAAGAATCATCAGAACCTTAAATGTCAAAAAAAACAATAACAATTAAATAGAGATTATGGCAGATTTGAAAATTTATGGACGTACAACTGTACGTAAACTCAAAACCGAATTCAAAGAAGCTTTCGGTTGTTCACTTCGTATTTATATGAACGTTTCTTGCAGAGGCAGACATGCGGACGACACTGCAACACTTGCTTCTATTCGTGCAGAAGGTGCAAAAGGTGGAGAACTAAGAGTTCATAGCAACAAAACTGTCGGAGCTTTTGAAAAAGAATTTGCTGCACAATGGGGCATAGGTGTCCAAGTTGCAAATGCAGACGATACCGTTTTGGTAAGCGACAACCTGACTCTTGCAGCGGCAGGAAAAAAGTAATTCGAATAACACAACTAAAAACCCATAGGAACTACACTCGTCCAAGTTCCTATGGGTTGTATATGTCTGTTTATTAAGCTATAATTTCTTCGACATGACGTTATTGATATTATTGATGTGGGCCATTTCAATAGTAACGAATATCCTCAATCCGATAGGAATGATTTCTTTCTGCTTTTTATTGGGTGAGGGAGACTTAGATTTCACATTACCGTTAATCAGCGGCGGAATAGGGTTCGTTTATGGTTTGCTGACATGGGGATTTACCGTACCGCCACGCTTATTGTTTTGGACAGGAAGTCTCTTCGGTCTATTTGAAATGCGACTTGGCGCTGCCATCGGCAACGGAATAACTTTTTTCAATTCGACAATAGCCATTATCGTACTTTCCGAGCTCTTTTAAGAACTCGATTTCTTATAGATAATATTCACAAAAACATATTGGCACGCCAATATCATCTGCAATGAAACAAAGAGTAATAAATTTCTTTCTCAACGATAAAATCATATTGACTTTCATCGTCATCAATTTTATCACCATCTTTGCACAAGAGAGCGGGTATCGTTCTTCCATGCTAACATACATAGATTGCGGAATATCCTTGATATTCCTGATTGAAATGATTGTCAAGCATTGTGTTTATGGAATAAAGGAATATTGGAAAGATGCTTGGAACAGATTTGATGGCATTCTTGTTATGGTAACAACACCTTCATTGTTGAATATGTTTATTTCCATGAATATGAATCTATCATTTTTAATGGTCTTAAGAGTGCTTCGTGCATTCAAGATGTTCAGAATGATAAAGTTTTTTCCCAATATAGGAGCTATTACCATGGGATTGAAGCGAGCAATCAAAGATTCTTACAGTGTGTTCTTCGGTCTGTTTATCATCATAATTGTATTTTCGCTCTTTAATTGCATCATGTTCGGCGAGGCTGCTCCGGAATATTTCGACAATCCGATGGACAGCATTTATTCTGTCTTCAGACTGTTCACCGTGGAGGGTTGGTATGAAATTCCCGATGCCATCTCTTCCTATTACGATAGTTCGGAAGCAATAATTATTTTGGTAAAAACATACTTTTCCATTTTGTTAGTAATCGGCGGTATCTTAGGAATGTCGCTTGTCAATTCAATATTTGTGGATGCAATGGTCAGCGACAATAATGATGACTTAGAAGCCGATGTCAAACGATTGGAAGAAAAGATAGACAGACTAACCGAAAAGATAACCGATTTGCAGGAAAACGATAGCTTACACTGATAACACCGACGCAAAAAAAATGCACTTCTATTTTGAACTTACATACCGATGTTTTCTATCACTTTTCCGTAATGCCGTTTCGCTGAAATGAATCGCCGAAAGAATTTATTCAAACGGCGATTTGTTCTCACGGAACGGCGTTACGGAAAAATATTGCCACGAAGTGTCTTCTCTGAGTTTTATCTCAGTTTGTCTCTTTGGTAGGTTTTGCGTATGTTTGTAAAGAAGAATATGACACCTGCGGCATTCACGAAGCCGGCTGTCCAAAAGGCGGAGAAATAGCCGAAGTATTCGACAAGCATTCCGCCTATCATTATGCCCAATCCCACTCCTACGTCCCAAGAAATAAGTAGCGATGAGTTGGCAGTTCCTCTTTGTGTGTGCTGAGCGAGGTTGATGAACATGGTTTGAAAAGCCGGGAACATGTGTCCGTTTCCCAAGCCTATTATGAGGGCTGCTCCGTAATATCCGAAGTAGTTATGTACGCCTGCAAAAAGGAAATAACCGCATAGGGAAATAAGCAAGCCCAAGGATGCGTTCCAAATCAACATGCCTTTACGTAATGTGCGGCTTCCGATGAGCCTCGATAGTATCAATCCGACGGACAACAGGAGAAAAAACACTCCCGTACCGCCTGTTATGCCCAATCTCTCTTTGCCGTATATGGCTATATAGGTCGAAATCACTCCGTAGCCGAAAGCGAAACAAATCATTGCCAAAGCCTCTCTCCATGCTCTGACAAGGAAGAACCTGTCCAAACTTATCTTATTGGCTTTCTTCACCAATTCTCTTTTCTTTAATTTCAATGTGGAGTTGATTACAAAGCCCAAACCTGCAAAAAGCAGGGATAGAGAGAATATGATATTGTAGTTATGGCAGGCATCGTAAATCCATAAAGCCACAGATGGGCTTATTGCCGTCGCTATGTTGTTGCTCAATCCGTAATAGCCTATGCCCTCCGCCCGACGCGAGGGATACAATACGTCGATGGCGACGGTGCTGTTGGCAACGGTTGTTGCTCCGAAAGGAGCTCCGTGCAGGGTTCTGATGATTGCGAACAACAGAAGCGAGCCTGCCACCATATAGCCTGCGAAAAAGAGAAAGAAAAGGAACATGCAGAGCAACAGAACTTTCTTTCTGTCGAAACTATCGACGAAATAACCGCTGAAAGGTCTGATGAGTAAAGCCGTCAAAGCGTATCCGGAAAGCACAAGTCCTATCGTATGTTTGTCCGCACCGAAAGTCTCGCTCAGATAGAGCGGCAGCAGCGGTGTAACCAACATGAAAGAGAAGTATATGGCGAAATTCGCCAACCATGTCTTCAAATATTCCGCATTCCAGAGCTTTTCTTTTTCCATTTCTCAAATTCGTTTTCACCCTGCTACCGAAAAATCGGGAGCTTTCATCTTCTTAATCTGTATTTTCAGCATTATCATCGTTATGACGAAAGCAGAAAAATCCGCAACAGGGCAGGCAAACCAAACACCGTTCAATCCCATGAACAGAGGGAAGATAAGCAATCCCGGTATCAGAAAGATAAGTTGACGTGTCAGCGAAAGAAATATTGCTTTCTTTGCAAATCCGACGGATTGAAAGAAACTGGCTGCCACGACCTGCAATCCGATAACGGGAGACATCGCCATAAGTATCCGGAAACCGATGACGGAAAGGTCTATCAGTTTTCGGTCGGTTGTAAACGCCGATGCCAAAAGTCCGGGAATGAATTCCGAAGCCATAAATCCCACGGTGGTTACCAACCCTCCCAAAACCAATGATAGTTTCAAGCATTTCAAAACCCTGTCCATGCGTTTTGCTCCATAGTTATAGCCGACTATGGGTTGCATTCCCTGCGTTACGCCAAGCACAACCATAAGGAACATAAAGGCCACCGAATTGACTATGCCGTATGCACCTATTGCCAAATCGCCTCCGTATTTCTTCAAACTGATATTGAAGATGATGACAACCAAACAGCCCACAAGGTTGGTCGCAAAAGGAGAAGCACCTATGGCACAAGCCTGTGCAACAATCTTTCGCTTCAAATGCAGGCATTCTTTGGTGATATATACAACTTTGTTACGCTTCAAAAGCATAAAAATCAAAACGAACGTTGTCATTGCCTGCGTCAACACCGTCGCCCATGCCGCTCCGGAAATTCCCCAATCGAAAACAAAGATGAAGAGTGCGGCAAGAATGGCGTTCATGATGACAGAGCCGACGGTAACCCACATTGCTTTTTCCGGATAGCCGGAAGAACGCAAAACGGAGTTCAATCCGAGGTACAGATGGGTGAAAACATTTCCTATAAGTATGACAAACATATAATCCTTGGCATAAGGCACTGTCTGCGGACTGCCTCCGAGTGCATATAATATAGGTTCCAAGAACGGAAGGCAGACAAGAGTGAAGCCTACACCGAAAATTATGTTCAGAATAATCACATTACCCAACACAAGCCTTGCCGTATCATAATCCTTCTCGCCCAACTTGATTGAAACCATGGTTGCGGCACCCACGCCCACCAAAGCACCGAACGCAGCCGCAAGGTTCATGAAAGGAAAGGTCAAAGCCAAGCCGGAAATAGCCATGGCATCGACACCCTGTCCTATGAAAATACGGTCGATTACATTGTAAAGCGAAGAAGCAATCTGTGCGACCACCGCAGGCAAAGCATAGTTGATTAACAACCTGCCAATCTTTTCCCGTCCCAAAATCAGGGCTTTCTCTTCATTCTTTTCGTTCATATCGAAACGCAAAATTACTACATTTAACCGTAAGGCG
This sequence comes from uncultured Bacteroidota bacterium, assembly GCA_900545215.1. Lineage (GTDB taxonomy): Bacteria > Bacteroidota > Bacteroidia > Bacteroidales > P3 > Onthomorpha. Next base: position 9,724 of record UQXW01000045.1, read on the forward strand.
AAGCCGACAAAAGCGGAATTAACATACCGCATTCACCCAATCCGCAACGCATCACAATTAAAGCAAAATACCAACTATCGTTACACTCCGACGAAAAGCCGTTTCAATTTCGTGAAACGGCATAACGATTTTTTCTTTCGGCGTTTTATTTTTCTCAAACGGCGTTCTATGAAAAGGAAATGCAGTTTCATTTTTGAGCTTATTCGATAATGATTTGCAGGGCGAGTAACGAAAGCTATCACAGACCTGCAATATCTATATTCTCCCCTATTCCTCGAAAGATTTCGGCTTTTTACTTCTCAGCATAAAGTAAAAAGATGAAATCAATAATCGAAATGCTGTTTTTCAATGCAAGAAGCAAGTAATCAAATAATTTTTCTTACTTTTGCCACGTGTAAACCCTTGCTGAAAGCCCCTTCGGGTGGAAGCGGGGTCGGCATACATGTAAAGGCGTAACTGTACGCTTTGATTTTGACGGTCTGTGAATCTCGCAAATTCGGCTGCTTATCAGAACAAAGCAACGGGAACGCCCCTTGGGTGTATTTATATTCCCGTTCGTTCGGCGTGAGTGCCAAGCACTTCACACGAACACGGGATTATTATAAACACATCTTCGTGGGGCTTTCAGCGTTGCTCGTTTCGATAAGCAGGGGCAATGCGAGAGCCTACGGATCGTGGAACGGGTAACAGAATCGGCTCCACGTTTTTTATGTGTATGTCTCCTGTAAGGTTTTGATATTTTGCCGAAGAGCCGACGGCGGTAACTGTAATGAATGGAAACACGGCAAGAATTACCGGAATGGCTCGATGATTACATCTTCAATGAATTGGGAGCAAAATATTCCCGTACCAATACCAATATGACGGTTATCGATTGGGGCAAAGAAGATATGCTTTCCTACCTCGGAACTTATTTTCCGAGAAGTTATACAGAGGCTTATTGCATTTTCTCCGATTACTTCAAAAACAATTTCACGAAATGGACAAAGCGGAACAGTTTATCCATTTTCGATTTCTGTTGCGGCACAGGCGGAGAAATCATAGGACTGTTGACTGCGATGGAAGACAGTTTGAAAAACATCGAATCCGTGAAAATATATGCTCATGACGGCAACTGTAATGCTCTCAGACTATTCGAAAAAGTCATGTCGAAGTTTGAAATACATACATCGCTGAAAATAGAATACAGAACCTCATGTATAGAAATAGATGACTTATATGATTTGGGCGTTATCGGTGAAATAATCACGGATAAGTTCGACATAGTGATGTCATTCAAAGCAATATGCGAATTTGTAGATCAAGAGCGTCTTGAAGACTGCAACGCATACGCACAAGTCGCAAAGTTCTTTCTCCCGAAGATGAACGAAAAAGGAATAATGCTGCTTGAAGATGTAACGACAAAGAGCAAGATTGTTCACGAATGGTTGACCCAACTGATGGACAAAGGTTTGCAAGAAGCCGATGTAAATATACTAAACCGCAATCCCGGCTATAATCAAACCTTTACGGTTTCCCATTCACGAAAACGAAACGACATAAGCAAAGTTGCTTGGAGAATAATAACGGAACGCAATCAAACAACAATATAAAGATGAAAAAAGATTGGATGATTAAAGAGTCGGAATTAGATGACGACCAAATAAAAGTATTGACGGCTACATTGGACAAATCATGTATCGTATCCGGATGTGCAGGCAGCGGCAAGTCCGTCTTAGCCTTGATAAAAGCCCAGCGAATCCAAAAGGAACGCGGCAATGATTACGAAATCATTGTCTATACCAAAGCTTTATGCAGATATATGGAATCCGGAAGAAAAGCCTTGGGCTTAAACAATCCTTTTTATTACCTTCATAAGTGGAAGAGGTCGTGGTGTGATAAACAGGCAGACTATATTATCGTTGATGAGATACAGGATTTCACGTCAGAAGAGATACAAGGATTTATCAATGCGGCAAGAAAGAATTTTTTCTTCTTCGGAGACAATGCACAATCCATTTACTATGATCCTGGAAGAAATGTTGCATTGGAAGATATCGGCTACTTACTTCCACAGGACAACAAACCGAAGATGTGGGAACTATATAGAAATTATCGTCTTCCCATACAGGTAGCCAGATTCGTTCAATATGTAGGCGTCGACTTGAATCCGTTCGAAGAAAGTACTTATAAGAATGCAGGAGGAGACGACAGCATTCCTCACGTATTGCAATATGAAAGTCCGATAGAACAAATCGAAGCAATAAAAAGAATAATCGGCGACAGACTTACCGATGTTGCTATTCTGCTTCCGCTCAATGAACAGGTTAAAGAGGTCGGAGAAATTCTTACATCTTTGGAAATGAATTACGAACAGAAATATAACAACAAAGATCCCGAAAAAGCAAAAGATAACTTGGATTTCGATACTTCAAACTTGAAGCTTATGACTTATCACAGTGCAAAAGGTTTGCAGTTCGAGACTGTATTTCTTCCTTTACTGGAAACTTCCGACGTAGAAGCAAAAAGAAAAGCTCTTTATGTGGCGATGACTCGTACATATAAGCAATTATATATAATGTATAGCGGCAATCTGCCGAACGTTTTGGCGGATATACCTGCCGAACTATACACACAAAAGGAAGTAGAAGAAATAGAAGACATTTAATACCCGACGAATCATGAAGAAACTATACATACCGACATCGACTTGCAACTTCAATAATATTTTGTCGAGCGAAAGCATTTCTCCAAAGGCATTCTATTCACTCCGAAAGTTCGGTTATTCTCGGTGGACGAATATTCCGGAGAATGATAACGACAATGTAATCCTTTTATATGAAGAGCCATTTGCTTTTTCCCGTCCGAAAAGCGATACAGAAGACCACCCTATGTTGGTGGAAATCGAAACCGATGAAGAGTTTCCGAAAACAAAAGTTCAGGGGGTACGTTATAGCGACCATACGATTTATTTGGTGCGAAGATGTACTCATTTCGTATTTTTCAACGAGCAGGATATGAGAACAACTCTTTCTATGTCGGAAACAAGTGCAGAAACCAAATTGGTCGATCTTTATAAACGGCAAATATACATTCGCAATTTTCAACGCAGAACGCAGCAACAGAACATCAAAGTTGAAACCGGATTGAACGAAGCCGAGATAGAAGAAGATGTTCGCATAAACAAGATGAAGGGATTGTTATATGGGTACTATATAGGGGCATATCTGTCAACTCCGAAAGAAATAACGGAAAGACACAAAAGGCTGACAGAACTCAGAAACATTTTCGGAGCCGTTGTTTCCTCTGAAAGCAGGCATCCGACCGGTGTGCAACAAAAGAGAATGGAAGAGATACTCTTTGAAATCAAAAAAGAAAATCCTGCATTTGGGGCATTGACACAATATTGCCCGGATAACGTGAACGAAATACTTGATTTTGAATTTCGTTGTATTCGAAGCGGAGTATCTTATCCGAATTATTTTGATGCGGATGAAATAATTCGGGAATTATCCACCGAAGAGGAAACGAAGAAAGCCTTTTCATGGTTGAGAAACGAGGAGAAGAAACTTGCCAAAGACGAACAGACTAAGCGAGAACACTTATCCGTTAATGCAAAAGAGTTGATTGTCGAAGATAATACTTTGTTGGATATTTCCACCGCCCTGCTTCAAAATGAAGATGAGAAGAAGTTGGTGAAAGCATGGGTGAATAATATTTTCATATTGCCGGAGTACAACAAGAATATAGCTTCTTTCAAAAGCGATTTGGCGAATAAAATCACGACTAAAGCAAAAGAAATTTTCGGAGAAGAAAAATGGGAAAACAGTGATATAAAAAGATGGTTGAACAATATGAGAAGATATATCAATGGAGACGATGTAGAAATCGAATGGGAAAATCCCTTGGTTGCTTCCATAACTTCAGTGCTTCTGAAAGGAGATGATATAGATAATCTCTTAGCTTTCATGCGTTCAAAGTCCATATCCGACTATCGTATTGCTTTTGCATTTTACGGCATGCTTCATGGATTTGCCAATCTCACCCGAGACTTCACCGACAACCTCTATACATACAAAGACAATAACTATATATCCGAAGTATATAAAGCAATATACAAACAAACGCAAGGAAAACCTTTTCCTCAATCCTCTTTACCGGAGAAGAACTACCGTTCTCCGTACTCAATAAGCGAAAAGCTTGTAACGAATTACGAAAAGGCAACAGGTGATGCACAATGGAAAAACGATTTTGAGAAAATCATTAACGATGGAAGAAGAAAGTTAGATGATCGAACTCAGCGGGAAGCACAGAGCGTAATCAATGCTTCTTCCAATCCTCAGGAATGCTACAATAAACTCAAAAAAGGTGTGTTGAAAACTAGGAGTGCTGTATTCAAAGCACTAAGAACAAAATTTGATTTGCAAGATACTGCTCAACAAGGTCAAGAACCACGGCAAGGAGATCTTTTTGAGGGCAACCCTTCGCCAGAAACACATAAATTCTTTTACAATGACCCAAAGGCGTGGAAGCATATACAGAAGTTGATACCGCCAAAATATCAACGAAATGTCAAAGATGATTTTGATTGGTTTGCAGAAGAAATCAACAAATCGCCTAATCAACGTAAGAAATACTATCGTGACGTTAATGAACAAGACGATAAAACAGTTATTGAGAAATTCTGTAATCTGAAATTAAAAGATAATCTTCCATACTTTCCCCAAGACATAAGGTTGAAAGTGAAGGAATATTTAATGTCAATATATTGCAAAGATGACAAATAGAAACAGTGAAGCAAATGCCAAGCCGATGGTGATTACCGACCGTGGGGAGTGCGTCGAGGCGGTGGAGCCGGTGATTATTTCGGCGAGTCGTTCGACGGATATACCGGCTTTTTATTCGGAATGGTTTTTCAATCGTTTGAGAAAGGGCTATTGTGTTTGGAAGAATGTGTTTAACCGGAAATCGACCTACGTTTCGTTCAGGCGGTGCAGGGCTGTGGTGTTTTGGACAAAGAACCCGGAGCCGATTATGCCTTATCTGCATGAGCTTGACGAGAGGGGAATTCATTATTACTTCCAAATAACCTTGAATGATTATGTTGCGGAGGGCTTCGAGCCTAATGTGCCGAGCGTGGAGCATAGAGTGGAGGTGTTCAAGAGGCTTTCCGAAAGGATTGGCAGGGAGAGGGTGATTTGGCGTTTCGATCCGCTTATCGTTACGCCCTATTTGACGCCGCGGATGCTGCTTGAAAGAATTCGCAATGTGGGAAACATGTTGAAGGGTTACACTGATAAGTTGGTGTTCAGCTTTGTCGATGTGGCGGCATACAAAAAAGTGAGGGAAAATCTTGTCAAGGAAACGTCTTGTTTCACAAAGGAAACGGTGTGTTCGGCTGAGATGACGGAGACGCAACGTAAGGAGTTGGTGGAGGGCTTGGCGGCATTGCGTGATGAGTGGAAGAGGCAGGGTTGGAGGCTGACGCTTGCAACATGCGGAGAAGAGGCTGACTTGGAAAACTACGGTATCGAGCATAATCGCTGTATCGATGGAGAGTTAATGAAAAAGGTGTTTGCCGATGACGAAGATTTCGTTTATTACCTTGAAACGGGCGAATTGCCGGAGCATAAGGGGCAACTCGATTTGTTCGGAGCCAAACACAGGAGTGCAAAGCAGTGGAAAGATAAGGGACAACGCAAGGCTTGCGGCTGCATGCAGAGCAAGGATATAGGAATGTATAATACTTGCAGGCATTTTTGCGTATATTGCTATGCTAATAAGGACAGAGATTTGGTGAGGCGTAATGCGGCAAAGCATTCTCCGGAGAGCGAGGGCTTGATTGAATAGAGTGTTTCCGTTCTTTGGATAACAATTTCGTACTTTCGACAAAATATTGCGATACAAGAATTTGCAAAAACGACTTTCGGACGAAGCCTAAACAGCGTTTGAGAAAAATAAAACGCCGAAAGAATTTTTTGTAACGCCGTTTTAAAAAATAAAACGCCGTTCTGTTATATGATTAGAGGTCTGTATGAACCTCTGAAACGGGAAATATTCTTTTATACAAAAGAGAGCATTCCTCTTTTCGGGAACGCTCTCTTTGTTTTGGCTGAAAAATCGCTTTCCGTTGCTGTTTTCTGAATTATTTTTCTATTCTTATTCTTGCGTCAACGGCAACGACTGCTGTCGGTGAGCCTAACAACGGATTCAAGTCCATCTCGGCTATCTCCGGAGCGGCTTGAACCAGTGCTGAAACTCTTGCTATCTGGTCTGCATACAAGTCTTCGTTGACAGGTTCCTGACCTCTGACGCCTTGAATGATTTTGTAGCCTCTCAACTTCTTTATCATCTGTTTTGCTTCCTTTATTCCGATAGGAGCAAGTGAGGATTGAACATCTTTCAACACCTCTATGAATATACCGCCCAAGCCGCATAGCACTTGGTGTCCGAAGAGTGGCGTACGCATGGAGCCTATGAATATTTCCGTTCCGAACAACATCGGATAGGCTTGCACGGCGTAGGTGTCCTTTATCTTCATCAATCTCTCGAATTCGGCTCTTACGTGTGCTTCGTCCTTCACATTAAGGCTCACACCGCCCACATCGGATTTGTGAACCGGTCCCACAACCTTCATCACTTGCGGATAACCTGTCTTGTTTGCGAAAGCCACTATATCCTCCACCTTATCCGATGAAACGTCAACGGCGTGATTTATTCCTGCTGCGTCGAGTAATTCGTTCATTATCTTGACATCGAGGTATCCGTTCTCGCAACGGGAGATGATTTCCCTTATTTTGGCAGTATCGATCTTCACCACATCGTCTTCGCTTGCCGGTTCCGGCGTTGCAACTATGCGTGCCACGGCGTTGCCGAACACTGTCTCGTCGGCGAAATAGGTATTGCCTCTATCTACGAACTCTCTCACCTCTTCGCCTGCCACAAGGGTTGATGGCAATATAGGGAAGATAGGCTTCTTTGCCGTTTTCATTTTGTCGGACAACACTCTGTATGCTTCATGAATGGGAGCAAGCCCCGGCGTTCCGAAGATAACGCACATTGCGTCTATGTCATCAAACTTGGTGTCGCAATAATCGATGATTGTTCCGAGTTGTTCAGGAGTTCCCGTAGCAAGGAAGTCAATAGGGTTGCCCACTGCAGAACCGGGGAACAACTTGGTCAATAGTTCGTCTGCCTGTTTTCCTTCAATGTGAGGGATATTCAAACCGGCTTTGCTCAAAGCGTCCGTAAGCATCACGGCAGGACCGCCGGCGTGAGTGATGATTGCAATGTTCTTTCCCTCGAAATGCGGATAGGTGAAGATGTTTCCGACCGTGCAAAGTTCCTCTCTGCCATAGCATCTCACTATTCCGGCTTTTTTGAACAAGGCATCGACGGCAACATCGGGGCTTGCCAATGCACCGGTATGGGAAGAGGCTGCTCTCGAACCTGCTTCCGAAGAACCGGACTTTATTGCTGCTATTCTGCAACCCTTACGCCTCAAACTGCGTGCATGCTTCAAGAGTTTTTGAGGGTTCTTGATGTTCTCGATATACATCAATATAACCTTGGAAGAGTTTTCGTTGAAACTCTCATCGTGATATTCCAAAATGTCTTCTATTCCCAACTGTGCCGAATTGCCGACTGCCCAGCAGTGATTGAAGTGCAAGCCTTGTTGCATACCGATATCCATGATGAAACAGCCAGTTGCACCACTGCCGGTTATGAAGTCCACACCCTTAGGCGAGGATTTCGGAAAAGGCTTCGAGAATATGGCATGGTGATAAGGCGTGAAAATACCCGTACAGTTTGGACCGATAAGGCATGCTCCCGCATCTTCCACCAATTTGACTATTCGCTGTTCCAACTCCTTGCCTTCATGACTTTCTTCTCCGAATCCTGCGGAAATGATTATGAAAGCCTTGGTGTTCTTTTCCTTGGTAAGAACGCTGACTGCGTTCTCCGTGAATTTGGCAGCTATTGCTATGACAGCCAAATCGACCTGCGGAAGGTCTTTCACGTCTTTACAGCACTTTATTCCTTGGATTTCGTCCTCTTTGGGGTTGACAACATACAATTTTCCTTTGAAGCCCCCCTCTTTGATGTTCCTTAATATTGCTCCGCCGGGCTTTGCAGTGTCGTTGCTCGCACCAACGACGACTATGCTCTGCGGATTTACCAACTGCTTGGTTACTTTACTACTCATATCTGTGTGTTTTATTTTTTAATCCTGCTTGTTGAAACTCGTGTATGCACAATTAAACCTCTCTCTCAACTTTCTGGAGGTATAATTATTCAAATCCGGAATGTCGATTTGCGGATATATATTTGTCGAATAAAATATCCCGCCTATCGGGTTATTGGAAAAATCTTTCACATCCTTATCTTCCACCATGTATCGGCACTCCAACTGTTTTCCGTCCCTGTCATATTTCCTTTCACCCGGTTTCAGAATATATTCCTTCCCGTTTCTGAGTTGAAAATAGGCGACATTCGTGCTGTCGATCTCCATTCTACGGTCTCCTTCCGTAATTATGGCAATGCAATACCGTCCCTCGGAATACTGAAATTGCAAACAGATTTTCAACTCCTTGTATTCCGTATTAAGATAGTTCCTTTCAC
>UQXW01000046.1 GCA_900545215.1 uncultured Bacteroidota bacterium
GTTTTGTATTCCCTCTTTTCAGGGTCGAAATACGTAAACTTCAAAGCCGGTATGGTATAAGTACCTTCAACCCTCGGTATAATGATGTAACGGAATGTACGACTGCCGCTCTGCCCCGCTGCGGTCTTGGACAGTTTATCCGAAATATCAGGGTCATACACCTCGAATTGTTCGGGAATTTCCAACTTCGGAGCTTCTATCAGACTGAGGTTACCCTGTCCGCTGATTGTAAAATCCAAGGTTATCGCCTCGTTTGTCTTGCAATAAGACGTATCCATGGAGCAAGAAACATCGAATCTGCCCACTCCTCCCGAAAAATCTTCCTTACAAGGCGGCAAGTCCTCGACCTCTATCGTCAGAGCATTGGTCTTCAATTTTTTGTTGACCTTTTCAAATACCGGAGTTACATTGGCAAAGAACGGATCGTTGAAAAACGCATCGAAGAACGGGTCTCCCGTCGATACCCTCTGCCTTCGAGTCGTTCCTGTTTGAAGGTGTGCGACCACTTCCAAACCCATGGGTTGTATGTGCAAAGTTCCGGACTTTTGAGGATAAACCAAGACTTTGCGAAGAGTGGCAACCTGATATGACTTTCCGTCTATGATTTCTCTTTCCAAGATAGGCGTTGCCTGATTGTCCAACTCCTCCACCCAAAAGCCCTGAGAAGACGGAAATTTATCCACCATATATTCCGAAATCGGCACAAGTGTGTATATCTTGTAGGATATTACTATCTCCTCGCCTTTGAAAACTTTCGTCTTGCTCGGTATCGCCCTTACGAAAACGGCTTTATCGTCTATCACTTTCACAGTAGGACTTGCTGCAGTGTTGTTCCTACGATTTGCTCCGCCGCTGTTCTGCGAACGTTGTGCCATGGAGGGATTATCCTCCACACTTATCGTTACGGGTTTCGTCGTATATAACTTGCCGTTCGATTTCACACGAGCCGAAGGTATGGTTATCGTTCCCGTTGTGAGGCTTTGCAGCCAAAAAGTGAACGTCGTCGAACTGTTATCAGTGCGTTTGCCGTTTATTATGCTTACCGAAGAAGACCGTGAAGTCGAAGGTCCTCCGAGTATATTGACGTTACGAAAGGTCGGAGCGACGAAGTTCCCGACCTCCGAGGCGTTTATCGTAAAGCTAACCCTGAATCTCTCATGTAAACCTACCACTTTCGGAGCTTCACATTTGAATACAATATCTTGCGACAAAAGATTGAATGCCGCAAATAAAACCGCAAAAAATACAAATACTCTTCTTTTCATCTCTACCAATCTTTTTCCACTCTGCGTTTTTGAACCTTATCATCTTTCTGATGCTTTATCTTGTTCAGAGTATTCTTCTCATTGTTCTTCAAAGCCTCCAACATACGGTTCACCTCTTTCTTGTCTTTCTTTTCTCCCTGTGCGTTTTGCGAATCTTGCTTTTGATTTTTCTTTTCGCCGTTTCCGTTCCGTGAATCGCCGTTTTGTTTTTTTCTTTCGCCGTTCCGGTTTTCCGAATCTTCGTTACGATTTTTAGAGTTGTTATTTTGATTTTGTTGTTGCTGCTGTTGCTGTTGGTTTTGCTGCTGTCGATTGTTTTTGTTCTCCTGCTCGTTCTTTTTCAAAAGGTATTGCGTCATGGCAAGATTATACTTGGCATTGCTGTCAGACGGATTCAGCCGCAGGGTCTCTTTGTAATACTCTGCCGCTTTTTGAAGATATGTTGTCGATTGTTCTGTATTTTTCACTGTATCGGATTGAGACAACTTGAAATTGGCATTTCCGAGATTGTAAACACCGTTTGTACGATTCAGTGTATCCTCCGGAGAAAGAGATTTCAAAAACGAATCATAGTATTTGGCGGCAATATGCAGTTTGTCGTCCTTTCCCTGTTTGTAAGAAGCGTTTGCAAGATTATATTCCGCCTTTGCATAGTTGGAGTCCGCCGCCAAAGAGGCACGATACGCATCTTCCGCTTGTTTGAACTCCGATTTGGCAAACGCTTTGTTGCCTTTTCTCAATTCGTTCTTTTCTCTGTCGCAAGCGGTGCAAACACAAACAAGCACCGACAAACACAACATGATTTTCTTCATCTTCTTCCGAATTTATTTGCCGAAAAAGAATTTACGGTTTATGTACTTGTTCTTACGCTCGAAGATTACGTACTCGACCAACAGCAAAACCAATGCAATCATTGCAGGAATATAAAACCTGCTTTCATAGCTTTTGTATGCCACCGCTTCGTATTCGTTCTTCTCCATCTTGTTTATTCTTGCAAGAATATGTTCCAACCCTATCGAAGAATTGTTGGCACGTATGTAAGTTCCGTTTCCTTTGTCGGCTATTTGTTTCAAAAGGTTTTCATTCAACTTCGTGAGGACGATGTTTCCGTTTGCGTCCCTCTTGTATTCGTTCGTTCCGTTTCTTTGCTTGATAGGAATGGGAGTTCCTTCTCCTCGTCCCAATCCTATGGTGTTTATCACCACTCCGTCGGAAGCTACTTCCTTCGCTACTTCGAGTGCGTCCTCTTCGTTATCCTCTCCATCGGAGATAAGGACTATACTGCGGGAACGTTTATTGTCCTGTTGCTCGCCGAAAGCGGAAAAGGCTGTCTTCAAGCTCTCGCCGATTGCTGTTCCCTGTGTTTCTATCATGGAAGGTTCGATTATATCTATGAAAGTCTTTGCCGCAGCATAATCACTCGTCATGGGAAGTTGGATAAAGGACGTTCCTGCGAAAACGACCAAGCCTATACGGTCGCCGCGAAGTTGATTTATCAAGCTGTTTATGGATTGTTTCGCTCTCGTTATCCTGTTCGGTTTCAAATCTTGGGCAAGCATGCTGTTGGAAATGTCGAGGCAGATTATCAAATCCGTTCCTTGTCTCTCTTTCTTGCCTACCGATGTGCCGCTTTGCGGATTTGCCACTGCAATTACAAGAAAAAAGAAAGCAATGTTGAGCAATGCGAACTTCAAATTCTGTTTTCCCACCGACAAATCGGGCATTATGATTTCCTGAACCCTTGTCGATGCCAAGTCTTTCAACTTCCGTTTCTTGGAACGTACGTAAAAGAAGTATAGGACATAGAACAATGGTATCAATATCAAAAGATACAAAAACTGCGGACTTTCAAAACGCAACATATCTCTATTCTTATGGATTGGTTCTAAATACGGTTTTTCTCAAAAGGACTTCCAAGCAAAGCAGAAGCAGAACGAAAGGTATGAGTCTTTGTCCCACATCGGTCGATTCTTTGTAATAAGCTACATCTATCTTGGATTTTTCCATTTTGTCTATCTCATCGAATATCGTTTTCAAGGAAGAACCTTTCGTACTGCGATAATACTTTCCTCCCGTGGTCTTTGCTATGTCTTGCAACAGAGCTTCATCGATTTTAACCTCTATGTTCTGATATTGCTTGCCGAAAGGAGTTTGGTAAGGATAAGGAGCATAACCCATTTTTCCTATTCCTATGGTATAGACCCTTATGCCGTACTCTTTTGCAATGCTTGCAGCTGTCAGAGGGTCTATTGCACCCATGTTGTTCACTCCATCGGTAACGAGGATTATCACTTTGCTCTTGCTTTTGGCATCTTTTATTCTGTTTATCGCCGTTGCCAGCCCGTCTCCTATTGCCGTACCGTCATCTATTTCCCCACTGCGTATGGATGAAAGAAGTTCCAACAAAATGTTATGGTCGATGGTCGATGGGCATTTGGTATAGGCTTCACCTGCAAAAACGACTATTCCCATATTATCGCTTTTCCGTGCCTCTATGAACTGCTGCGTTACTTCTTTTGCGGCTTCCAAACGGTTCGGACGGAAGTCTTCCGCAAGCATCGAGGTGGAAACGTCCAACGCAAAGACTATATCTATGCCTTCTATGCTTTTTTCATCTCTTGAAAAATACGTTTGCGGTCGTGCTATTGCAATTATCAGTAACGCAAGTGCCGCATAACGCAAGTAATCCGGCAATCTTCTCAATCTTAACCGCCATGTCTTTCTTGCTGAAGAGAATTGCGAAAGATCGGAGTAAAGGAAATCGGCATGTATGCGTTTGTCGAAACGATACCTGAACAATATCAGCAAAGGTATCGCCAGCAAAAGAAACAGCAAATAGGGATATTGAAAACTTATCTGGTTCATCATTGCGGATTTTGAGGGTTTTCAACTTGCTTTGTGCCATTCACAAAGCTTACAGCCGAATTCCACATATTTCGGTCTGTGATTTGATCCGGTTGATATTTGGCGAACTTGACCAAATCTGCCGTTGCAAAGAGTTTATGTGCCGTTGCAAAGTTTTCGTTGTCGATTTCGCTGCAATGCTTCATTTGTTCGTCAATCTGCTGCGTCGTCATCTCGTGTGCAGATATGGCAAAGCGTCCCTCCAAGTATGTCCACAGAATTTCGCACAGTTCACTGTAATATTGTTTCTTCAATCCCTGTTCGCTCAAACGCTTCAATCGTAAATCTTCGAGGCTTTGCAATGCAACGATATGCGGTGCCACATAGACCTCCGGCTTTTTTTGCTCCACTGTCTCGACAGGGCGATTTTTCAGATACCTCATCACGAAGTACATTCCGACAATCAAAGCCGCTATAACCAAAATCGCATAAATCAAAGGCAATACTTCTTTTATGCTGAAAGGTTCTTCGATTTGACTTTTTATGTCTTTGATTTCTGTTTTCACTGTATCTATGGGATATTGCAGCACTTCTATTTGAGTAGGCAGAATTTTATAAACCTTTTCGCCGCTTTTGCTCTCGCATCTCACATAAAGACTGTCTCCCACATTGCGAACGCCCGGAATGAAACTCATGTATCTACGGCTGTATTGCAGAAAAGTCTTTCCGGCTTCTTTTAAAGTGTCTGTCAGGGTGGCTTGCAATTCCAGACTGTCAGTGTTTGGAAATTCGTTAATCAGTTTTTGGTCTTCACTCTGCACAAACGGGACACGGAATTTCAGTTCTATGACATCACCTATGTTATATTGTCTTTTGTCGCTCCTGCTTCGTATATCTTGAGCCGACAGGCCGATACAACATAAAAGCATACTATATAAAAGGAATATGACTATCGTTCTTTTCATTCGTTTATCTCCTTCCTTCGGCAGCGAAAAGTTTCACCAACTGCTTTATATAATCCTCTCCGCATCTTATCCTGATGTTGTCTATGCCGTATTTCTTCATTTCATTCGTGCAAAGCATCTGCTGTTGTTTGCGATAAGAAGCAAAATTCTCCCTCGTCTGTTTGTCGGAAGTGTCCACCCAACGGATTTTATCGGTTTCCGTATCTTTGAATTGCATCAATCCCATGTCCGGAAGCTCGAACTCTCTGCTGTCGTTGACGAATATGCAGGAGAAATCGTGCTTACGGGCTACGATATGCAGACTGTCGCCGAATGTTCCGAGGCCATCGCTTATCAAAAAGCATGTCGAACGCTTCTTGACCACGTTATTCAAAAATATCATGGGACAAGAAAAGTCGGTACCGCCGTTTGTACGATTGAATGAAAGCAACTCACGGATTATGGTCAGTATGTGGGATACTCCTTTCTTGGGAGGGATATATTTCTCCACCTTGTCGGAAAACAAAATCACCCCTACCTTGTCGTTGTTGTGGATTGCCGAGAACGCCAACACGGCGGCAATCTCCGTTATCACTTCCGATTTAAGATTATCTCCCGAACCGAAAAATGTACTTCCGCTTACGTCAATCAGCAATACGACGGTCAGTTCCCTCTCTTCCTCAAACACCTTGACGTACGGGTGAGTACTCCTTGCGGTTACGTTCCAATCTATATTCCTTATCTCGTCTCCGTAAGAATATTCCCTCACTTCGCTGAATGTCATACCTTTTCCCTTGAACGCGCTATGGTATTGTCCTGCGAAAACGTCCTGCGAAAGCCTCTTGGCTTTGATTTCTATCCTCCTGACCTTTTTAAGTATGTCCTCCGTGTTCATTTCTCAATCAAGGAACATCTATCTTGTTGATTATTTCGGTTGCAATGTCTTCCGATTTGATGTTTTCGGCTTCTGCTTCGTAGGTAAGACCTATTCTATGACGGAGAACGTCCAAGCATACTGCTCTCACATCTTCCGGAATGACGTAACCTCTTCTTCTGATGAAAGCCAATGCCCGTGAAGCCAAAGCAAGGTTTATCGTTGCACGAGGAGAAGCTCCGTATGCAATGAGAGGCTTTATCTTGCTCAAACCGTAATCCTGCGGAAAACGACTTGCGAAAACTATATCCGTGATGTAATTCTCGATTTTGGCATCTATATACACTTCTTTTACCACCTCTCTTGCATGAATGATGTCTTGAGGCTTTATTACAGGCGAGATTGTTTGATTTTTTGGCGATATGCGACTTCTCAATATCTCCTTTTCCTCTTCCTTGTTGGGATACGTTATCACAACCTTCATCATGAACCTGTCCATCTGTGCTTCCGGCAAAGGATATGTACCCTCCTGCTCTATGGGATTCTGAGTTGCAAGCACAAGAAAAGGCTCTTCCAATTTATAGGTGGTCTCTCCAATGGTTACCTGCCTTTCCTGCATGGCCTCCAACAAAGCCGACTGCACCTTTGCAGGAGCACGGTTGATTTCATCCGCCAACACGAAGTTGGAGAATATAGGACCTTTCTTCACGGAAAAACTTTCCTCCTTTGGGGAGTATATCATCGTACCGAGAATATCCGCAGGCAAGAGGTCGGGAGTAAACTGTATTCTGCTGAATTTGGCATCTATGCACTTGGCAAGAGCCGTTATTGCCTGCGTCTTTGCCAAGCCCGGCACACCTTCAAGCAATATATGTCCGTTTGCCAACAAACCCATAACCAACCTTTCAACCATGTTTTTTTGTCCGACAATCACCTTGGAAATTTCCAAAGAAATCGAATCCACAAAAGCACTTTCCTGCTCGATTTTCTTATTCAACTCTATTATATCCATACTTTCACGATTGAATTTCAATATCGACAAGAAAAACGCAAATTAAAAACATTTAGTATCCGCACACGAAGAAACAATCACCCCATTAGGCAACATGAGCCGACCGAATTTACAAATGCGACTTTCGATAAGGAATAACAATCTTCTCCTTGAATTCAAACCGACAAGGTTCCGAAACTGCTTTCTTGCTTCTCCAAATTGCAAAGCAAGAAAGCGACACGACCTAATCGGTGTTTTGACAAGGGCTTGTTCCGTCATGATTTATCGAAGTGCTTTTCGAGGTATGGTTTTCGGGAAATTCATACTGCGGTTTTGCTTTGCATGGTGTCTTTTTTATGGTTGAAAAGAATGTTTCCAAAGGCGAAAGATGAGAAATGAGCAGTCCGAAAAGTGAAATGACTTTTCAAAAATCAGACAAGGCATCGAAAAAAAGAAACGATGGAAAAATTTGCCCCATAAACGAGAAATACCCTTTGCAATGCCGAATAAAAGCAATTTTGCCATACTATCCTTAAATCGGATTTGCAATAAATCAAAACAAATTAAAGGTTTGAGATATGAAACAAGCAATACATAAAACTTGAAAGCAAACAAGTAACAAGAGAATGTCGATAAAATGAAAATTCTTTTGTACTTTTGCGGCGTTAAAATAGTAAACATCAAAACACACAAACTATGAAAAGAAGATTTCTTTCCGTTCTCGCTTTGCTAATCGGCATTGCGGGAGCCGTGTTAGGGCAAACACCTGCAACACTACCGTACAGTTGCGATTTCGAAGCAACGGGAGATAATGGTTGGACGCTGAAAAACGGGGCATGTACCAACAAATGGCACGTAGGTACACCCTCTTCACCTACGGGACACAACGGTTCATTGTTCATTTCGGAAGACAACGGGGCAACAGCCGGCTATAATATAGGGGAATACTCCGCTGTAATTGCAGAAAAGCTCTTCCAAACAGGAGAGACCGACTCTCTCACAATCGGTTTCGACGTTACAATAGATGGAGAGTATGATTATGATTACTTGAAAGTCTTTTGGGTTCCTGCCGATACGAATTTTGAAGGCTCACACAACTCTGTATATTTTGCGGAACGGAATTACAACACAAACGTTATAATGAGTAATGCACCGGCGGGCTCTCGTTATTATATCTACAATACGGAAGGCAGGCGGAAAGTCTGTATCGCCAACGAGCCTAACACTTTGAAAAAACTGGTATTCGTATGGAAAAACGATGGCGGTGGGGGGTATCAACCCGGAGCGATTATAGACAATATCAGCATCGTCGGAGTGAACGGCAGATGTGCAGAGCCGACGGATTTGACCGTAACAAATATATCCCAAACAGGTTTCACATTGAATTGGAACGGCAATGCATCGAGCTACGAAGTACGTTTGAACGGAGGAACTCCGGAAACAGTCAATGCAACGAGTAAAACATTCACGGGTTTGACCCTTGATGAGTTTTATACTCTTGAAGTACGCAGTCTTTGCGAGGATGAAAATTCCGAATGGGCAAGTCTTGGTTTTACATACCAAGTACCCGTATCTCTTCCCTACACTTGCGACTTCGAGGCAGCCGGCAACAATGGTTGGATACTGAAAAACGGCACATGCGCCAACAAATGGTATGTAGGAACCTTTTCTTCCCCTGCCGGACACAGCAGATCATTGTATATTTCCGGAGATGAGGGCGAAACAGCCGGCTATGACACAACCGGTCGCTCCGTTGTGATTGCGGAGAAAATCTTCCGAACCGGAGAAATGCCTTATCTGTCAATCAAATTCGACCTGACCGTAAAAGGAGAACCTGAATTCGATATGTTGAAAGTCTTTTGGGTTCCTGCGGATGCCAACTACGATGCTTCGACAAACGAAGTATATTATGCCGAAAGAGGTTTCGGTGAGAATGTCATCATGAGTAATGCGACCGATACTGCCCACTACTACCTTAGCAGTTTGAATGGCACTCAGGAAATGAAGGTATTCATTCCCAACGAGCCGAACTCATTGAAGAAATTGGTATTCTTATGGACGAATGATGATGATTATGTTTCACAACCGGGGGCTATAATCGACAATATCGAAGTAAGAGAGGTTTCGGCTCCATGCAACGCTCCTACGGATTTGACGGTAAGCAACATCAGTACGACAAGTGCCACAGTAAGTTGGTCGGGTACGGCATCGGATTACGAAGTTCGTTTGAACGGAGGCACGACAGAAACGGTAAGCACGACAAGCAAAACATTCACAGGTCTGACAAATGGAACATCTTACTTTATCGAAGTAAGAAGTCTTTGTCAGCAAGAAAATTCTTCCCCATGGGAGAGAATTGAATTTTACACACAACAAACTCCTGTAACACTGCCATACAACTGCGATTTCTCTGCAACGGACAATAACGGCTGGTTGATTAAAAACGGCATTTGTTGGAACAAATGGTTCGTGGGAACACCGGAAGGAGAAGGCAACAGAGCATTGTATCTCTCCGGAGACAATGGAGCAACTGCAAGCACGATTGCAAGCATGGGTGATGTCGTAATAGCTGAAAAGCTTTTCCAAACGGGAACAAGCGAATATATTTCCATAGATTTGGATTTGGAAGCAAGCGTAAATACTTTAGGCTGGGCTGATTACTTGAAAATTTTCTGGGCTCCTGCCGATAGTATTTTCGATGCAACGAACGATCTTAGAGATGCTTATGCTTACTACGGTCCTTTCTATGGAGATAATGTCATAATGAGCAACAGCGGAATCGATACCATATATTATACCTACAGTTCGGAAGGAAGACAACAGATGAGCATTACTTTGGAGAACGAGCCGAATACTTTGAAGAAATTGGTATTCCTTTGGTTGGGCGGAATAGATGACAGTGATGAATCCGTCATCATAGACAACATCTCGATCAGAGGCGTGGACGCACCATGTGAAGAACCGACGGATTTAACGGTAAGCGACATCAGCCAAAACGCTGCGACAATAAGCTGGAACGGTAGTGCAAGCGGATATGAACTTCGTTTGAACGGCGGCGTTCCGGAAGTCGTAACAGGAACAAGCAAGACATTAAGCGGCTTAACCCCCGGAGAATCGTACTTGCTCGAAGTAAGAGCCGCATGCACCGACAGTCGTTCGCAATGGAAGAGTATAGGATTTTCCACAAGCCGATATGCCGTTTCCATACCTTATTCCTGCGACTTCGAAGCAACAGGCAACAACGGTTGGTCTTTGAAAGATGACGATAATGCCAACGAATGGTATATCGGCACTACGACCGAGTTGACGAGCGGTTCGTTATATATTTCCGGATCAGATGGAGCAAGCATAGAATACGACAGAAACAATCGTTCCGTCGCGATAGCGGAAAAAACCTTCCTAACCGGAAGCAGCGATTCTTTGACCATAAGCTTCGATTTGCTCGTCGGAGGGGAAGCCGGTTACGATTTCTTGAAAGTCTTTTGGACTCCGGCAGATTCGATCTTCGAAGCCGACAGACATGCCAACTATGCCGATAGCGAATGGGAGGAAAATGTGATAATAAATAACAGCAGCAATACGCAACACCACTATATGTCCAACATGGACAACTCCGAACGCATAAGCGTTAACGTGCCGAATGAACCGAATACTTTGAAAAAATTAGTATTCTTATGGAAAAACGATAGCAGCGACGGCGACCAACCCGGTGCGATAGTGGATAATATTTCCATTACCGAAACAACAACCGGCGGAGCCTCTGCTCCATGCTATCCTCCGGCAGACCTCGCCATTACAAACATAACCGCAACGAGTGCAACGGTAAGTTGGAGCGGACTTTCTTCCACTTACGAAATCAGGTTGAACGGAGGAACGACCGAAACGGTGAACGGAACAAGCAAGACTTTCAGCGGTTTGACCGGCGGCACCGTTTACGTGGTCGAATTGAGAACCGTATGCGAAAGCAACAACTCTCCATGGATAAGCACCTCGTTTATAACAAATAATATTGCTCCGGACTTGAATACTCTTGCCGCAACAGACGTTACCGAAACAAGTGCAATATTGCACGGCAGCGTAACTCGCGGCAGTGAGATAATCAGGTCGAGAGGTTTCGAATACAGAAAACAAGGTTCGAGCGAATGGTTGGAGGTCTTTGTTACTTCGGCAGGCGAAAGCATGAGCATGGCGATTTCAAATTTGGAACAGGAGACCGCATACGAGTATCGTGTCTTTGCAGAGACAGATGACGAAGATTATGAGGGACAAACCATGACATTCACCACCTCGCAATCATTGGGATTGACTGAAATCGAAAGCGGATTGTCCGCTACCGTTTATCCTAACCCGGCAAAGGACAGAGCTACATTGAGTTTGAAAGGTTTGAAGGCAAATGCAAGAATAATCGTCAACGATATTCAAGGAAGAATCGTCCTTACCGATAACATAGCCAAGGGAAGCGAGAGCTATGAACTCAAGCTCGACGGCTTTACAAGCGGAGTTTACACCATTGCAATAATAAGCGGAAAAAATAAAACAACGCATAAGTTGATAGTCGAATAAAGCCGTAAGCAGGCAAAGAACGAAGGGAGCTGCAAAGCTCCCTTTTTTATTACCCGTTCTGAACAACGGACAAGAATACCGCCTTCACGGATAGTCGAATACCCGCCCCATTCGGCAATGACAACGAAAACACCGACCGCAATGCCTCCTTATGGAATACGCAACGGAACAACCCTCGAACAACCACCCGACCAATCGTGTCGAACTCGGAAAGGAAAAATTCTTTCGGAGTTTTATTTTCGAGAAACGGCGTTAGACCGAAGCATTGCTTTGCAATGGTTCAATCAAGCGATAAACCGTCCGCGTCGGATTGGGATAAAAATCAGCATTCTTTCCATGTATTCGTTGAATGATTGCAAGAATTGTCGTACATTTGCCTTTTCAAATAACATTAACAAATAAAATCTATTTCAAAATGAAGAAAATCTTGATTTTCGCCGCAATGGCAACAGCATTGTTATTGGTTTCTTGCAATGATGACAAAGACGAACAAACGGAAACGATAACCGGCAAACCGCAACAGGAGGAATCTCTCCTGAAAGTAAAGAAATTGAAAAACATCATAGCTCTGCAAAACTTGGAAGCCATAGATAGTGCAATGGTTTCCATGGGTCTTGAAGCCGAAGAGGATTTCATTCAAAACGGTATAAAGTTTTACGTGTATGATGATGAGAATTCGGTTTATCTGATAGCGTTCTACAATGATATATCCATATCTTGTTCCCTTATGGAAGACGGAGGAACAATGGAAGAGGCATTCAAAAGATATGAACTCAATAATAAGGAAGCCAAATCTTATCTGGAAACCAATCCGAGTGTATCTTATGCAAGCGGCTTCGTGTTTGATGACGGAAACTATGTGGAATACGATGATGAAAGCAAATTCATGGAGACTTATAATACGATAGATAAAAGTACGGTGGGAATGATTAATCAAATCTGGGGAACAGAAACTTACGAGCAGGTGCAAAGCATGTATCAGAAGATAGCTGCGGAAGAGGAAAGCCTTTTTATAAATACCATAGGTTACTCCGATTACAGTTCCATCTATGCAAAATCTCTTGATTTACGAGAGGTCATTGTTGCAGCACAAAAGATGCTTTTGAAAAGGCATATCGCAAAATAGGTCGCAGCAAGAAGATTTTTCGACAGGCTGTTTGGTCTTGTCGGTAAGATAATCGGAGATGACGAGGGAAGATCGTCATCTCCGATTGCTGTAAAAACAAACCCCTATCGGATACACCGACAATAGAACTCACGTTTGCTGACAAATAAAAATCCTTTGAATAAGCCGAAGCACATATCTTGATTAGGTATAGAAATCACGAAACTCTTTGATGAAAACTTCGGCTTTCATTCTCTTCGTGGATGTTTTTTACTACCTTTGCGACCACAACAGATGGTTTTACGGATAAATTGCATCTGCAACTTGATTTGAGCATTGGTGGATATTATGAGAAGATTTAATTGGTCGTTGCTGTTGAGCGTTGTGGCAGTTGCCATCGGGCTTGTTTCGATTTGCTGTCAGGTTTTTATTTTTTCCAAAAGGCTGCCTTCGCCCGAGGTGGAATACAGGGGTATGATTAACGAACATCTGCAAAATTTTTCGGCTCCTTTGCCGGATTCGTTGAGCCTTTGCGGGCAGGTGGTGCCGTTGGATAATGTGTTTGTGAGGGAGGCTCTGGACAGGGAGTTGACGGCTATCATGTATCAACACAGCTCCACGTTTTTGGTTTTGAAGCGTTCTTGGAGATTCTTTCCCGAAATAGAGCGACTGCTTGCGGAGTTCGGAGCTCCGGAGGATTTGAAATATTTAGCAGTGGCGGAGAGTGCTTTGAATGATGTTACCTCGCCGGCAAAGGCTTCTGGCTTTTGGCAGTTTATGCCTGCGACGGCAAAGGAACATGGTTTGGAGGTGAATGCGGAGTGGGACGAGAGGTATGATTTGAGGAAATCGACCAAGGCGGCAGTGCAGTTTTTGAAGGCGGTGCATGGACGGTTGGGGGATTGGGCTTTGACTTGTGCGGCGTATAACTGCGGTGAGGCGGGAGTGCGTGCGAAGATGAAGCAGCAGGAATGCAGGTCTTATTGGGAGTTGGCAATAAATTCGGAGACGGCAAGGTATGTGTATCGCATTCTGGCATACAAAATCCTTATGCAGAACCCGCAACAGTATGGTTTTTATGTGAGGAAGAAGGATTGCCATCAACCTTTGGAATATAATGAGGTCGTGGTGGATTCTTCAATTTCGAATATGGCGGCTTTTGCGAGGAAGCTCGGTTGTCCGTATAGGTATTTCCTGCGGATAAATCCTTGTGTTCGTTCCAATAAGCTGACAAACAAATCGGGCAGGAAGTATGTTTTCCGCACCTTGAAGCAAGAGAGCCTGTCATGGACTTATTTATGTTCGAGAATAAAGGACGGAAACGAGTTCTTGAACTGATTTTTCATGTTTTTTCATTGGAAGACTCGACTCGTTCGAGACGATATTCGGCAAAATACCGCTGAAAATAAATCGTTTTTGCTTGCCAATCAATTTTTTTTGTATCTTTGCAAACTCTACCAGAGGTCGTTAAGTCCTCGTTCGGGGAGTAGCAAACTTGTGTCGAAGAAGAGTTTTATAAATTATAATAGGTTAGAAAGAATATGACAAAAGCAGAAATCGTTGCAGAAATTGCACAAAGAACAGGCATAGAGAAAATGGCAGTTCAGGAAACTGTGGAAGCATTCATGACTGTACTGAAAGATGCCTTGACAAGACCGGAAGCAGAAAATGTATATTTGAGAGGTTTCGGCAGCTTTATCGTAAAGAAAAGAGCGGAGAAAACAGGTAGAAACATTTCCAAGAATACTACCATCATAATACCGGCTCATTACATACCTTCCTTCAAGCCTGCAAAGGTCTTCATGGAATCGGTAAAAAAGAACGTGAAACAAGTAAAATAACAATCTAAATATTCAGAGTTATGCCAAGCGGAAAGAAAAGAAAAGGCCATAAGATGGCAACGCACAAACGTAAAAAGCGTCTAAGAAAGAACAGACATAAGAAGAAATAATCTTCTCGTTGGACTTTTGAAATGCTATTGCGGAACATTTAGACGAGCAGATAAGTGTTTCGCAATACTTTTTTAATCATCTAATACCGAAATCAAGTGAACAAGGATTTGATTATCGATGTAAAGCCGTCAGGGGTCGATATTGCTCTCTTGGAGGATAAGCGTCTGGTGGAATTGCATCAAGGTAAATCGGAAATGACCCACGTTGTAGGCGACATCTTTCTCGGTCAAGTAAAGAAAATATTGCCGGGTTTGAATGCTGCCTTTGTGGATGTGGGCTTTTCGAAAGATGGTTTTCTACATTATCTCGACTTGGGCTTGTATTACAATGCCCTTGAAAAATTCACCAAAGCCGGGCTTGCCAACAGTTTGGATTCGGTTGACTTTGCTTCGTTCAAAGACAAAAAACTGGAAAAAGGCGGCAAGATAGGAGAAACGCTCAAACAAGGACAGATTATTCTTGTGCAAATAAGCAAGGAGGCAATCTCCACAAAAGGACCGCGATTGACGACGGAACTGTCCTTTGCAGGGCGTTATTTGGTGTTGACACCGTTTACCGACAAAGTCTCCGTCTCTCAAAAGATACAATCCATGGAGGAGCGGAACAGGCTCAGGAAACTGATAAAAAGCATAAAGCCCGATAATTTCGGCGTTATCATACGCACAATAGCCGAGGGCAAATCGGCTGCCGATTTGGACAATGACATGAAAGGCTTGCTTGCAAGATGGGACACCATAAAAAAGAAGTTGCCCAAAGCTTTACCGCCTGCCAAATTGGTTTCCGAATTGGATAAGACCTCCGTCATATTGAGAGAACTGTTGACAGAGGAATTCAACAGCGTGTATGTCAACGATACCGACTTGCACGATGAAATAAAGGGATACATCACTTCCATTTGCCCCGAGAAAGAAGATATACTGCATTTGTACAAAATGCAGACTCCTATATTCGAACAGTTCGGAGTAGCCTCACAAATCAGAAATTCTTTCGGAAAAGTGGTTACAATCCGCAGCGGGATATATCTTGTCATAGAACAGACGGAGGCAATGCATGTGATAGACGTAAACAGCGGACACCGCAGCAAGTCTTCCGAAGATCAGGAAGAGAATGCTCTTCTCGTGAACTGCGAGGCTGCCGTAGAGATAGCCCGACAGATGCGTCTGAGAGATTTGGGGGGTATCATAGTGATCGATTTCATCGATTTGGCAGTATCAGCCAATCGCAAACTTCTTCTCAACAAGATGGAAGAGGAAATGCAGAAAGACAGAGCAAAGCATACGATATTACCTTTGAGCAAATTCTGCCTCATGCAGATAACGAGACAGAGAGTAAGACCTGCAATATGTGTCGATCTCTCGGAAGTATGCCCTGTCTGCAAGGGAAGCGGCAAAATACAATCCTCTCTTTCTATTATAAACGAAATAGAAAGCGACATAAAGTATCTTGCTCAGGAGCAGAACGAAAAACAGCTCACTCTCTTGGCACACCCTTTCGTTACTTCATACATAAACAAAGGGTTGTTCAACAACCAGAAAAAACAATGGGCGAAACGATACGGTATCAAATTAAAAGTAAAGACTTCGACTGAAACAGGCATTATGGAATACGTATTCCTCAACGCCTCGGGAGAAGAAATAAAATTGTAGAAAACCATCGTCATTAAAAGAGAAGCGGCACAACTGACTTGTGCCGCTTCTCTTTTTTAATCGTTTATAGAAACGAAAAAGGGGAGCCATGCGGCTCCCCTTGAAGTGTTTACCGATTGTCTGCTTATTCGACTATCAGCTTTTGTG
>UQXW01000047.1 GCA_900545215.1 uncultured Bacteroidota bacterium
CTCACATCTTTTACTTTGTGTCGTTTGCCGTAATATGTCAAGTCTCCTGCCGCTGCAATCACCTCGAAAACGTTCACATTCGGTTGATAGAACGTATAAGTTCCCGGACGAGCCACCTCGCCCAAGGCAGATACTTTGAAATTCACCATTTTGCAAGACACGACAGCACCTTGTACGAATTCTTCCGCCCTCTTCTTTATTCTATTCTCAGCTTCCTGCACCGTCAAACCCTTGACATGCACTTTGCCAATCAATGGCAAGCCGATTGCACCATCTTTATCCACAACGAAACTATTCAAGAACACGGAATTGTCCGAGTTCATGTAGTTCGTATTGGCAGAACCGTTGAATAAAGCATTGGCTTCGTTTCCTACCGTGGACGTTATTTGAATGTACAACATGTCTTGCTCTGCCAAGACATAGTCAGGGGAATAATTAGTCGCACTTCCCGCATAATCATATACTATTTCATTATTTCCGTTCTCCGTTCCTTGCAGATATATCAAATTTTTCTGTGATGTACACGCACATAAAAACGCTACAACAATCAAAAACAACGGACTAAGCTTGTAAATTCTACTCATGCTATAACAGTTTGGTTTTGCAAAGATAGTTCTTTTCTTAATTACACAAAGCCTCTTGATAATTTTTTCTCGTTTCAAACATAGAAAAATCAAATTGCTTCTCCGAAAAGGGTTGCCGAGGTACAATCCGCCACTCTCACATTAACATAGTCTCCCGGTTTGAAGTTTCCTTTGTCGAATACCACCACTTTATTCTGTGAATTTCTTCCGAACAATTTATCGGCACTTCTTTTCGATGTACCCTCCACAAGAACCTCGAATGTTTTTCCGATATCTCTTTTATTGCTTTGCAATGACAATTCTCTCTGCAAGTCGATTATTTCTTCCAAACGCCTTGTCTTTTCCTCGTAAGGAATATCGTCGGCATATTTTTTTGCGGCAAGAGTGTTTGAACGTTGGGAATAATTGAACATATAGGCGGAGTCGTATTCCACCTGCCTCATCATGTCCAAAGTATCTTTATGATCGTCCAATGTTTCGGTACAAAATCCCGCTATTATATCTGTTGCCAATCCGCAATCCTTTATTGTTCGCTTTATGGCGGCTATTTTCTCCAAATAATTCTCCCTTGTATATTTTCTGTTCATCAATTTCAGCATTCTTGTGCTGCCCGATTGCAACGGAAGATGAATGAACTTACATATATTATCATATTTGGCAATCGTATCGAGGAGTTCTTGCGAAATATCCTTGGGATGAGAGGTCGAAAACCTTATTCTCAACAACGGACTTACCTGTGCAACCATCTCCATCAGTTTCGCGAAATCGACCTCCGAGGCTTCGCCCTTATTCCATATATATGAATTGACATTTTGCCCGAGCAACGTTACCTCCCTATACCCCTTTTCAAACAAATCGGCAGCCTCAGCCACTATCGTTTGCGGATCACGGCTTCTTTCCCTGCCTCTTGTATAAGGTACAACGCAGTAAGAACAGAAGTTTTCGCAACCTCTCATTATCGAAATGAAAGCCGTAACCCCGTTGGTGCTCAGTTTCACAGGGCTTATGTCCGCATAAGTCTCCTTTTCCGAAAGTTCGACGGATATTCCCGCCTGTTTACCCGACAAAGCCAACAATCGCGGAATATCCCTGTAAGAATCCGGTCCCACAACAATATCGACACCGTTTTCTTCCACCAACTGCTTTTGCAATCTCTCAGCCATGCAACCGAGAACCCCTATTTTCAACCACGATTTGCCACGTCTCAGGCTTGCGAACTCGGCAAGACGCTTCTTGACCCTTTGTTCTGCATTTTCTCTTATCGAACAAGTATTCACGAATATGACATCCGCCTCATAAATTCACGAATATGACATCCGCCTCATAAAGGTCGTCCGTCAAATCGTAGCCCTCAGCCTTGACAATAGCTCCCACCACTTCGCTGTCAGCTTGATTCATCTGACAACCGTATGTCTCTATATATACCTTTTTCATCACTGATTTCTATTTGCTGTAAAGTCTCAAAATCTCATCGACCACCTTCTTCACTCCCGTGGAAGCCTTTTCTTTCACGAAATTTATTCCGTTCAGACTTGTTGCAGGCTCTTTCGGATCAACCAGATATTTAATGCAACCCGGCTTTGCGTATCCCAACAAACCCGCTGCGGGATAAACGTTCAGACTTGTGCCTATCACAATCATTATATCTGCATCTCTGCATAATTCCGCCGCAGGTACTATATTGGGAACAGCCTCTCCAAACCACACTATGAAAGGTCGCAAAGGTCTTCCGGAAGAATCTTTCATGTCAGCCGTTTGTTCCCAACCTTTCAACTCCACAATCTCATCGGGATTTGTCTCGCTGCACAATTTCTTCGCCTCTCCATGAAGGTGCAACACCTCGGAACTGCCCGCTCTTTCATGCAAGTCATCTATATTTTGGGTAATGACGTTGACCTTAAAAGCCTCTTCCAATCTCAACAACTGCTTATGCCCTTCGTTAGGCTCGGTTTCCATTATCTCTTTGCGTCTTTGGTTGTAAAACTCTCTCACCAAATCCGGGTTTCTCACCCATGCCTCATACGTTGCCACATCTTCCACTCTGTAATTCTCCCACAGACCGTCCGAATCCCTGAAAGTCTTTATGCCGCTCTCCGCACTGATTCCCGCACCCGTAAGAACAACTATTCTTTTCATATTCTCATTTCTTGTTTTTCTCGTGATATTCGATAATTCTTTTGCTTAACAACTCATATATCTCTTTTTCCTCCTTGTCGAGCTTTGCTTTGTGCTGTTCCATTATGCTTTGTTCGTTCCTTATGGCAGGTCCCGTTTGAACATCGAACGGATTGAACATCTTTGCCCTGCTCACGGTCGTATCCATCAATGGAAACAAAGTGGAAAAAGGAATATTTTCCTTATCCAAAATGCTTTTGGCTATTCCGAACAAGTGGTTCGGGAAGTTATTGCAAAAAACCGCCGCAAGGTGCAGGGTTTTTCTCTGACTGTCCGACAATTCGTAATGTACCGAAGAAAGACGAGAAGCAACTCCTCTCAAAATCTCTTTGACAGTTTCGGTGTTTCCGTATGTGCATAAAGGTACGGTATCGAAATCCGTTTCCTTTTCTTTTTTCAAAGTCTGCAAAGGATAAAGACTTCCGTAACATTCCGCCGCTTCTTTCAAGCATTCCGTACCGACAAAGCCCGAAGTATGAACCAATATGCCCTTTACAGGCTTCAATTTTCGAGCAACCTCTGCAATGGCTTCGTCCTTAACGGCTATAATAACCAAATCCGCTTCATGACATTGCTCCGGCATCTCATCGCGAGAGGAGAAAGTACTGCAAACAAAGCCCTTTTCTCCGAACCGTCTCTCATAATGCCATGCCACATTACCTCTGCCGATTATGCAAACCGTCTTTATCCCGTTTGTCATGGTTTCAAAAGTATTTCAAGCCTATAAAGCAATCCTCTCGGCAGCCGTCTGCATTCTGCGAAGCGACTCCTCTTTTCCCAAAACAGCGAAAATATCCGCCATTCCGCAGCCTTTGGTATCTCCGACCACAGCCAAACGAATGGAATTCATTATCTGACCCATGTTCAATTCGTTTTCGGCTATGTAATCCATCAAAAAGTCCTCTGCTTTCCGAGCCCAATCATCCTCACTCAGTTTTTCCAATTCGGAAACGATAAATCGCATTCTCTCGCTCATGCCTTCCTTCCAACGTTTCTTCAATGCTTTTTCGGCGTATGTCTGAGGAGCAACGAAAAAGTAATCTCCGTTATCCCACAATTCTTTTGCAAAGGAACATCTTTCCTTTATCAACTTCACGACCCTCTCCACAAAGGCCTCGTCCTTGTCTATGCCTCTTGCTTTCAAGTCAAGCATGAACTGTTGTGTCAATACCTTGTCGTCAAGCTTTTGAAGATATTGATGATTGAACCATTTGGCTTTTTCGAGGTCGAACCTCGCACCGTGTTTGCTGATTCTGTCTATCGAGAACACCTCGGCCAATTCTTCCAAAGAAAAAATCTCCTGCTCAGTACCCGGATTCCAACCCAGCAAAGCCAACATATTTACCACAGCCTGCGGCAGATAACCGCTTTCTCTGTAACCGGAAGAAACTTCTCCGCTTTTCGGGTCTGTCCACTGCAAAGGGAACACAGGAAAACCCAATCTGTCTCCATCCCTCTTTGATAATTTTCCACTACCTTCGGGCTTCAACAACAAAGGAAGGTGTGCGAATTCCGGCATTGTCTCTTCCCAACCGAACGCACGGTAAAGCATAACATGCAAAGGGCAAGACGGCAACCATTCCTCTCCTCTTATCACATGGGAAATCTCCATCAAATGGTCATCGACTATGTTCGCCAAGTGATAGGTCGGCATGCCATCTGATTTATACAACACCTTGTCGTCCAAAAGCGACGAATTAACCTTTACATGTCCCCTTATCAAATCATCGAACTCTATCAATGTGTCTTCCGGAAAGCGGAAACGTATCACGTACGGCACACCGGCAACAAGCAAAGCCTCCGTCTCCTGTTCGGAAAGAGCAAGGGAGTTTTTCAAACCTCCTCTTGTCTTGCAATCGTACTGAAAGGTTCTTTTCTCGCTTTCAGCCTCTTTTCTCTTCGCCTCCAATTCTTCGGGGGTATCAAAAGCGTAATAAGCATGACCCTTTTTTACCAATTCCAAAGCATACGACTTGTACATCTCCTTGCGTTCGCTCTGTCTGTAAGGACCGTATTTGCCGCCTGTTGCGACACCCTCGTCGAACTTCAGCCCCAACCATTCGAAAGCCTCTATGATATAGCCCTCCGCACCTTCCACGAAACGTGTCCGGTCGGTATCCTCGATTCTCAAAATAAAATCTCCGCCGTTTTTCTTGGCGAACAAATAATTGTATAAAGCCGTTCTCACCCCGCCTATATGCAAAGGTCCCGTAGGGCTTGGGGCAAATCTCACTCTCACTCTTCTTTCCATTTCAAATCACTCGAAAACATAAATAATTCAAACGGCAAAGATACGAAAAAAGCAGTAGTATCAAAGAAACCGATGCCGGCAAAGCACAAACCCCTTCGGCAATTTCACAGACAGAAACAGTCGATACGCAAACCACTCCGAACCTCCGCCATACCGAAACGCCGATTCGATTTTTTCTTTCGGCGTTTCATTTTAGTAAATCGCCGTTTGACGAAATCCTTTCGGCGTTTCGTCGAACCACTTGGAAACGATAATATTCAAAGACAGTTGAAACGGAGTTTTTCTTGTCCTTTGAGAGGCATAAAAAACAGTGAGCAAGGAGCGAAAACTTATTTCGATTTCAACCTGTTGAGCAATGCTATCAGGTAACCCAAAGCTATGAATGCTCCGGGGGCGAGGACGAAGACCAACATGCCGTCGGCATCGCCTATGAACTTGAAGCCGAAAGCCGAACCGCTGCCCAAGAGTTCCCTTACCAAGCCCAAAGTCGTCAGTCCCAAGGTAAAGCCCAAGCCCATACCGATTCCGTCGAACATGGAAGCTATCGGATTGTTCCGACTTGCGAAAGCTTCCGCACGGGCGAGGATTAAACAGTTCACGACAATCAAAGGAATGTATAAACCGAGGCTTTCGTAAAGCGAAGGCAGATAAGCCTGCATGCAAAGTTGCAAAATGGTAACAAAAGAAGCTATGACGACAATGAAAGCCGGTATTCTGACCTTATCGGGTATCAAATCCTTCAACAGAGATATTGCCATATTGGACAAAATCAGCACAAACATGGTACACAATCCCATTCCCATGCCGTTTATTGCCGAAGTGGTTGTTCCCAATGTGGGACACATACCTATCAACATGCAGAAAGTGGGGTTCTCTTTGATGATTCCGTTCTTTACAATCTTGAAATAGTTCATGGATATTACTCTTTTTGCTGTTCTTTATACCGTATAAATGCCTGATAAGCCGACTTCACGGAAGAGAGAAAGGCTCTCGAGGTTATGGTTGCAGCCGTTATGGCATCTATCTCGCCTCCATCTTTTTTTACCTTGAAGTCTTCGCTTGCAGGGTCTTTGCCTCTGATGTCGCCCTTGGTCTTGAACCAATCCGAAACCTTGGCACCAAGTCCCGGAGTTTCGTTCGCTTCAAGTACGGAGTAGTTTATCACTCTTCCTTCGGCATCCAAACCCACCATACTCCTCACTTTGCCGCCGTAACCGTTGTTATCATAGGTTTCTATTGCACAACCGATGAAGTTACCACCCTTTTTGGCAGGATAAACCACAAAGGCATCTTCATAACCATCAAGTCTCACCTCGACAGCCTTGCCGATTTCGATATCGCCTTTCGGCAATACCTCCTTTATTGCGGCGTTTTTCTTCTCCTGCAATGCCTTTTCGATAGGCTCTTTCGTCAAAACATAGCCGCCTGCAAGTAAAGCCGAGGCACAAAACGAAATGAGCGTAAGGCTCAAAAGCATGTTCTTTAATGTGGATTCGGATTTTGCCATGATATTTGCCTGTTTTTGAGATTTAATACCCGAATTTTGAAGGTTTGAAAGCCTTATTTATCAGAGGCGTGAGAGCATTCATTATCAGGATTGCAAAAGACACACCCTCCGGCATGGGACCGAAGCAACGAAACAGAATGGTCAACAATCCGCAACCCGCACCGAACACAAGTTGTCCGCTTTTGGAAATAGGGCTTGTGGTCATATCGGTTGCCATAAAGACAGCTCCGAGCAACATTCCTCCCGCCAGCAAATGATATATGGGATTTACCGTGATGCCGAACAAGTATAATATACCGGAGAAAACAAAAGCAGATGTCAGGAAGGCGACAGGAATATGCCAAGTGATGATTCGTTTCAACAAAAGATAAACACCACCGATGATTATCGCAATCGCTGCCACTTCACCGAGGCTTCCGCCCGTTGCACCGAGGAACATATCGAGTACATTCAAACCCTGCGGATTGTTTTTGCCGATTGAAGCCAAAGGAGTCGGTCCGGTGAAAGCATCGACAAGCCCTCCCGAAAACAGAGGATGCGGTTGCACCCATTCCGATTTGGCAACTTCCGTAGGGAAAGACAAAAACAAGAAAACACGACCCACCAAAGCAGGATTGAAAGGGTTCTTGCCCAATCCTCCGAAAGTCATTTTGCCTATCCCTATCGCAACAACGGCACCTATAACCACAATATAGAACGGTATATCGGAAGGAAGATTGAACGCAAGCAATATTCCGGTTATCACAGCGGAACCATCGGAAATCGTTTGTCTGCCTTGCAAAATGAACTTCTGAATCAACCACTCGAAAAGAACGCATGCAGCGACCGAAATCAAGGTAACAGCCAGCACTCTGAAACCAAAGTAATATATTCCGACCAATAAAGTGGGGATTAAAGCCGCAACCACATTCCACATTATGGATTTGGTGGTTTCTTTGCTCTGAATGTGCGGCGAACCCGATATTGTAAGTAATGCCATGTCCGATTATTCCTTATTTTCTGCTTTTACGATTTTACCAAATTTGCAAAGACCGGATTATTCTCAAAAAACAATCCTTGTAAAGAGCGTATTCTCTCTCGGGAGAAACCGCCAGAATGATGTATATCCTGCTTTCCTTTTTCTCGAAGTAACAAAGAGTGATTACCTTTTCTTCGTTTAATGTGTAGCTCATCTCGAAGCTGTGAATATCCGTGCCGTTTTGTTCCTTGATGCCCGAATCCCTTATTTCTATATCGGGATACACTTCCTTCATTTCCGATTCCGAGAAAGCCGCAGCCACGAAATCTTCAAGGTTTCCCTCGTCCCATTGTGCGACACTTACCTGCAAATGTTTATACACAAGTTCGTTCTCTTCGGAAGGAGCATATAAACTTACCGTTCCTTCTTCTCCCGTCTCTTCAAGCTCCCATGACGCAGGATAATCCAAGGAATACTGTCCCGTTTCGTTGTAGTAATTCAGAAATTCTTCCTTTTGTGCAGACAAAGCGAAGAACGACATCAACATGACAGCCAAAGCAAATAATCCTCTCTTCATTCTATTTCCTGCTTCTTTCTCTTCTCAGTTTTCCTATATTGATTTTCGCCACTCTTATAAAGTCAAGCAACGGCTGACCGGCAGGACAGGTATATAAACAGCAACCGCACTCTATGCAATCCATTGCACATTCCTTTTCCGTCTCTTCCCAACGAGATTGTTTCGCCAACAGGGCAAGTTGCACAGGCTCCAGACCCATGGGACATGCCGATACGCATTTGCCGCATCGCAAACAGTTGGTTTGTTCCTTCCGTTTGGACTCCTTTTCGTCCATTACCAATATGCACGAGGTCGTTTTGACGGTCGGAGCGTCAAGATTAACGATTGCTTTACCCATCATAGGTCCTCCGTTTATTATTTTGCCCGTGTGTTCCGGCAATCCGCCGCAATAGTCCGCTATTTCACGAAAAGACGTTCCCACTCTTACCAAGAGATTTCGGTTTTCCTTTACATTTTTGCCCGTATAAGTCAGTACATTGTCTATAAGAGGACGATTTTTCTGCACTGCGTCGTACACAGCCGAAGCCGTACCGACATTATTCACTACACAGCCCACCTCTATCGGCAATTTGCCACTCGGAACTTCTCGTTTGGTCAGTGCATAGACCAGTTGCTTCTCCGCTCCCTGCGGGTACTTGGTCTTCAAAGGCACTATTTCTATACCCTCAAATGATTTTGCCGCAGTTAGGATACGTTCCATCGCTTCGGGTTTGTTTTTCTCTATACCGATTTTGGCAATGCTTACCCCCAAAGCTTTCTTCATTATTTCGATACCTGTCAACACCTCTTCCGTACGCTCGATCAACACTCTGTTGTCGGAAGTGAGATAAGGCTCGCACTCGACGGCATTTATAATAAGGTATTCCGCTTTTTTGCCATCAGGTATCATGTATTTGACATGCGTAGGGAAAGCAGCACCTCCCAATCCCACTATCCCTCTATTCTTTATTCTCTCGACTATTTCGGCGGGAGTTAATCTTATTTCTCTGACAAGTTCATCGGATACATCTATTCCCTCCTCCCATTCGTCCTCTTCGACATCTATATAGAATGCAGGCTTTGCATAACCGTTGAAGTCTTTTGCCAAATCAATCTTTGTTATCACTCCCGTGAAAGGAGAATGCGTGTTTGCACAGATAAACGCCTCTGCCTTTGCCAATAGTTGCCCCGTTTTCACCCTGTCGCCTTTCTTAACCACCGGAACGGAAGGGGCTCCGAGGTGTTGCGAAACGAATATCACGGCTTTCTTTGGCAGAGGAAACACTTCCACTTTGCTGTTCCTTGCCAATTTATTTTCCTCGGGGTGAATTCCTCCCAATTTGAACGTTTTCATCACTCTTCGTCAGGATTTTGTTATGAGACTTTCCTCTGATTGGTTTGCCGGTTCCTTATCCGAGGCTGCGACTCTTTTAATCGGGAAATTCACAGCATGAATGGCTCCGGTCGGACATTCGTCCACGCATTTTCTGCACAGTCTGCATTTATTGAAGTCTATGTACGAAAGATTGTTTTCAATCTTTATCGCATCAAAAGGGCAAACCTTTGCACACTTGCCGCAACCTATACACGCAACAGTGCAGTTCTTTTTTGCATCTACCCCTTTCTCTTTGTTGACGCAACTTACAAATACTCTTCTGTCGTTCTTTCCCTTAAATCTCAGCTCTATTATATTTCTCGGACAAGCCTTTGCACAAGCACCGCAGGCAACACACTTCTCTTCATCTACCTCCGGCAAGGCTGTATGTTCGTTTAATTTTATTGCATCGAACTTGCAAGCCTTTACACAGTTGCCGAAACCGAGGCAACCGTAAGCACAACCGCCCTTTCCTGCAAAATTCATATTTGCACTCGCACAATCCGCCAACCCATCGTAGTCCGCCTTTCTCGGAGAGTTGCATTCGCCCCCGTTACACCTGACAACGGCAATCATGGGTTCGTTATCGCCCGCTTTCAGCCCCATAACCTCCGCCACCTTATGCATCACTTTGTTTCCTCCGACGGGACAGAACTTTCCATCCATGCTTTCACTCTTCACTATCGCCTCTGCCAATGCCCTGCAACCTGCAAAACCGCAGCCTCCGCAGTTCGCCCCCGGCAACTTATCGGTTACCATATCTATTCTCGGGTCTTCATACACCCGAAAACGCCGAGCCACGAAATAAAGAATTATCGCAGCCACCGCTCCCGTAACAGACAAGGCGACAATCGCATAGACAACTGTACTTATCATACTATTTTTCCATTTTATAAGTCTCGTTTCAGCCGACAAAGGTACATCATTTCACCCAATCGGCAAATTCTTTCACCAATTTCTTATCAATGATTTTTGTTAATCCTTTTCACTGCCGAAATCAAGCGGTTAAATCATATCGAAAACATCAAACTCCTACCCATCTCGAAACATGCGAAAAGCAAATCGGTTCATTGCTGATGAAAAACCTCTGAAAAATCCACACATCTCTCATTCCGGACAGGCATTATTCGATATGCTCGCAACCAAACGCCGTTCGGCTGAAATGGAACGGCGTTATGATTTTTTCTTTCGGCATTTCATTTTACGGAAACGGCGTTCCGGTTTTTCGGGACTTTGTCTTTGGAAAAAAGAAATGGCAAAATGTGTGTTTCGATAGAAGAAACTGTTTTTTCGAGCTTTGTCTTGTCGAGATACGTTGCAAAATGGTTACTTTTGCAAACTGTCATATTCTAGAATTACAATGGAAAAGAAGAAATTATTCCTGATAGATGCCATGGCTTTGATTTATCGCAGTTTCTATGCGATGAACAAAAATCCGAGAATGAACACCAAAGGCTTGAATACTTCGGCTGCGTTCGGCTTTTTCAATACTTTGCTAAGCCTGCTCAAACAACATAAGCCTTCTTATTTGGGCATAGCTTTCGATTTGCATGCTCCGACTTTTCGTCATGAGTGTTTTGCAGACTACAAGGCCAACAGAGAATCCACGCCTGAGGAAATCCGTCAGATGGAACCCTATATCCACCGACTGATCGAGGCAATGCACATACCGATGCTCTCTTGTGAGGGGTACGAGGCGGATGATGTTATAGGCACTTTGGCAAAAAAAGCGGCGAGAGAGGGATTCGAGGTATTCATGGTTACTCCGGATAAGGATTATGCCCAGCTTGTGGAGGAGAATATAAAGATGTTGAAACTCGGAAGAATGGGTGCGGGAGAGGAGATTTGGGGTGTCGATGAGGTTTTGCAGAGATTTGAAATCAAAGAACCGAAACAGGTTATCGATATTCTCGGATTATGGGGCGACAGTTCGGATAACATACCCGGAGTTCCCGGCATAGGGGAGAAGAAAGCCAAGGCTTTGTTGCAGCAGTTCGCTTCCATCGAAGAAATCGTTGAAAACAGCGACAAAATAACTGCCAAGTCTGTTCGCAAAGCCATCGAAGAGAACAAGGAACAGGCTTTGCAATCCAAATTTCTTGCAACCATAGTATTGAATGTTCCCATCGAATTCAATCCGGAGGCTCTTGCCATGTCAGAACCAGATGTTGCTGCTTGCAGAAAGGTATTCGACGAATTGGAATTTAAGGGTCTTGCAAAAAGTTTCTTCGATTACTTCAAGGTGAACGGCAATTCGACAGAGGAAAACAATCTTTTCTCGCCTGCAGATCAGGAAAACCTGCAAACGGATTTGTTTTCCGAGCAAAGTTCATTCGATAATATTGCAAACACGGCTCATGAATATTCGACGATAAGCACTTTCGCAGAGCTGAACGCTTTTATAGAAAAATTGCAAGAGGTATCCGATGCGGCATTTCATTGCCATCGTGTCGATGAAAAGTTTTCGGGAGTTGCAATATGCACGGAAAAGGGGAATACTGCCTTTGTCGATTTGTCGGTATTTACCTCTGAGGAAGTCAATGAAGCATTATCATCGATGAAAACGGCTTTCTTTGAAAACGAAAGCATTCACAAAATTGCATACGACCTGAAAAAAGAAATGCATTCGCTTTCCGACAGCGATATTTCGATAAAAGGCGAATGTTTTGATGTCCTTATAGCTCATTATTTATTGGATTCGGAGGCCGCTCATCGTTTGGATTTGCTGAGTGAAGGCTTTTTGAATTACAGAATGCTCGAACCGACGGAGCATTTCGGCAAATCGGATAAACCGGCTCAAAGAAGTATTCCTGTCCAAGGGAATTCCCATAGAGCGAACCACTGTTCCGAGACAGCGGATATTATATTCCGTCTCAGGGATATATTCAAGAGAAAATTGGAGGAAAACAATCTGTCATCTCTTTTCCGCAATATAGAAATGCCGTTGGTGGAGGTGCTTTTCTCCATGGAAAAGACAGGCGTGAGAATAGATACTGCGGAGTTGGAAACGTTTTCGGGAAAACTCGGAGAAAGAAAAGCGGAGTTGGAGAGGGAGATTTATGACTTGGCAGGCTTGGAATTCAATATCGCTTCGCCCAAACAAATGGGAGAAGTACTGTTCGAACGATTGCAGATTGCCGGAAATGCAAAAACAAAGAAGACTGCCACGAAACAGTTCTCCACTGCGGAAGATGTATTACAGAAATACATTCACGTACACCCTATAATACCTCTGATTTTGGAGTATCGGACGCTGTCCAAATTGAAAAGCACATACGTAGATGCCCTTCCTGCTTTGGTATCTCCGAAAAGCGGACGAGTGCATACGAGTTTCAACCAAGCTGTTACCGCAACCGGAAGATTATCTTCCAATAATCCTAATTTGCAGAACATTCCCATAAAAACGGAACTTGGCAAAGAGATACGCAGGTGTTTTGTGCCTGCGGACGATGAGCATGTACTCTTGGCAGCAGACTATTCGCAGATAGAATTAAGGATAATTGCTTCATTGAGCGGGGACGAACATCTCTGCAGTGCGTTCAAAAACGGAGAGGATATACACCTTGCAACAGCCGCAAAGATATATGGTTTGGATTCTTCTCAAATAACGAAACAGATGAGAGCCAATGTGAAGAGCGTGAACTTCGGAATAATTTACGGAATTTCGGCTTTCGGACTTTCCAATCAGCTCGGCATATCGAGGAAAGAGGCACAAAGCCTGATAGATCAGTATTTCGAGAATTACCCGCAGGTTGCCGATTACATAGAACAGTGCAAGCAGAAAGCAAGACAAAAAGGCTATGCCGAAAGTATGTGCGGCAGGAAACGCTATCTTAAAGACATAAATTCGGGCAACGTAAACCTGAGAGCCTTTGCCGAGAGGAATGCTGTCAATATGCCGATACAGGCATCGAGTGCCGATATGATTAAGATTGCAATGTCTGAAATTTATCGTAGATTGAAGAAGGAGAACTTGAAATCGAAGATGATATTACAGGTTCACGACGAATTGGTTTTCGATGTTTGCAAATCGGAACTTGAAAAGATAAATGCGATTGTAGTGAACGAAATGACGAATGCCTTGAAGCTTGAAGTGCCGATAGTGGTCGATGCTAAGAGCGGGGCGAATTGGTTGGAGGCTCACTAACTTCCGGTTTCAGTTTCCAGCGTCTGTGGCTCCAAAGCCAGTATTGGGGATTTTTGCGTATCATATCCTCCGTTCGCGAAGCTATGTCTTCGATTATGCGACCATATTGCGTTTCTCGCGGAGTTGCGGCAATGATTTCGAACCGCACTTCGTAACGTCCTCTTTTTCTTTTCTCGACACGATAAAACAAGACAGGAAAATCATACTTCTTGGCAAAATATTCCGCACCGTAAATCAAGGCTGTGGGTTGGTTAAGGAAACTTGCCCAATAGCATTTCTTTGAATTGTTGGGACTTTGATCGGACAACAGCATATAGGCACAAGGTATCCTTTCTTTATTATAGGTTTCCATTACGGAACGAACATTATCTGCATAACATACCTCTGTTCCGTATCTGGTTCTTTTCTTGAAAGCCAGCAGTTCAAAGGTTTTATTGCTCATTCTTTTCCCGACTCCCACGCCGTGATGACTTATCTGCATATCCAAACTCGCCACCATGTACTCCCAATTATTGTAATGTGCAGATGCCAAGACAATGCTTCTGCCTTGTTCGTAGAAAGCATTCGGCAATTCGGGATTTATGCATCTGTATCTTCTCAAAAGATTTTTCTTCGAGATGGTAAGCATTTTCACTGCCTCTACAAGCAAGTCTGCAAGATGGGCATAATATTCGTTAATCAAGTGGTTTATTTCCGCTTTGCTTTTCTCAGGGAAAGAATTTGAGAGGTTGCTTGCAATGATGTCCTTTCTATACTTTATCACATAGCAAAGCAAAAGGCGGATAAGAGAAGAAAGAACATACAAAAACCACATCGGCAACAGAGAAAGCGGCATCAGGATACCATAAAACAAGATGTAATTCAATACGGTTTGCATAGCGTCCCTCCAATCGGTGTTTATTCGTTGTAAGCGTCTTGTTTGAAAGACTCCAATAAACGTCTGTCCTTCTTGCTAGGTCTTCCGATTCCTCTGTCCCGCACTTCAAAGACAAAGGTTCTTGCCATTCGTACTCTTTCATACTCTTCCGAAGGTGTGAGGTCTTCCATGTATTTTTCCACGTCTTTGGCTCCGACCCTGTTTGACAACAACTGCTTTACCTTAACCCTCTTATGAAGTTGTTCTATGTTGACTTCATAAACCTCGTTCTCCTTTACTTCTCTTGAAGGCTTGACTTTGACTCCGTTACAGCTCACCTTACCCAATTTGCAAGCCTCTGCGGCAAGGTTTCTCGTCTTATACAACCTCACAGCCCAAAGCCATTTATCGATTCTCACCTCCATATTCCGCTCGATTTACTTTTCCCTGAAATAAATGCTTATCGGAACGCCTTTGAAATCGTACATGCTTCTTATGCGGTTCTCTACGAAACGTTTATAAGGGTCTTTGACATATTGCGGAAGATTGCAATAGAACACGAATTGCGGGTAAGCGGTCTTCAACTGCATTATGTATTTTATCTTCACATACTTTCCCTTGTACGCAGGGGGAGGATTTTGTTCCTTCACGATGGGAAGAAGCCTTTCATTCAACTCCGAAGTAGATATTTTCCGACTTCTGGACTTGTAAACCTCCCTTGCGGTCTCCAATACCTTATATATCCTCTGTTTGTTGATAACGGAAGTGAATACTATGGGTATATCATCGAATGGAGCGGTCTTCGCTTTTATCTTCTCTTCAAATTCCAAATGGGTTTTGCTACCCTTTTCCACCAAATCCCACTTATTGACAACGATAACCACACCTTTGTTGTTCCTTTGTATCAATGAGAAGAGGTTCAAGTCCTGAGCCTGCAAGCCCTCCGAAGCATCTATCATCAGAATGCAGACATCAGCCGTTTCAATGGAGCGTATGGATCTCATGACAGAGTAAAATTCCACATCTTCCATCTCTTTGTTCTTCTTTCTCACCCCTGCCGTGTCCACAATCAGGAAGTCGAAACCGAAAAGATTATACCTCGTACTCAAAGAATCCCTTGTCGTACCTGCCGAATTGTGAACGATGTTTCGAGGTTGACCGATTATGGCATTTATCAACGAACTCTTGCCGACATTCGGGCGTCCCACGACGGCTATCTTGGGAATTCCTTCGTATTCGTCCTCGAAACTCTCCTCCGTTTTGAAGTCCTTGACAACCTCATCCAACAACTCTCCCGTTCCGGAACCGTTTATTGCGGATATGGAATAAATATCACCCAAGCCCAAGGCATAGAACTCCACATGATCGTTGGCTCGCAAAGCGTTGTCAGCCTTATTCGCAGCCAAGATAACCTTCTTATCTGTTCGTCTGAGCATATCTGCCACATCCTCATCGCTCGAGGTGAGTCCGTCTTTGACATCGACCATGAATACGATGACATCCGCCTCCTCTATTGCAAGTTGAACCTGCTTGCGTATCTCCCCCTCGAACGCATCATCGCTTCCCATTATGTAACCGCCGGTGTCGATCACGGAAAACTCCTTGCCGTTCCATGCACACTTACCATAATGGCGGTCTCTCGTAACTCCTGCCTCGGAATGTATTATTGCATCTCTCGTTTCGGTAAGACGATTGAACAAAGTCGATTTTCCCACGTTGGGTCTTCCCACTATCGCTACAATATTTCCCATAAAATTCACATCTAATCGTTTGCAAAGGTAATAAAAATAACCGAGAGCCATCTGCACGACCGGATTCGGGAATTTCCGAGTTGTCAAGCGGCTCTATAAGCCGGTTATACATCGGCTGTGACAAGCGATGTTTCGATTG